>NZ_JACBXH010000032.1:0-55046 GCF_041381355.1 Pseudomonas sp. LM13
ACCCTTCTTGGTCTGGTGCATCTCCGGGTCGCGCTTGCCGTCCTTGTTCTTGGTCGAACTGGGTGCATGGATCAACGTAGCATCGACGATAGTGCCCTGACGCAGCGACAGACCGCGGTCACCGAGATAGCCATTGATGACGGCCAGGATACCGGCAGCCAGTTCGTGTTTCTCCAGCAGGCGGCGGAAGTTGAGGATGGTGGTTTCGTCGGGAATGCGCTCCAGCCTCAACCCGGCAAACTGGCGCAGGATGGTCGTCTCGTACAGCGCTTCCTCCATCGCCGGGTCGCTGTAGCCAAACCAGTTCTGCATCAAATGTACGCGCAGCATCGCCATCAGCGGATACGCCGGACGACCACCTTCACCCTTGGGGTAATGCGGCTCGATCAAGGCAATCAAACCCTTCCACGGCACCACCTGATCCATCTCGACCAGGAACAGCTCTTTACGGGTCTGTTTGCGCTTGCCGGCGTACTCGGCGTCGGCGAAGGTCATTTGCTTCATCGGGAAACTCGGGCAACGGGATCGGCGTATTTCACCAGATTCGGGAAGTCTTTTTCAGACCATCCTTAGCCGCACGTTGTAAAGCGCTTTACAACGCTTTACAGGTGTAAAGCGCAACTTGCGTTACACCACCGTTACGGCCATCCAATTCAAACAATATAAATCCTTTAATTTCAAACATATAGCTAAATAAAGATTCATACATGAAAGTTGGCATGACCCCTGCTGATCACCCTGTGCGGAACAAACTCTTCGCATAACAAGATCGCCAGCCGCCTGCTCCCCTCAGCGCTGTTGGTAATAATCAGGAGCTACTGTCATGCACGATTCAGCTCGTCCGCACGGCACGCTAAACCGTCGACGTTTTCTTTCTCTGTCCAGCCAGTCGCTGCTGGCGTTGAGCCTGAGCCAGTTGATCCCGGTGAACCTGCTCGCCGAGGAGCGGCAGGCGGAACTGCCTGACGGCCTGCTGCGCATGGGTCGCGACATCTTCCCCCACGATTTCATCAGCGATCGCCACTACGTACAGCCCCTGCTCGACCTGGCGGAACAGGAGCCGGCGCTGATCGGCGGCGGGCTCGACGAGCTGCAGCGGCAGGCACGCAAGGCCCACGGCAAGCGCTTCGAACAGCTGGACGAAGCCGAACGCGTGGCGCTGCTCAGCGACATCGAGAACACCCCGTTCTTCAAGGCGGTGCGCAGCAGCCTGATGTTCGGCCTGTACGACAACAAGACGCTATTCCCGCTGTTCGGCTACGAGGGCTCGTCGTGGGAATACGGCGGCTACGTCAACCGCGGCTTCGACGATCTCAACTGGCTCTGAGCCAGGGCGCCTCGCGGCGCCGACAACAAGAACAAGAGAGGGATACCCCATGGCAACTTTTGCCCAGGACGACGATGGCGTCGTGGTGATCATCGGCTCCGGCGCTGGCGGCGGCACGCTGGCCAACGCGCTGGCCAAACAGAAGATTCGCAGCGTGGTGCTCGAGGCGGGCAAGCGCCACACGCTGGAGGACATCGAGAACGACGAGTGGGCGATGTTCAAGAAGATCTCCTGGCTCGACAAGCGCATCGCCGCCGGCGACTGGCACCTGGCCGAGAACAACCCCAACCTGCCGGCCTGGATCGTCAAGGGCGTCGGCGGCAGCACCGTGCACTGGGCCGGCATCGCCCTGCGCTTCCGTGATTTCGAATTCAGGATGCGGAGCATCAACGGCGACATCGCCGGGGCCAACCTGCTGGACTGGCCGGTGACCCTGGAAGAAATGGCGCCCTGGTACGAGAAGGCCGAGAAGCACATGGGCGTGACCGGCCCCAGCACCGGCATGGCCTATCACCCCTGGCACAACTCCTTCAAGGTGCTGGCCACCGGCGCCAAGCGGGTCGGCTACAAGGAGATCCTCTCCGGGCCGATGGCGATCAACACCGAGCCCTACGACGACCGCGCCGCCTGCCAGCAGATCGGCTTCTGCATGCAGGGCTGCAAGATGGGCGCGAAGTGGTCGACGCTCTACACCGACATTCCCCGCGCCGAAGCCAGTGGGTATTGCGAGGTGCGGTCGCAGTCGATGGTGCTGCGCATCGAACACGACGCCAAGGGCAAGGTGAACGGCGTGGTCTACGCCGACGCCCAGGGCACCATCCAGCGGCAGAAGGCCCGGGTGGTCTGCGTGGCGGGCAACTCCATCGAGTCGCCGCGCCTGCTGCTCAACTCCGCTTCCTCGATGTTCCCCGACGGGTTGGCCAACTCCTCCGGCCAGGTCGGCAGGAACTACATGACCCACACCACTGCGGGCATCTTCGCCGTGATGCCCAAGCCGGTGAACATGCACCGCGGCACCACCTGCGCCGGGGTGATCTCCGACGAGTCGTACAACGATCCGTCGCGCGGTTTCGTCGGCGGTTACCGCCTGGAAATCCTCGCCCTCGGCCTGCCGTTCCTGTCCGCCTTCCTCGACCCGACGCCCAAGGGCTGGGGCCGCCAGTTCGCCTCGCGGATGGAAAAGTACAACCACATGTCCGGCGTCTGGCTGTGCGGCGAAGACCTGCCGCTGGAAAGCAACCGCATCACCCTGCACGGCACCGAGAAGGACCAGTACGGCCTGCCGATCCCGGTGGTGACCAAGAGCGATCACCCCATGGATGCCGCCATGCGCAAGCACGGCGTCGCCGCCACCGCCAAGTGTTACGAGGCCGCCGGCGCCACTGACGTGATTGAGCTGCCGCCCTACCCGGCCAGCCACAACATGGGCACCAACCGCATGAGCGCCAAGGCCCGTGACGGCGTGGTGGACAAGTGGGGCCAGAGCCACGACATCCCCAACCTGTTCGTTTCCGACGGCAGCCAGTTCACCACCAGCGGCGGCCAGAACCCCACCCTCACCATCGTCGCGCTGGCCCTGCGCCAGGCCGAGCAGATCGGCCGGCTCCTCAACGAACGCGCGATCTGACCACCACTACAAGGGAGTCGACCATGACCCAGCCCAACAACTCGCAGCGCCTGTGGATGTACGAGCAGATGCTGACCAGCCGCTACATGGAGGAATCCATCGAGCGCATCTACATGGAAGGCAAGACGCCGGTGTTCAACATGGCCAAGGGGCCGATTCCCGGCGAGATGCACCTCTCCAACGGCCAGGAGCCCTGCGCGGTGGGCGTCTGTGCGCACCTCCAGGCCGCGGACATCGTCACCGCCACCCACCGCCCGCACCACATCGCCGTGGCCAAGGGCGTCGACCTCAACGAGATGATGGCCGAGATATTCGGCAAGGCCACCGGGCTTTCCGGCGGCCGCGGCGGGCACATGCACCTGTTCGATGGCCGGGTGAATTTCTCCTGCTCGGGGATCATCGCCGAAGGCATGGGGCCGGCCGTCGGCGCCGCATTGTCGCGGCAGATGCAGGGCAAGCCCGGGGTGGCGGTGTCCTTCATCGGCGAGGGTGCAGCCAACCAGGGCGCCTTCCACGAAACGCTGAACCTCGCCGCGCTGTGGAAGCTGCCGGTGGTGTTCGTCATCGAGGACAACGCCTGGGGCATCTCGGTGGCCAAGGCCAGCGCCACCTGCATCAAGCAGCACCACGTGCGCGCCGCGGCCTACGGCATGCCCGGTGTGTTCGTCGAGAACAACGACCCGGACGGCGTGTTCCGCGCGGCCGGTGAAGCCATCGAGCGCGCCCGCGCCGGTGGCGGCCCGACCCTCATCGAGATCGAGACCTATCGCCTGGCCGGCCACTTCATGGGCGATGGCGAAACCTACCGTCCCGAAGGCGAGAAGGACGGCCTGATGAAAAAGGACCCCATTCCCGGCTACCGCCAGCGCCTGATCGACGAAGGCGTGATGACCGAGGCGCAGGCCGAGGACATTGCCGCGCGTGCCCGCGGCCGTATCGACGAAGCGATCGAGTTCGCCCGTGAAAGTCCCTACCCGCGCCCGGAAGAGGCGCTCGAGCAAGTGTTCGTGTGAACCGATCCGAATAACACGAGGAACACCCCATGAACAGCCAAGCCACCATGACCGCCGCCGTCTGGCACGGCCGCAAGGACATCCGCCTGGAGCAGGTGCCGCTGCCCGGCGCACCGCAACCGGGCTGGGTGCAGATTCGCGTGCACTGGTGCGGCATCTGCGGTTCCGACCTGCACGAGTACCTCGCCGGCCCGGTCTTCATCCCGGTGGATGCGCCCCACCCGCTCACCGGCATCAAGGGCCAGTGCATTCTCGGCCACGAGTTCTGCGGCGAGATCGTCGCCCTGGGCGAAGGCGTCGAGGGCTATGCGCCGGGCGACAAGGTCGCCGCCGACGCCTGCCAGCACTGCGGCCAGTGCCGTTTCTGTAAGACCGGCCAGTACAACCTCTGCGAGCAGCTGGCCTTCACGGGCCTAATGAACAACGGCGCCTTCGCCGAACTGGTGAACGTACCCGCCGAGCTGCTCTACCGCCTGCCTGAAGGCTTTCCGCTGGAAGCCGGCGCGCTGATCGAGCCCCTGGCAGTGGGCATGCACGCGGTGAAGAAGGCCGGCAGCCTGCTCGGCGAGACGGTGGTGGTGGTCGGCGCCGGCACCATCGGCCTGTGCACCATCATGTGCGCCAAGGCCGCCGGCGCCGGCCAGGTGATCGCCCTGGAAATGTCCGCCGCGCGCAAGGCCAAGGCCCTGGAAGTCGGCGCCACGCGGGTCATCGACCCCAGCGAGTGCGACGCCATCGCCGAGATCAAGGCGCTCACCGGCGGCTACGGCGCCGACACCTCCTTCGAGTGCATCGGCCACAAGGCCACCGCCAAGCTCGCCATCGACGTGATCCGCAAGGCCGGGCGCTGCGTGATGGTGGGCATCTTCGAGGAGCCCTCGGAATTCAACTTCTTCGAGATCGTCGCCACCGAGAAACAGGTGATCGGCTCGCTCGCCTATGCAGGGGAGTTCGCCGATGTCATCGCCCTGATCAGCGACGGCCGGATGGACGTCACCCCGCTGATCACCGGCCGCATCGGCCTGGACAACATCCTCGAGCAGGGCTTCGAAGAACTGGCCAACCACAAGGACCGCAACGTCAAGATCATCGTCAGCCCCAGCACGCTGGCCGGCTGAGCAGGAGACCACCATGACCACAGCAGTAAAGGAAAGAAAACTCACCGTCGCCCGCGCCATGGCCGAAGCCGTGGCGCAGGAGATGCGCCTGGACCCGAAGGTGTTCGTGATGGGCGAGGACATCGGCCAGCTCGGCGGTGTGTTCGGCAACACCCGTGGCCTTTATGAAGAGTTCGGCAAGGCGCGCATCCGCGACACGCCGATCTCCGAAACGGCCTTCATCGGTGCCGCGGTGGGCGCCGCTTCGGACGGCATGCGGCCGATCGTCGAGCTGATGTTCGTCGACTTCTTCGGCGTCTGCATGGACGCCATCTACAACCTGATGGCCAAGAACACCTACTTCTCCGGCGGCAAGGTGCCAGTGCCGATGGTGCTGATGGCCTCCACCGGTGCCGGCTACTCGGACGCCGCCCAGCATTCGCAGTGCCTCTACGGCACCTTCGCCCACCTGCCGGGCATGAAGGTGGTGGTGCCGAGCAACGCCTACGACGCCAAGGGCCTGATGACCGCGGCCATCCGCGATGACAACCCGGTGGTCTACCTCTTCCACAAGGCGCTGCAGGGCATGGGCTGGCTGGGCACCGAGAAAGGCGCCACGGTGCCGGTGCCGGAAGAGCCCTACATCGTCGAGATCGGTAAGGCGAAGACGGTGCGCGAGGGCCGAGACGTCAGCCTGGTCAGCCTCGGCGCCGGGGTGCATCACGCCCTGCGCGCCGCCACGCAGCTGGAGAAGGACGGCGTCAGCGCGGAGGTCATCGACCTGCGCAGCCTGGTGCCGCTGGACCGCGAACACGTCATCGCCTCGGTGCGCAAGACCGGCCGGCTGATCGTGATCGACGAGGACTACCACAGCTTCGGCGTCAGCGGCGAGATCATCGCCAGCGTGGTCGAGCACGACATCGGCATGCTCAAGGCACGCCCGCAACGGGTGGCCTTCCCCGACATCCCCATCCCCTTCACCCCGGTCATGGAGCAATGGGCGCTGCCCAATGCGGACAAGATCGTGGCCGCCTATCACGCCCTGAACAAGGAATGACCCCATGAGTAACCCAACCCCCATCGTGATCGCAGACGACCTCTGGGAAGGCGACGCCGAAGCGGTTATCACCTCCTGGCTGGTGAGCGACGGCGCCGAAGTTGCCGCCGGTGACCTGGTTGCCGAGATCATGTCGGAAAAGGCCCAGTTCGAGATCGAGGCGCCGGCTGCCGGCGTGCTGAAGATCATCGAGGAAGAAGACGCGGTGATCGCCAAGGGTGCGGTCATCGGCCAGGTGGAATAGCCATGACTCGACTGGAAATCCTGCCCGAGCGCGCTTCCGAACGGGTGCCGCTCAAGGGCATGCGCAAGATGATCGCGGCGAAGATGCACGAAAGCCTGCAGACCACCGCGCAGCTGACCCACCACAGCGAATGCCGGCTGGATGCGCTGAAGACCCGTCGCGCCGAGCTGAAGGCCGAGGGCAGCGCGGTGTCCGTGCAGGACCTGTTGCTGCTCAAGGTGATCGAGACGCTGCAGGCCCACCCCAGCCTTAATGCCACGCTGGAAGAAGAGGTGATCCACCAGCACGCGGCGGTGCATCTGGGCCTCGCCATTCCACTGCCGGGCGATCTGCTGGTCGCCCCGGCGCTGTTCAATGCCGAACAACTGGACGGCGAAAGCCTGTCCCAGGCGCGCAAGGCGCTGGTGGACAAGGCCCAGACCGGAAAGCTGTCGGTCAAGGAGCTGACCGGCGCCACCTTTACCGTCTCCAACCTGGGACTGTCGCGGGTGCACCACTTCACGCCGATCCTCAATCCGCCGCAGGTGGCTATCCTCGGGGTCGGTGGCATCCAGCGGCGGCTGGAACTCGGGCCGAGCGGCGAACTGGTGGAAGTCGAGTGGATGGGCCTGTCGCTGACCTTCGATCACCGCGCTGTCAACGGCTCACCCGCGGCTGAATTTCTCGATGATCTCTGTCGGCGCATCGAGGGGTACGCGGCATGAACGGCATCGCTCGGTTCAGCGTAGGCGCCGGCCTGAATGCCGAGCGGGCCTTGCTGCAGCGCGTCTGTGACGGACTGTTCGACTGCCAGCTGCTGCTCTGGCGCCCCACCGGCCAGGCACTGGTGATGCCCGGCAGCTTCGAGCGCCGCCCTGGTTTCGCCCTGGCCAGCCAACGCTGCGCGGCGCAGGGCTGGCCGATCCTGCTGCGCGACACCGGCGGCGAGCCGGTGCCGCAATCATCGGCGGTGCTCAACATCGCGCTGGCCTGCACCATGCCGGTCAGCGAGGAGACCGGCAAGCGCATCGTCGTCGCCTACGAGCGCCTGCTCGATCCCCTGGCGCTATGGCTCGCCGAACATGGTCTGCGGGCAGGAGTCGGCGCGGTTCCAGGCGCCTTTTGCGACGGCCGCTTCAACCTGACGCTGGAGGGCCGCAAGCTGGCCGGCACCGCGCAGCGCTGGCGGCGCAGCTGCGACGGCCGCCCAGCAGTGCTCGCTCATGCGGCTGTGCTGATGGAGGACTGGCGCGAGCCCATGGCCGATGTCGTCAACCGCTTCTATCACGCCTGCGCCAACGACCTCCGCTGCCACGCCGACAGCCATCTGGCTCTCAGCGAGCGACTGCCGGCCGCGTGGAGCGAGGCCGAGTCATTGGCCGACCGTTATCAGCGCGTTCTGGCCTGGCAAGGTCTGCAGCTCGGCGCCCGCCCTTTGCCGTGCCCGACCGCAAGCGCGGTCGCCGGTCCCCCCTCCCCCTTGCTTTGAACAACAACACGGTCAGCCATCCGGCCTGGCCATGCATCGGAGGCAACACCATGAGCTACCCCACCACCGCCCCGCCCAAAGTGCGTCTGCGCGACCAGCGCGGTATCCAGCCCTTCGGCCGAACAGCGCCGAACATCAGGGAGTAAACACGTTTTAAAAACACTACCGGTAGATGCTCGCTTGACGCATGCCGGAAGCGCTGAACAACCCTAAACAAGGTAATAATAAAAATGAAATCAAGACGACCAACTCTAAGGGTACCTGTGTTAATGGCGGCTTCGCTTTTTGCAACTGCGCCATTGTATGCATCAGACAGGATGATTACCGACAAAGAACTGTCTGATGAATCAAACACTGCTGACTGGCTGGCTTATGGACGCACACACTCCGAACAGCGGTTCAGCCCCCTGAAAGATATCAATGTAGAAAACGTCAGCCAGCTGAAGCCCGAATGGTACGCCCCTCTTCCGGACCGATCCGATATGGTCGGGACGCCCCTGGTCGTCGATGGCGTCATGTATTACGTGGGCGAAATGAACAGAACGCGCGCATTCGATGCCCGCACCGGCAAGAAGCTCTGGGAATATGATCCGCAGGTTTCCAAAGAAATTCTCGACAACAACATGAAGAAGGTCTTCTGGAAACATAGCCGCGGCCTTTCGACTTATGGCGACAAGTTGTTCATCGCCACCTGGGATGGCCGCCTGATCGCGATCAACCGAAAAGACGGCAAGGAAGTCTGGCAAACCCGAACCTTCGATCACGACCAGCCGTTGAATATCACCGGCCATCCCAAGGCCTTCGATGGCAAGGTATTTGTCGGTAACGGCGGAACGGAACTCGGCCCGATGCGCGGTTATGTAACTGCTTACGATGCCGAAACCGGCAAACAGATCTGGCGCTTCTATATCGTGCCCGGCAACCCTGCCGATGGGTTCGAGGACCCTGCTCAGGCAATGGCGGCCAAAACCTGGAGCGGCCGGTGGTGGGAAAACGGCGGCGGCGGCAATGCCTGGCACGGCTGGACGTACGACGCCAAGTACAACCAGCTCATCTTTGGCACCGGCAACGGTGGCCCATGGAACATCAAGGTACGCAGCCCGGAGGGCGGCGACAACCTGTTCCTGTGTTCGGTCGTGGCGGTAGATGCGGATACCGGCAAGTACAAATGGCACGTCCAGACGGCGCCCGGCGATACCTGGGACTACAACTCGAACATGGACATCGTGCTGGCCGACCTGAAAATCGATGGCAAGGATGTTGACGCCGTATTGCATGCGCCAAAGAACGGCTTCTTCTACACAATCGACCGCTCGAACGGCAAGGTACTGTCGGCCGAGAAATTTGCCGACGCCAACTGGTCACCCCGCTACGACCTGAAAGAGCAACGCCATATTGTCGCCAAGGACGCCAGATACCCCGATGGCGAGAAGAACATCTACCCCTCGGCCTTCGGCGCTCACTCGTGGCACGCGATGTCCTATAACCCCGAGTTGAATCTTGCCTTTATCCCCACCAACCATCTGGGCAATACCTTCAAGGACGACGGCAAGAACACGAAGCCTGGCCACAAGATGGCGAGCCACAAACTCTATCTGGGCCTGACCGGATGGGAGTTGACCAAAGACCCGCATGAAACTCGCGGTTCGTTGCAGGCCTGGGACCCGGTCAAGAACGAGCGTGTGTGGCAAGTCAACCAGAAGAGCCCATGGGGTGGCGGCACCCTGACCACGGCCGGCAACCTGGTTTTCCAGGGTCAGCCTGACGGCCTGTTCAAGGCCTACGATGCGCGCACCGGCGACGAGCTCTGGTCCTACGACGTAGGCCTTGGCATCTCCGCGCCACCGATTACCTACAAGCTGGACGGCAAGCAGATGGTGTCCCTGCTGGTCGGCCCGGGTGGGGCGCTGGCCTCCAACTTCGGCGGCAACGGTGAGCTGGGTTTCGAAAGCCATGGCTGGAAATACGGGGTGCATGAACGCCGGATCATGACCTTCTCGCTCGACGGAAAAGCGGTCATCCCCAAACAGCCTGCACCGCAACTGGCCAAGCCCATCATCGACGAGAACTTCAAGGTCGACGCCAAGAAAGCGGAAGCCGGCGCGGGCGCTTTTGCGGAAAACCTCTGTGTCGGCTGCCATGGCGCCGGCGCGGTTGCGGGGATGAAAGCGCCCGATCTGCGGGAATCGCCAATCCTGCTCTCGGGCAACGAAAAAGCCTTTGAGCGTGTTGTGCGCGGTGGGGCGTTGCTCGCCAACGGCATGCCCAAGTTCCCGGATTTGACCGATGCCGAGCTGGAAAGCATTCGTCACTTCGTTCGCCGGCAAGCGCATGACGGCGTGAAGTCGGGCGGAGGGCACTAGTCCTTCAACGCCAAACCGACCGCTTAGCCGGTAACACCGAGAAGCGGTCGAGTTTGGCTGAGCCCGAACCCAAGTGATGGAACGTGCCGGCGACAGCCTTCAGTCACGACCGGTTCGGGCTTTCAACTCGGTGGAACCGCCAACGCAGCCACCGTTACCGAGCCACAGGTAATGCCCCATGAGCACAAGCGCTTGCGAATACCGTTCATGCCATAGGCCTTGCACCTAACGCTATTCGCGGCACTTGCGCATCGTCACATCCGAAGGATCAGAACAATGACAACAAGCCTGCGCTTCGGCAGCGGCCTTCTCGCCGCCTGCCTGTTCACTTCTGCCCAAGCGGCCGAGTATTCACCCGATCAGTTCCTGTTCGGCGACTGGAACGGCAACCGCACCCGCCTGCATGAGGCCGGCGTCGACCTGCAGATCACCTACGTCAACGAGCTGGCCTGGAACACGCAGGGCGGCGATGACCACACCGGCACCTACGCCGACCAGGTGATGTTCGACGCCGCGCTGGACCTGGACAAACTGCTGGGCTGGTCCGGCGCCGGCTTTCATTTCACGGTAGTCAACCGCAACGGCGAGAACCTCAACGCCGAAGCCGACCTCGGCGTGCTGCTGCAGCCGCAGGAAATCTACGGCTATGGCAGCACCACCCGGCTGGTGCAGTTCTATTACCAGCAGGCGCTGCTCGATGACCGCCTGCTGATCAAGCTCGGCCGGCTGCCCATGAGCGGGGACATCTACCCCTTCGCCTGCCCGTTCCAGAACCTCGGCTTCTGCGGCACGGTGCCCGGCTACGTCACGCCCAACTGGTACACCTGGCCGATCAGCCAATGGGGCGCTACCGCGCGCTACCAGCTGAACGAAGAATGGTCGTTGCAGACTGCGCTTTACCAGGTCAACCCGCGCTTCACCGAGCGTGAGCAGGGCCTGAACTTCGGCAGCCCGTCGGGCACCACCGGCTACCACGCGGTCGCCGAACTCGGCTGGACGCCAACCCTGGGCGGGCAACCCGGCGCCTATCGGCTCGGCCTGTGGCGCAACACCGGTGACTTCGAAGACCTCTACCGCGACGGTGCCGGCCGGCCCATGTCGCTTTCAGGTGCCGCGGCGGCCGAGCACGACCACGCCACGGGCGGCTACCTGATGGCCGAACAGCAGGTCTGGCAGAGCGCGGCGCTGCCGGCGCGACGGTTGAAGCTGTTTGCCAACTTCATCCAGTCCGACCCGGACGTGACCTATATCGAGCGCATCTGGCAGGTGGGCGGCAGCCTCTCCGCGCCCTTCGCCTCGCGCCCGGATGACGAACTCGGCCTCGGCCTCGGCCGCCTGGAAATCAACGACGACGCGCGCAAGCGCCTGCGCGAACAGGGCGAGCCGGTGCCGGACGTGGAATACCCCGCCGAGCTGTACTACCGCGTGGCGCTGATACCTGCGGTTTCGCTGACGCCAAACGTCCAGTACTTCCACCGGCCGGGCGGCTTCGACGAGGCGGAAGACGTGGTGGTGTTCGGCCTGAAGACGGTGATCAGCTTCTGACACCACGGCGGGCAAGGCGACCCGGCGGTTTGCCGGGCCGCCTGCGTGTCGCAGCGGCGCCCTCAGGGCTTCACGTAGCCGGGTAGGCTTTCGATGCGGGTCATCCAGCGTGCCACGTTGCCATACGGGCCGAGGTCGACGCTGCCTTCCGGCGCCAGCACCACGTAGGGGTAGACGGCGCAATCGGCGATGGTCGGCCGCCCCATCGCCAGCCAATCGTTGGCTTGCAGATGCGCATCGAGCACCCCGAGCACCGTTGGTGCCTTCGCCAGCGCCGCTTCCTTGTCCAGCGGATAGCCGAACTTCTCCACCAGCCGCGCCGCGCACAGGCTGTGCTGGATCTCGTTGGCGGCGAAGGACAGCCACTGCACGATCTCGGCCTGCCCGCGGGCGTGCTCCGGCCACCAGGCCAGGCCGCCGAAAGTACCGGCGAGGTAGACCAGAATGGCCTGCGAGTCGCGGACGATATGCCCGCCATCATCCAGAATCGGCAACTGCCCCAGCGGGTTCAGCTCGGACAGCGGCGGCTTCTTGTGCGCACCATTGGGGAAATCAACCGCTACCCGCTCCAGCTCGATGTCGGCCAGCGCCGCGAACAGCCGCACCTTGTAGCAGTTGCCGGATGGGCCCAGGTCATACAGTTTCATTGCGCATCTCCTCTGACGAGCTGATTGAACTCCAGAACGTTGCCGTCCGGGTCGCGGATGAACAGCGCGACCCGACGCGGGCCGATGGGGTGCGGCCCTTCGGTGATGGCGATGCCCTCCTCGCCCAGCCAGCGCTGCAGCGCCTGGAGGTCATCGACGATGAACGCCGGATGGGTCATGCCCGGGCGCTTGACCGGCGCATCCAGCAGTACATTGTGCGCGTCGCGGGTACGCGCGCCGTTGAAGATCAGATTGATGCGCACGCCGTCCGGGCTGAGCATCTCGTTGGCCTCGAACAGCGGGAAGCTGGCGCTCTCGACGAAGCCCAGCGCCTGGTAGAAGGCCATGGCGCGGCAGCGGTCGCTGACGCGGATGCCGATGTGGTCGTAGGCGAGGATACGAGCGGGGCTGGATGGTGGGTTCATGTGCGAAACTCCGGAAGTCGTCGGTCCAGGACAGTGTCCGCCGCCCTGCGCATCCCAGCTATGCCGCGGACCTGACAACACCCCTACAGCAATCGCACAAATCGAAGGTGGCAATGGACAAGCTCAAGGCGATGGCCAATTTCGTGAGGATCGTCGACAACGGCAGCCTGAGCGCGGCGGCCGACGCCAGCGGCCAGTCCGTGGCATCGGTGGTGCGCTCGCTGGCCGCGCTGGAGCGCCACCTAGGTGTGCGCCTGCTCAACCGCAGCACGCGGCGCATGGCCCTGACCGACGAGGGTGCCGAGTACCTGGCCTGGAGCCGGCGCATGCTTGCCGAGTTTGCCGACATCGAGCAGCGCCTGGACGCGCAGGACGGCGACGTCCGCGGCCTGCTGCGCCTAACCGCCCCGGTGGAGTTCGGCCAGCGCTACCTGGCGCCTCTGGTGAATGTCTTTCTCAAGGAGCACCCGCAGGTACAGGTGGAGCTGAACCTGAACGACCAGATCGTCCCGCTGCTGGACGAACGCCTCGACCTCGCCCTGCGCATCGGCCACCTGCCCGACTCGGCAATGGTCGCCCGACAGATCGGCAGCACCCGGCTGGTCACCTGCGCCAGCCCCGACTACCTGAGCACCGCCCCCGCCATCGACACCCCGGCGGCGCTGGAGGACCACGCCTGCATCCTGTTCGCCGCCCAGGGTCGCCACTGGTACTACCGCCACGGCGAGAAAGAACAGGCCGAAGAAATCACCCCACGCCTGACCTGCAACCAGATCCGCACCGCCAGCCTGGCCTGCGTGCAAGGCCTGGGCATCACCCGCCTGCTGCACTACCAGGTCGCCGATGAACTGGCCGATGGTCGTTTGGTAAGAGTGCTTAAGGATTACGAACCGAAGGACCTGCCGATCCAGCTCGTCTACCCGCACGCCTTGCAGCTATCGCCAAGGGTGCGGGCGTTTGTGGAGTGGGTTTGTCCGAGGCTGGAGAGGGGGTTGCCGGAGTCTCGATAAGGAGTAACGGGCGCCCACGTAGACGGTGCGAAGCAAGTCGAAACTTGGTAACCGTAGAAGCAGCGGTTTCGTCCCGTCACCAACGCACCGAACCAGGGTGGTAGCGCCGATCCAAGAACTGCTTGGGTAGTCGAGTCTGCAGCTTGGCTGCTTCTCGCTTGCTAGCGACGACTGCTGGTAAAGCGCCGCCGCTACCTCTCGGTCATGAGTTTTTGCAGAACACCGATCTAGCGCGTCGACGCTTTCCGGGGAACATACCGTTCCACCTTCCGCTTTACATACACCTTACGCAACGATAATAATTCTCAGCCGCTAAGGCTTAGCATTATCAAAATAGCTCCCAGAAGAGCCGCAACACTCTGCCCACAACAGGCTGAAGGTGACAGACAGCGTTCCCCTCTGCTGCGCAGTTGCACCTGACGCCAAACAATCAGGAAATTTTCTCCGCATGATCAGGACGACCCGCCGTATCGGCGTCACTGCCAGTCTGCTGGCCATCGCCATTGCCCAGGCCGCGCAGGCCAACGAGACCGAGGACAACCGTCAGCAGAAGCAGGACGGCCCGGTATCCCTTGCCCCGCTCGTCATCCAGGGCGATGTGCTGGGCAGCGCCAGCAACGAAGAAGTACGCACCTATGCGGGCAGCCGCAGCGTGGTCCAGGCCCAGGAACTGGAGAAGGCCAGCGTGCGTGGCCTGGATGACGCGCTGGCTCGGGTCCCGGGGGTGAAGATTCTCGACGAGACCGGTACCGGGGTACTGCCGCAACTGTCCGTGCGCGGGCTTTCGGAAAGTCGCAGCGGCCGCATCCAGGCGCTCGCCGATGGCATCCCGCTGGCCCTGGCGCCCTATGGCCAGACCAGCCTGTCGCTGTTTCCGCAGACCCTGGCGACGGTCGATCGCATCGACATCGTGCGTGGCGGCGCGTCCGTGCAGTACGGGCCGAACAACGTCGGCGGCGTGATCAACTTCATTAGCCGGCCAATTCCGGATAAGTGGGAAACCACCCTGCAGGAGCGTGTCACCTTCGCGCCCGGCGGGCGCCAGCTGTACGACAGCTACCTGGGCACCGGTGGGCGCCTGACCGACAACTTCGGCCTGCAGCTGGACGTCAACACCATCAGCGGCGAATACGGCCGCGAGCACTCCGATACCGATGTGCAGAACTACCGCCTGCGCGGCCAGTGGGACATCGACGACAGCCGCAGCCTGAGTTTCGGCGTGCAGCGCTACATCGCCGACATGGACCTGGCCGGCGCCCTCAGCGTGGCCGACTACAAGGACGACCCGCGGCAGTCGACCCGCGACCTCGATCGTTTCGAAGGCGACAGCGACCGCGTCTGGGGCACCTATACCCAATACCTCGGCGCCATGGGCCCGTTCGACGACGTGGAGTTCAGCTGGACCAACTTCGCCCAGAACAGCTATCGCAACTTTATTGTCGGTCTGCCCTTCGCGCCGGATGCCACGCCGGCCACCCTGCAGGATGCGCCCCGCGACTTCCGCGTGTGGGGTAGCGAGCCGCGCCTGAGCCTCGGCATCGACGGTGATGGCGTCAGCCAGACCTGGCTGCTCGGCGCCCGCCTGGTCAAGGAAAACGTCGATTTCGACGTCGACCGTCTGAACCTGAATACCGGTACCACCAGCGTGGTACGCGACTGGGTATTCGATACCAAGGGCCAAGCTGCCTATGTGAGCAACGAAATCAAGCTGCTCGATGACCGCCTGACTATCACCCCCGGCATGCGTTATGAGCACGCCAAGATGGAGTACGCCGACGGCGTCAGCGGCGTCGAGCGCAAGACCGTGGCCGAAGAGTGGCTGCCCGGTCTGAGCATCGGCTACCAGGCCAGCGACGACTGGTTCGTCTACGCCAACGCGCAGCGCTCGCTGCGGGTGCCTCAGGTGTTCCAGATCGTCAGGGATGGCGTGGTCCAGGCGGAAATCTCGCGCAACTACGAGACCGGCGTGCGCTTTACTCCACAAGACAACCTGCGCATCGACTTCGGCCTGTACCGCATCGACTTCGACGACCAGATCGTGTTCGCCAACAGCCGCTTCCAGAATCTCGGCAGCACCCGCCACCAGGGGATAGAGACCGAGGTGTTCTGGACCCCGACCGCGCTGCCAACCCTCGACCTGCACGCCGGCTACGCCTACCTTGATGCCGAACTGCGCACCGGCGACTTCAAGGGCAACGAGGTGCCGTACAGCTCCAAGCACCAGTTCACCGTCGATGGTCGTTACCGCTTCGCCGAGTTCTGGGCCTACAGCCTGGATGGCCTCTACGTCAGCAGCGCCTATACCGACGACGCCAACAGCGCCGAGGAGAACGCCAGCGCCTCAGTTGGCGAGCTGCCTGCCTACTGGATCTGGAACACCGCCATCGAGCGCGAGTTCAAGCTGCAGGACCAGAGCGTGCTGACCGCCTCGGCCGGTATCAGCAACCTGTTCGACCGCCAGTACTATTTCCGCGGCATCGACACCAGTCCCGAGGGACGCCAGCCAGCACCGGGCCGTACCCTGACGCTGGGGGTGAACTACCGCTTCTGATCGTCGTATCTCCTCCCCCCTGGCGCCAAGCCAGGGGTTGCCCACTCGACTCGTCCAACCCAGCGTCGGTAAGGCGATCACTGAATATGTAATCGCTAAGCGTCGTCACTCCCCACTCGAAGCCGCCAACCGCACCCCAAACGCCACCAGCACCCCACCCGTCAATCGGTCCAGCGCCCTCGTCAGCGCAGGCCGGCGCAACAGCCTCCCGAGCGGAATCGTCGCGGCGATCAGCACGGTGAACCAGGCCAGGGACAACAGCACATGCAGGCACGCAAGGAAGAACGAATAACCCGCCACATCGGCGCCGAGCGGGACAAACTGGGGCAGGAAGGTGACGTAGAACACGCCCACCTTCGGGTTCAGCAGGTTGGTCAGCAAGCCGCGCCAGAAGGCCTGGCCGCTCGCTGCGGCGGTCGCCCCCTTCGGGTCTGAGTCGAACGAGGGGCGCGGGTTGAGCATCAACCGCGCGCCGAGCCAAATCAGGTAGGCGGCGCCGGCGAATTTGACAACCGTATAGGCCAGTTCCGAAGCCTGCAGCAGCGCACCCAGCCCGAGCGACACGGCCACACCCCAGGCCAGACAGCCCAGGCAGATGCCCGCCGCGGCCAGCACGGCCTGGCGCCGCCCTTCCAGCGTGGCGGTGCGCAGCACGATGGCCGTATCCACACCCGGCGTGACGGTCAGCAGCGAGGCGGCTGCAGCAAAGGCGAGCAACAGCGGGAGATCGATCATCGGTAGTGCTCCTGGGTTCGTAGCCTGTCGGCCGAACTCTGGACGGCCGGCGGCAGGACGGGAACTGCCGGTGTTTGCGGCGGCCTGATGTGCGTTGTATCAGGCAAGCGTGTTAACGGCCAAATCGCCAATTTCGTGCAAGTCGGCGCTCCCTGGATGGCGCCGCGGTGGCGCGTCACGCACGTGGTGGGCTATAGGATGACGACAAGCCCCCTGCTCCCGGAGCCATCATGACCCGCCCCACCGTAAGCGATAAACGCGCGGCCTTCCGCGAGATGCACCATGCAGGGTGCTTCCTGCTGCCCAACCCGTGGGACGCCGGCGGTGCTCGCCTGCTCGAGCGCCTCGGCTACCGGGCCCTGGCGACCACCAGCGCAGGCTATGCCTGGTCTCAGGGCCAGGCGGATGGGCAACTGTCACGCGACGATACCCTGGCGCACATGCGCTACATGGCGGCCATGAGCGACCTGCCGATCAACGCCGATTTCGAGAGCGGCTTCGGGGCCACGCCCGAGGCGGTCTTCGACAGTGTCAGCCTGGCGCTGGAGACCGGCGTGGCGGGCCTGTCCATCGAGGATTCGAGCGGCGATCCCGCCCAGCCGGTGCGCGACAAGGCGCAGGCTGTCGAGCGCCTGCAGGCGGCGCGCGCCGCCATCGATGCCGGCGGCGGCGACACCCTGCTGGTGGGCCGTGCGGAAAACTACTTCGTCGGCCGCCCCGACCTGGACGACACGGTCGAGCGCCTGCTCGCCTATTCGCAGGCCGGGGCCGACTGCCTGTACGCGCCGGGTCTCAAGACGCGGGAGGATATTCAGACGGTCGTCCAGGCAATCGCGCCGAAGCCGGTGAACGTACTGATCGGCTGGAACAGCGAGCTGACGGTCGAGGCGCTGGCCGAGCTTGGCGTCAGGCGCATCAGTGTCGGCGGGGCGCTGGCGCGCGCGGCCTGGGGCGGGTTCATGGATGCGGCGCGGAGGATGATCGAACAGGGCCGGTTCGATGGCTTCGGCGGCACGCCATCTGGTGCGGAACTCAACGACCTGTTGCGCGCCACGGAACCACCGCGCTGACAGGGCAAGCCGCGAACCTGGCAGAGAGGCGATATACGCCGCGACCGGCCGCCGGCACGATGCCGGTGACCGGGCGTGAAGTGCTCAGTAGAGGCGCTTTTCGATATCGACATCCCTGAGCAGGATATCGCCGAACGTCGCCTCCCCTTCGCCATGCTGGAACAGGCTGACCCCGATCAGCCAGACCCGCCGGATGCGTGCTGGCGGCTCGCCGCCGATGGCGGTGCGGTAGTGGTCCAGTATGTTCTGCTCCTCGCACAGCCACTGGCCGAGATCGGCGGTGCCCGAACGCACCACGACATGCGTCTCGCGGTCGTGCCAGCCGGGCAGCGGGCAGTGGAAGTGCGTGCCTTCGGGGAGATCCCGGCTCCAGTAGAAGGTGAGGTCGCGGCCGTTGTCGAACTCCACCGCGATGCTCAGGTAGTCGTGGGTGTGGATCTGGTCTTCGGCGACCGACGAGGGCAATCGGTCGACCTTCCACTTCCAGCTCAGCGTGGTGTGTGCGCTCAGCGGCAGGTCGGCCTCTTTCTGCAGGATGGAGACATCGTCACGGGTATGCAGGCGGATGGCCTGTGCCGGCGCCCGACCCGCCTGGGCCGGCGTGACAGCGGAGAACACCGTGGACGGCCCCAGTTCCCAGAGCTCCTGCCAGCCACCGGGCAAGGGCGCACGCGGTGAACGCAGGCGCGCCAGCTCGCGGCTGGCCCAGTGCGCGGCGTCGCGACCGGCCGCGGCCTGGCCCAGCAGCGCGGCGACATCGGTGCCGGGCCGCCAGTGGATGATGCCGACATTGCCGCCGCCGCCTTCGTCGGGGTTGAACGCGGGCGGCTCGCCACGGTAGCGGCCGCTGGCATCGAGCCAGCGGTCGCGCGGGTAGAGCTTGAGCTGCAGGGGGCCGTCCTGCTCCACCGTGAAGCCCTGAGTGTCGTGCAACGCGCGGAAGATCGGCCCCCGCTCGCCGATACGCGCCCAGGTCGCCAGCTCCGCCGAATAACGGATGCCCAGCGCCCGGGAGACCTCGACGCCGCCCTCGAGCACGAAGGTCAGCCGATCGCCGGCCTTTACCTGCAGGCCGGTGTCCAGCCAGGCCCCGACGCGCCAGGACAGGTACAGCGCGCGCAGCCCGAGCACCGCCTCGCCCGCCAGCGGCGCCGCGATGTCGGTGAGTTGGGCCTCGAATTGCGCCGGCGTCGACACAGAGCCGGTATTGGCGAGGGGCTCGAGCGGGATGGTGTTTGTCATTGTTTTTCCTCCGTGCGGGTGCGGACGCCTGAGCCGGGCTTTCGGCGCCAAAGTACGATGTCCCGATGCTAGAGCCGGCTGCTAGCGTGAGGCTTGTAAAAACGAGCTGACTTGAGGAGCCCGGGCATGCTGCCTTCGCACCTGCTGATGTGGCCGGACATGCTGCTGTACTTCGGCCCGCTGCGGCATCTGGACAGACGCGTCAACGGCGCGGCGGTGCTCATGGTCGGCCTCTATCGCCCGCTTGTGTTGCAACTGGCGGGCACCGCCCTGCCCTGCCGGGCCGTGGTGGTACCCGCCGGTGTGGCGCATGCGGTGGATGCGCAGGGCGGCGTGCTGGCCAAGCTGTTCGTCGAGCGCGACAGCGAGCTGTACGGGCGCTTCGTGCAACGCTTTGCCTGGCGCCCCGGGCAGTGTGCGCTACCGCTGCACGATCCCGTGCTGATCGATACGCTGACCGCGCTCTACGAAGAGGCACCGAGCAAGGAGCAGACGCGGCAGACCCTGCTGGCGCTGATGCCCGCCGTGGACGATGCAACCGCTGCGGGCCGCCTGACGCCGGTATTCGAGCTGTTGCGCCAGGAGGGCGACGTCAACCACGCGCTGGCGCAGGCCGCCTCGCTGGTACACCTCTCTCCCTCGCGCATGGCGCACCTGTTCCGTGCCGAAACCGGCATGAGCTACCGCGGCTTCCGCATCTGGAAGCGCCTGCTGCTCGCGGCCGAGTATATGCAGCGTACGGACTGCCTGACGCGGGCGGCCGTCGATGCGGGTTTCGCCGATGCCAGCCATTTCAGCAATTGCTACAAGCGCTATATCGGCGCCAGCCCCGCGCAGGTCTTTCGCAGCCTGCAGCGGTTCGAACGCTGACTGTCGCGGGGAGCGCCTGGACGCAGCTTGCTATCGCTGACGGCCAATGACCGATACCATGCCGCGGGCGTGACGACCCGACGGCTCGTTGGAACGCTCTCGCTTGCTTGCAGTCCGCTCAAAGACAGACGCGATAGTGCTCTGTCCGCATGCGGACAGCCGCGTTGCTTCGCTCGGCCGATCAGGAGGGATGCTGGTCGGACTACCCCTTCAGAAAGGCGCAATAACGACATGGCAGGCGGAACCGCGGAAGCAAAACGCATCCTTCTCGGCATGCGCGACAGTGCGGAACGACGCGAGCTCGCCACGCGGCTGACGGTCGAGGGCTACCACGTCGGCCACTGCACCGACCAGGCGGGCCTGGCGCAGCGGATCGACGCAACGGTAGAGGTGGTGATACTCGCCGACGAGCTGGCAGCGATGCCATTGGATGAGGTCGGCGCCGCGCTCGAGAAACTGCCAGCCGGCAGTGCCATCCCGTTCATTCTCCTGAGCCGCGACGCCGAACCCCATGCTGCGTTGAAAGCCCGCCTGCCGTCGACGATCAACGACTTCGTGGTCCTCGGCGAGCCTGTGGGGCCGGCCACCTTGCTGAGTTGCCTGACCACGTGCATGCGCCTGCGTCAGCATCAGCGCGCGCACCACGCCGAAGCCACCGAGCGAGCCGACCAGCGAACCCGCTTCGAGCGACTGATCGAGAACCTTCCGATCGGCGTCTGCTTCATCGATGCCGATGGCAATACGCTGCTCAGCAACCCCAAGTACGACGAGTACGTCCCCAATCGAAAGATTCCTTCGACGGCGCCCGAGCGGGCACGGCGCTGGGTCGGTCTGGACAGCCATGGGCAGGTGATACCGCCGAGCCAATACGTCGGTGCCCGTGCCCTGCGCGGCGAGCAGGTCAATGGCCAGGACTTCCGCTACTACCCCGAGTCAGGCGGCGAACGCTGGCTGCGCCTGAGCGGCGTGCCGCTCTACGATCACGCCGAGCAGCCGATGGGCGCGGCGCTGGTGATCATCGACGTCGACGCCGAGAGGCGCAACGAAGTGATGCTGCGTCAGTTCAATCATGCGCTGGAGCGTGAGGTCGAGTTGCGCACCCAGGCCTTGCAGAGGACGCTCGACCAGCTGACCGTCGAGGTTCAGGAACGCAGCCGTGCCGAGGAGCAGCTGCGCCACTCACAGAAGATGGATGCAGTCGGCCAGCTCACCGGCGGTATCGCCCACGACTTCAACAACATGCTGACCGGCATCATCGGCGCGCTGGACATGATCCGTGTGCGCGCGGCATCCGGACGCTACAACGACCTGCCGCGCTATCTGGACGCGGCGCATGGCTCGGCGCAGCGCGCCGCCTCGCTGACCCAGCGCCTGCTGGCCTTTTCCCGCCGCCAGCCACTGCAGACCCGGCCGACCGCAGTCAATTCTCTGATCCGCTCGCTGGCCGAGCTGCTGCAGCGCAGCCTGGGCGAGACCATCCGCTTCGAGCTGGCCCTCGAGGACGCCGCCGGGCTCGCCCTGGTCGACCCCAGCCAGATGGAAAACGCCCTGCTCAATCTGGCGCTCAACGCCCGCGATGCGATGCCGGACGGCGGCACCTTGCGCATCGAGACGCAGCGCCTGGCGTTGCAAGCGGAGCAGGCCGCCCGCCACGGCGTACCGACCGGCGAGTATCTTTGCGTGCGGGTGATCGACAGCGGCGTCGGCATCCCGGCAGCACTGGTGGACAAGGTGTTCGAACCGTTCTTCACCACCAAACCCCTCGGCGAAGGCACCGGGCTCGGCCTGTCGATGGTCTACGGCTTCGTCCGCCAGAGCGGCGGTTTCATCTCCATCGACACCTGTCAGGGCGAAGGGACTCGCATCGCGCTGCACATGCCGGCGGCATCGGCCGACGCGCAGGAGGAGCCGACTGCGGTTCCGATCCGCATGCCCGGCGCAGGTGGCGGGCGAAAGGTTCTGCTGGTCGAGGATGACAACGCGGTGCGCCCGTTGCTGCAGAGCGCACTCGAGGACTTCGGCTATCACGTGCATGTGGCGGCCGACAGTCAGCGCGCCCTGGAGCTCGCCGCAGATCTCGACTCACTCGACCTGCTGCTGACCGATGTCGGCCTGCCGGGGCTCAACGGCCGCCAGCTTGCCGAAATGCTTCAGCAGCGGCGCCCCGGCCTACCGGTGGTGCTGATCACCGGCTATGCCGAACAGGCCGCGACCCGCCTCGATTGCCTTGCTCCCGGCATGCACCTGATGACCAAACCCTTCACCCTCGAACTGCTGGCCGAAACCGTCACCCACGCGCTTGCCGCACCGGTTGGCTGAGGGCCGTTACCACGGCAACTCCGCCCCGCTGTAGGCATGGAATCCACCGCTGGCCTCCGGCCCCAGGCTGTCGATGACCCGCAGCAGATCGTGCGCGGCATCGGCCGCCGGCCGGCCGATCTCGGCGCCGCGAAACGGCTGCGACAGACGTGAGTTCACCGTGCCCGGGTGCAGCGCCAGCAGCACGGCATTCGGCTGATTGCGGCGCACTTCGATGGAAGCGGTCTTGATCAGCATGTTCAGCGCGGTCTTGGAGGCGCGGTAGCTGTACCAGCCGCCGAGCCGATTGTCGCCGATGCTGCCGACCTTGGCCGAGAGCATGGCGAACACGCCACGCTGGCGATCGAGCAGGCCGCTGAAGTGGCGCAGAAGCATGGCCGGGCCGAAGGTGTTGATCTGGAAGGTGGCGAGCAGCTGCGCCTGGTTGAGATCAGCCAGGCGCTTCTCCGGCATGAAGTCGGCACCGTGCAGCACGCCGGCGGCGTTGATGATCAGGTGAAACGGCCCCTGCCCCGCCACGCTGGCCGCGGCCTGTTCGATGCTGGCGGGATCGGTCAGGTCGAGCGCCGGCTCGGACGAGCGACTCAGGGCGATGACCGATGCGCAGTGCGGATCGCTGCGCAAGGCATCGACCAGTGCGGCGCCGATGCCACCGGATGCACCGATGATCAGCGCGCGAAACCCTTCGGGGAATGACTGCAGCGGCATGACGTTCTCCAGTGGTTCAGGGGCGAGCGGTAAAGGCTTCGCCGCGCCAGCGCTCGATATGCTCGGCGAGCAGGTCGGCGATGGGCAGGCAAGCGCCGAGCCGGTAGAGGTTCCAGTAATGGCCTTCCAGGGTGCGGTTGATCAGCAAGGTACCGGAAGCCGGTTGCAGGCTGCCCAGTGCCGACATCAGCAAGGGGAAGAGTTCGGACAGCTGCTGGTGCAGCGCCGCTTCGCGGAAGTCCCACTGCGCGCCCGGTTGTAACAACGGGTGCAGCATCAGGTGGATGCGCCGATACAGCCCGTGCGGCGGCATGCTGCCAGGCTGGCGCCCGCCGAGCATCTGGAAGCCGGCCTCCAGCGCCTCGCTGGAAGTGCCACGCAGCGCCTCGAAGATCTGCACGTAACCGGCCAGCAGGCGCGATTCCAGGCGCAGCACGCTGCCGAAATCGTAGACCACCAGTTCGCCCTGCTCGGTCCAGGCCAAATTGCCCGGGTGCGGATCGGTGTGCAGCCGCTGCAAGCCGAACGCCTGCTCGGCGAGCCACTGGCAGAGGTTTTCCGCCAGGCGCTGGCGGATCTCGACCGGTGCCTGCTCGACCTCGGCCATGGAACGGGCCGGACGATCTTCCAACACCAGCACGCCGGGGCGGCAGAGCTCGCTGGCGGCAAAGGGAATGCCGAGGCCGGGCCAGTCGCCGAAGTGCGCGCGGAAGGCTTCGAGGCTGTCGCGTTCGGCGGCGTAGTCCAGCTCTTCATCGATTGCCCGCTGCAGCTCGGTGTAGACCGCCTCCAGCCGCGCCGCTGGCGTGCCGAACAACCGCCCGAGCGGCATCAGCCGACGCAGCTGGCGCAGATCCGCTTCGCAGATCGCGTGGATGCCGGGGTACTGGATCTTCATGATCAGCGCCCTGCCCTGGCGATCGCGGGCACGATGGACCTGGCCCAGCGAGGCGGCCGCGGCGGGCGCAGGTTCGATGGTTTCGAACAGCTCGTAGAGCTGGCCGTCGTACAGCCGCTGCAGGTTGGCTTCCAGCTCCGCGAACATCAGCGAGGGCACCTGATTCTGCAGGCGCGCCAGCGCCGCGCTGATCGGCTCGGGCAGCAGATCCTGCCATTGCGAGGCCTGCTGGCCGAGCTTGAGCACCGGGCCCTTCATCTGCCCGAGTGCATCGCCCAGCAGCTCGCCCACCGGTTGCCAATCGATGCGCGCCTTGCCTGGCGTGACGCGTTGCACCAGCAGGTTGCCGGCGATCCGTGCACCAGTGCCGCCCAGTTGCAGAAAGCGGCCCAGCGCCGAAGCCGAGGGACGAGAGAATCGAGGCATGCAGGCGACCCGAAAAGCAAAAGCTGATCATGGAGCAGTGTCGGGCTCGATCCAAGGTGCAATGGTTGCAGCCTGTTGCGTCGCCGCGGGTGCCGCCGTGCAACCCGGCGCAAGGCGTGGAACGAGCCCGCAAACGGCGAGTCGGAACACTGACTGCATTCAGCGCGCGCCTCTGCGACGCCGCTTGAGTGGTATTGCCCGGCACCCGCGAGGGGCAACGGGTGTTTCTCCAGCCTCGGCCCGGAAATCTTTCCGGCGCAAGGACTTTGCACGCAGCGGAGCCTGCGTAAGGAGCACGGAATGAATGATGCCGATCGCCCGAACAGCGGCCAGAGGGAGGAAGCGCCACGCATCTCCACGGGCAGCGAAGGGCTGGACGATATCCTTGGCGGCGGGCTCGACCCCGACCGCATGTACCTATACGAAGGCAGCCCCGGCGCCGGCAAGACCACCCTTGCCCTGCAGTTTCTGCTCGAAGGCGTGCGCCAGGGTGAGCGGGTGCTGTATGTGACCCTGTCGGAAACCCAGGCCGAACTGGAGCTGATCGCCAAGCGGCACGGCTGGTCGCTGGATGGTATTGATGTGTTCGAACTGGTCACACCCGAGGCCAGCCTCGACCCGGAGCTGGAGCTGACGGTGCTGCACCCAGCCGAAATCGAGCTGGGCGAAACCACCCGCCAATTGTTCGACCGGGTCAGCCAGACCAACCCGACCCGGGTGGTCTTCGACAGTCTCTCGGAAATGCGCCTGCTCGCACAGAGCCCGTTGCGCTACCGGCGACAGGTGCTGGCGCTCAAGCACTTCTTCGTCACTCGCAATTGCACGGTGATTCTGCTCGACGACCAGACCTCGGAGAGCGGCGATCTCCAGCTGCATTCCATCTGCCATGGCGTGGTGATGCTCGAACAGCAGTCGATCGACTACGGCGCGGAACGCAGGCGCCTGCGAGTAGTAAAGATGCGCGGCATTCAGTTCCGCGGCGGCTACCACGACTTCGTGATTCGCAAGGGCGGGCTGCGCATCTTCCCGCGTCTGGTGGCGGCCGAGCATCACGCGGTTGTCTCCGGCGACCTGGTGCGTTCCGGCAACGAGACCCTCGACCGGATGCTCGGAGGTGGCCTGGAGCGCGGTACCAACGCTCTGCTGGTCGGCACCGCCGGGGTGGGCAAGTCGTCGCTGGCCCTGAGTTACGCGGTAACGGCCTGTAAGCGCGGTGAACAGACGGCGTTGTTCGTATTCGACGAGAACACCAGCACCCTGCGCGCCCGCGGCCGCGCGCTGGGATTGCCGCTGGAGCCCTGGATCGACCAGGGGCTGCTGCACCTGCAGCAGATCGACCCGGCGGAACTGTCGCCCGGCGAGTTCGCCTCGGCCGTTCGCTGCAGTGTCGAGGAAAACGGCACACGACTGATCGTGCTGGACAGCCTCAACGGCTACATGCACGCGATGCCGGACGGCAAATTCCTGATCCTGCAGATGCACGAACTGCTGAGTTACCTCGGCCAGAAGGGCGTGGTCAGCATCTTGGTGCTGGCCCAGCAGGGTGTGATCAACCCCGCCGACACGCCCGTCGATATCAGCTACCTGAGCGACGCACTGATCATGCAGCGCTATTTCGAGCACAAGGGCACCATCCGCCGCGCCCTTTCGGTGGTGAAGAAGCGCAGCGGATGGCACGAGAACACCGTGCGCGAGTATCGCCTTTGCGCCGATGGCATCCATGTCGGGCCAGCGCTGAGCGGTCTGGATGGCATTCTTTCCAGTGCACCGCAGTACACCGGTGACCCCGCCAAATTGCTTCCGGACGAGCATGACTACGCCTGACCCAAAACGCCGTTCTCTCGTGGTCGTCTACGCACCCATCGGCCGCGACGCCCCAGCTTCGGCCGAGCTGCTCAACCGCAGCGGCATGCGCGCAGCGATCTGTCACAGTGTCGAGGAAGTGCTGCAGCGTGCCGAGACCGACGCCGATGCGGTGTTCATCGCCGAGGAAGGTCTGTTCGGCCACGACCTCGAGAACCTCGCCGGCTGGGTCGACCGACAGCCAGCCTGGTCCGACTTCCCCTTCGTCGTGCTGACCAGCAAACACCAGCCTCCGGCGGTTGCCGCCTGGAGGCAGCGCATGGTGCTGGCGCTGCGAAATGTATCGCTGCTGGAGCGGCCGGTGCAGAGCATCACCCTGACCAGCGCACTGAAGGCCGCAGTGCGGGCACGTCAGCGCCAGTACGAGGTGCGGGCATTGCTGGAAGCGCAGGAATTGGCGTCCAAACAGCTCGAAGCCCTGGTGGTCGAGCGCACCCGCGAGCTGGAAAAGGCCAACCAGGAGCTGCGCACGCAGATGGCCGAGCGTGCGCGTATCGAGGAGACCCTGCGTCAGGCGCAGAAGATCGAGGCCATCGGCCAGCTCACTGGCGGTATTGCCCATGACTTCAACAACCTGCTGATGGTCATCAGCGGCGGCCTCGACATGCTCGATCGGCGCAAGGACCCGCAGCGTCGCGAGCGCCTGTTGACCGGCATGCGCCAGGCCGCCCAGCGCGGCGCGGCGCTGACCCGCCAGCTGCTGGCCTTTTCCCGCAGCCAGTCATTGGCGCCGAAGGCCGTTGATCTGGCCCTGCATATCGGCGGCATGCGCGACCTGCTCGACCGCAGCCTGAGCGGTGCGGTGCAGGTCAAGGTGCAGTTCGCGCCGGACCTCTGGCCCGTCGAGGCGGACCCGGGCGAGCTGGAACTGGTCATCATCAACCTGGCGGTGAATGCTCGGGACGCCATGCCAAACGGCGGATTGATCCTCATCGAAGCCTGCAACGCACCGGACGAGGACGTCATGGGCTTACGCAGCGACTTCGTCCGGCTGACCGTGACCGACTCGGGCACCGGCATTCCGGAGGAGGTCCGGCCGCGGGTCTTCGACCCCTTCTTCACCACCAAGGAGATCGGCAAGGGCTCGGGTCTGGGGTTGGCGCAGGTATACGGCTTCGCCCGGCAATCGGGGGGCACCGTATGGATCGAAAGCGAATGCGGGCGCGGCACCCGTGTGATCATGCTGCTGCCGCGCTCGGCAGACATGCCCGAGCAGCCCGAGGCCGACGATCACGGCGCCGATGCGCCCGACAACCGGCTCGTCGGCAGTGTGCTGCTCGTCGACGACGATGAGGAAGTCGCGGCGCTGGTCGGCGAGATGCTCGAACACCTCGGCTATCGCGTCACGCACGCCGCCAGCGCCACGGATGCGCTGAGCGCGCTGCAGAACGGTTGCACGGTGGACATCGTGTTCTCCGACATCATGATGCCCGGCGGCATGAACGGGGTTGAACTGGCTCGCGAGATCCGCACCCGCGCGCTCGGCGTTCCCGTGTTGCTGACCAGTGGCTACGCCGAGGCCGCTCAGCAGGCGGCGGCCGCCGAAGGCGTGCATGTGCTGGCCAAGCCCTATCGGCTCGAGGACCTGGCCACCGCCCTGCGCGAAGCGATTGATGGCGCAGCGCAATCCCCGCACGGTCAGCTGCGACGTTGGTCCTAAACGATTGGCAATACCGATCGCGGAGGATGCATGGAAAACCAGGAACAACTGGCGCTACTGGAAGAACTTCTGCTTGCGCGAGGGCCGGCAGGCCAGGAAGAAGAAGTCCGCCAGGTGTGCAGGCGAGAGCTGGAGCGATGCTGCGACGCCGTCTGGCAAGACGCCGCTGACAATCTCGTCGGGCGAATCAAAGCGGTCGGGGTTGCGCCCGACGAGGCGGAACGCCAGACAACCCGAATCATGGCCCATCAGGATGAGATCGCCATGGTGGTCAAACGCATAGACCCGGATGGGCGCCTGCGAGTCGCGGCGCTGGGCGGTGCGTTTCCGGTCAACTTCGGCATGTGCCCCGTGGACGTGATGGGAGACACCGGCACGGTCGCCGGTGCGCTGTCTTTCGGCACGATGCACGGGACGAGCGAATCGAGCCAGTCGATGCATGTGCTTCAGGGCGATGTGCAGTGGAACGATGTGCACGTCATCACCCGATACAGCAAGGCGGAACTCGGCGAGCTGGGCGTGCGCGCGGGCACACGGGTGGTGCTGAGCCGGCATTGGCGCAAGCCATTCCAGATACGCGACTGCATTGCCGCGCACTTCCGCGACGATCGGGCCCCTGTGGTTGCCGCCCTCGTGGCCGCCAGGCGCCTGGCGGCGCGCAGGGAGGAACTGCACGGCGACGTGCTCATCGTGCTGACGACCAACGAAGAGGAAACCAATTCCGGGGCACAGTACGCGGCGCGCACACTGCCGGGGGCGTTGTGCATCGCCCTGGAAGTGGGGCCGATCGCAGCCGAGTATGACACGCGCCTGGCGCTCGACCCCATCGTGCTTACCGGCGATGAGAAGGGCTACTACACCAAGCGCGTTTCCGACGGCTTGCTCAGGGCCGCATCACGCTGCGGTTACTGCCCGCAACCGGCGTTGATGCCCGGCTTTGCGTCGGACGCGAGCGCAGTGCTTGGCTCGGGCTCAGCTCCGCAGGCCGGTTGCCTGACGATCCCGACGGAGAACACGCACGGCTATGAGGTGATCATGCAGGACGCGATGCAGGCCTGCGCCGAAACACTGGTCGAGTATCTGGTCAGCCTGCAATAGCGCCCGCGGGCGGACCGAGCGCAATCCCGCTCGAGCAGCTGAGCAGCTGAGCAGCCGACCATTATTTTTTTCGGCCCGCTTCGGGCCCCGCGCACGCCCCGTTCGAGGGCGTTCCGATCGGCGTGAGGTGCTTCCGAGTGGCCATTCGCGCGTCACGCCTCGGCTCGATTGCGCACCAACGCGGACCGCCCCGCGCACCACCGAAAGGCATCCGCTACTGCTGCCGAAATGGCATCGGTATGCTCGATATTCTCTGCTTCTGCGCACAGCAGCCACGGTCAGATAATGCGCTCGCCGGCCGCCATTCCGCGGTCGGCAGAGCAGGATCGAGCCATGAACCAATCCCTTTGCGCCCGCCATCTCGAAGCCGCCGCGCTGCCGCTGATCGATATCGCCGGGCTGTTTTCTCCCGACATCGACGCGCGCGTCGCCGTGGCCAAACGCATCGGCGCGGCCTGTCGCGAGGTCGGCTTCTTCTGCATCGCCAACCACGGCGTCGACGCGGCGCTGCAGCAGGCGGTGTTCGAGCAGGCGCGGGCCTTCTTTGCCCAACCGGAGGCCAGCAAGCGTGCGCTGGACAAGGTGTTCTCGAAGGCCAATCGCGGCTATGAGCCGTTGCGCGGGCAGGTGCTGGAAGCCGGTGCGCCGGCCGATCTCAAGGAAGGCTTCTATATCGGCGAGGAGCTGGCCGAGGACGACCCACGGGTATTGGCCGGGCGCTTCAACCACGGCGCCAACCAGTGGCCGAGCGGGCTCGCGGAGTTTCGCCCGACCATGGAGCGCTATCGCGACGCGATGAATGCGCTGGCAAATCGGCTGATGGGGGCCATCGCGCTGTCGCTGCAACTGCCGGAGGATCATTTCGCCGGCTTCTGCCGCGACTCCATGAGCACCCTGCGCCTGCTGCATTACCCGCCGCAGCCGGCCAATGCCGCACCCGGCGAAAAGGGCTGTGGCGCGCATACCGATTTCGGCGGGCTGACGCTGCTTCTGCAGGACGAGAACCCCGGCCTGCAGGTCTGGGATCGCCACAGCAAGAGCTGGATTCACGCGGCGCCCGTGCCCGGCACCTATGTGGTCAATCTGGGGGACATGATCGCCCGCTGGACCAACGACCAGTACCGTTCGACGCTGCACCGGGTGGTCAACATGTCCGGACGCGAGCGCTACAGCGTGCCGTTCTTCTTCAGCGGCAACCCGGACCATGTGGTCGAGTGCCTGCCGACCTGCCTCGCGCCCGGCGAGGCGCCGCGCTACCCCGCGGTGACGGTGGAAGAACACCACCGCGAGATGTACCGGAGGACCTATGGCTGACATCGTTCTCATCCACGGGGCCTGGGCCGGTAGCTGGGTCTGGGATTCGCTGCAGGCTGGCCTGCGCGATGCCGGCCACCGACCGCACGCGCTCGACCTGCCGGGCAACGGCAGCGACGCCACGCCGCTCGCCGAGGTCTCGCTGCAGCGCTACGTCGAACATGTCGGCGCGCTGATCGAGACGCTGCCCGGCCCGATCCATCTGGTCGCGCATTCCGGCGGCGGCATCACCGCCACTGCCGTGGCCGAACGTTATGCCGAGCGCATCGCCGGGGTCACCTATGTCGCCGGCATGATGCTGCCCAGCGGCATGGGCTTTGGCGAACTCTGTGCCGAGCTCGCCCGTGACTTTCCCGAGGTCAGCGGCATCGGTCCCTATCTCGAGGCCGCGCCCGGTGGCAGCCGCGTACCGGGCGATGCCGCCTGCGCCCTGTTCTTTCACGATGCACCGGCACAGGCCGCGATCACTGCCGCGCGCCGCCTGACGGTGCAGCCCGACGGCGGCCGCGATATCGCCGCACAGTGGACGGCCGCGCGTTTCGGTCGTCTGCCACGGCTGTATATCGAAGCCACCCAGGACCGCTCCGTGCTGCCGCGGGTGCAGCAGCGCATGCAGCAGCTGGTGCCGGGTGCCGAGCGCGTGCGCCTCGATTGTGGCCATGCGCCGCAACTGGCCATGTCCGACGCGCTGCTCGCCGCCCTGCTGGATTTCTTCGCGCGCCATCCACATCCCGTGCGCTGACCCGTTTATTGCATCGCGCTCATCACGCCAGACCTTCAAGGAGCTTCACCATGTTCAAGAAAACCCTGCTCGCCAGCGCCCTGCTCGCGCTGTTCAGCCAATCCGCTCTGGCCGCCGACAAGGTGCGCTGGCTCAACGACTGGCTGCCGGCCGGCGACAAGGCGGCGATCTACCTCGGTGTCGAACAGGGCCTGTTCGCCGCCGAAGGCATCGAAGTGGAGATCGCCAGTGCCCGCGGTGGCAGCGACGTGGTGACCAAGCTGGCCACCAACAGCGCCGACTTCGGCTCGGCCGGCCTGGCCTCGCTGCTGCAGGCCAAGGCCCAGGGCGAGGTGCCGGTGGTGGCCGTCGCGCCGATCTACAACAAGCAGCCGGACGCCTTCTTCACCACCGAAGGCTCGGGCATCGAGAGCTTCAAGGAGATCGTCGGCAAGACGGTCGCCACCCCGACCTTCTCCGCCTCCAACGTGGTCTGGCCGCTGCTGCTGGAGCGCAACGGCATCGACCCGGCCAGCGTCAAGCTGCTCAAGCTCGACCCCGGCGCGCTGGCGCCGATGCTCGCCACCGGCAAGGTGGACGCCACCATCAACTGGCTGACCGTCGCGCCCGGCTTCGTCCGTGCCCTCGGCGAGGCGGACAAGACGCTGAAGACCATTCCCTGGTCGGAATACGGCTTCGAAGGCTACGGCCTGTCGCTGGTGGCGTCGCAGCGCTTCGTGCAGAGCCATCCCGAGGTCGCCAAGAAGTTCGTCAAGGCCTACCGGCAGGCGCAGAAGAACGCCATCGCCGATCCGGCTGCAGCGGCGGCCGCGCTGAAAAAGAGGGTTGCCGAAGTCGACCAGCAGCAGGCCGAAGAGCAGTTCGTCGCCTCGGTGCCACTGATGCAGAACGAGATCAGCGATGCCGAGGGCCCGGGCTTCGACGCCAAGCGGCTGGCCACCACCTGGGAATGGGTGGCCAAGGCGCAGGGCATGCAGATTGATGCCCTCGACCCGGCCAGCGCCATCGACACCAGCCTGAGCGAGTGAAGCCATGAACGCTGCCGTCCTGCCAGCCACGCCGCGCCCCAACATCAGCTTCGATCGGGTCAGCCAGGTCTTCACCTCCTCCGATGGCAGCGAGGTGGTGGCGCTGGACAACGCCAGTTTCGACATCGGCCGCCACGAGTTCATCGCCGTGCTCGGCCCCTCGGGCTGCGGCAAGTCCACGCTGCTGCGCATCCTCGCCGGGCTGGTGCGACCGACCCACGGCCAGGTCAGCATCTACGGCAGCCCGGTGGACGGCCCGCGTGACGAGATCGGCATCGTCTTCCAGAAGCCGACGCTGCTGCCCTGGCTGAACATCCGCGACAACCTGACCTTTCCCATGCGCCACAAGTACGGCCGCGTCACCGCCCAGGAGATCACCCGCGGCGAGGAGCTGCTGGAACTGGTGGGGCTGAAGGAATTCGGCAACAAGCGCCCGGACGAACTCTCCGGCGGCATGCAGCAGCGCGCGGCGATTGCCCGGGCGTTGCTGCACGACCCGGAAATTCTGCTGATGGACGAGCCGTTCTCGGCACTCGATGCCCTGACCCGCGACGAGCTGAGCCTGGAGCTGCTGAATATCTGGACCCAGCGCCCGAAGACGGTGCTGTTCATCACCCACTCGATTCCCGAAGCGCTGCTGCTGGCCGACCGCATCCTGGTGATGTCGGCACGCCCCGGCCGCGTTCAGGAAATCATCGACGTCGACCTGCCGCGACCGCGGTCCATGCAGACCCTCACGGAGCCCCGTTTCAATGAGCTCGCCAACCATATCCGCCGCAAGGTCTTCTCGCGCCATGCCGACCATTAAGCCCAGGACACATCGCCTGAAGACGCAGGCCGATCGCCTCGCGCCCTGGCTCGCCTTCGTCGTCCTGCTGCTGGTCTGGGAGGCGGCCTGCCGCCTGCTCAAGCTGCCAAGCTTCGTGCTGCCCTCGCCCAGCGCCATTCTCGCGGCGACGCAGAAGGTCGGCCTCGGTGCCTGGGCCGAGCACATCTTCGCCACCCTGCGGGTGACGCTGATGGGCTACGGCCTGTCGATCCTGATCGGCATCCCGCTGGCCATCGCCCTGGCCTCGTCGCGGGTGATGTCGCGCACGCTCTATCCGCTGCTGGTGATCGTACAGTCCACACCCATCGTCGCGGTGGCGCCGATCATCGTGGTGGTGATGGGCGCCGGCGACCTGCCGCGGGTGTTCATCACCTTCCTGATCGCCTTCTTCCCCATCGTGGTGTCCTGCGTCACCGGCCTCCTGGCGACGCCGGAAGAGCTGGTGGAACTGTCGCGCTCGCTGGGCGCGTCGAAGGCCCGCGAGTACCGCAACATCCGCCTGCCCTATGCGATTCCACACCTGTTCTCGGCGCTGCGCATCTCCATCACCCTGGCGGTGATCGGTGCGGTGGTCGCCGAGTTCGTCGCGGCGGAAAAAGGCCTGGGCTACTTCATCAACTTCTCCACCTCGATGTTCCAAGTGCCGCAAGCCTTCGCCGCGTTGATGATGCTGGTGGTGATCAGCCTGCTGCTGTTCCACCTGATCGGGCTGCTGCAGAAGATCTGCTTTCCCTGGAGCCTGCCTAAGGCGGGGCACTGAAGCCCACCACCCCTTCATCTCAGTCTGGATATCGCCATGCCTCTCGACGATCTCGCCCTGCTGCGCAAAAGCTTCGACGTCGCCCGCCGCGCGCTGGAAAACGGCACCCATCCGTTCGGCGCCATCCTGGTCGGGCCGGACGGTGAGGTGCTGCTGGAACAGGGCAACGCCTACATGCCCGACCACGACATGACCGGCCATGCCGAGCGGGTGCTGATGACCCGAGCCTCGACCCGCTATACGCCGGAATTCCTCTCGCGCTGCACCATGTACACCTCCGCCGAACCCTGCGCCATGTGCGCTGGTGCCGCCTACTGGGTCGGTCTTGGGCGCGTGGTCTACGGCCTTTCCGAGCGCAGCCTGAAGGACCTCACCGGCAACCATCCGGAAAACCCGACGCTGGACCTGCCCTGCCGCATCGTCTTCGCCGCCGGCCAGCGCAAGGTCGAGGTGCTCGGCCCGCTGCTGGAGGACGAGGCGGCCACCCTGCACGAAGGCATCTGGTAGGCGCGCCAGAATCAGGCAAGCGCCCGGCAGGATCGCCATAACGCCGGCACCGTCCTCCATCGCAGTGTTCGAACCACGGCGTCACCGACGTCGCCCGAATCCACCTGCGGAGGACAACCCCATGTCGAACATCACCGGCAAAATCGTACTCATCACCGGCGCCAGCAGCGGCATCGGTGAAGCCACGGCCCGCCTGCTGGCGGCCCAGGGCGCAACCGTCGTGCTGGGCGCGCGGCGTCTCGAACGGCTGGAAAAGCTGGTCGCCGAGATCGGCGAACGCGGTGGCGTCGCCGTCTGCCGCGCGCTGGACGTAACCAGCCGCGAGGACACCCAGGCCTTCGTCGACTTCGCCGAACAGCGCTTCGGCCGCGTCGACGTGATCATCAACAACGCCGGGGTGATACCGCTTTCGCCGCTGGATGCGCTGAAGGTCGACGAGTGGAACCGCATGATCGACGTGAACATCCGTGGCGTGCTGCACGGCATCGCCGCCGGCCTGCCGCTGATGCAGCGCCAGCGCGCCGGCCAGTTCGTCAACATCGCCTCCATCGGCGCCTACGCGGTGAGCCCGACCGCGGCGGTGTACTGCGCCACCAAGTACGCGGTACGCGCCATCTCAGAAGGCCTGCGTCAGGAGGTCGGCGGCGATATTCGCGTGACCCTGGTTTCGCCCGGCGTCACCGAATCGGAACTGGCCGAGAGCATTTCCGATGACACCGCCCGCTCGGCCATGGACGACTTCCGCCGCATCGCCATTCCGGCCGACGCCATCGCCCGCGCCATCGCCTATGCCATCGACCAGCCGGCCGATGTCGACGTCAGCGAGCTGGTGGTGCGTCCCACCGCCAGCCCCTACTGAGGACGCCGCCATGAGCCTTCATACCAGCAACACCCTGGCCGCGGCATACCTGGCCGTGTTCGGCTCGCTTACCCTCGCCTCGCTGGAAGCCGCCGGCAACGAGCGCCACGAGCGTGGCGTCGAGGTGATGGATCACCTGTCCGGCGGTGCCGGGCAACCGGTGCTCGAAGCGTTGCGCGAGGACTATCCGTTTCTCGCCGAGGGCATCACCGGCTATGCGCTGGGCGATGTCTGGGGACGCAGCGAGCTGGATGACCGCACCCGCCAGCTGGCCGCGGTCGCCGCCTTCGCCGCCCAGGGCAATCTGCCCTACATGAAGATCCACGCCGGCTACGCGCTGCGCCTGGGCGTCAGCCGTGAGGAGCTGAAGGAGGTGGTCTACCTGACCACCGTGACCGCCGGCTTTCCCCGCGCCATCGATGCCGCCCAGGCATTGCGCGAGGTGCCGGACCCGGCGTCGCGCTGAATTAAGCGGTGCTGCGCAGCCGGGCCAGATCCTTCACCGGCGAGGCGCCGAACAGCCGGCTGTACTCACGGCTGAACTGCGAGGGGCTTTCGTAGCCGACCCGGTAGCCGGCACTGGACACGTCGAGCCCCTCGGCGATCAGCAGCCGCCGCGCCTCCTGCAAGCGCAGCTGCTTCTGGTACTGCAGCGGGCTCATCGAGGTGAGCGCCTTGAAGCGGTGATGCAGCGTCGAGCTGCTGAGGTTGACCCGCTGCGCCAGTTCCTCGATGCGCAGCGGCTCGACGTAATTGCGGTTCAGCCACTCGATGGCGCGGGTGACGCGATGGCCCTGGCTGTCGCGCACCGCGATCTCGTGCAGATGGCGGCCCTGGCGACCGCAGAGCAGGCGGTAGAAGATCTCGCGCATGGCCAGCGGTGCCAGCACCGGGATGTCCTGCGGGCTGGCCAAGAGCCGCACCAGGCGCAGCGTGGCGTCGAGCAACGGCGCATCGATGCGGTCCAGATAGACACCGCGTGCCGCCCCTTCCACGGGCTGGCTCAACGGCGCGCTTTCGGCCACCAGGGTGGCGACCATTGCCGGGTCGATATCCAGGCGGATGCACAGGTACGGCTCGCCGGACGAGGCCTCCAGCACGCGACCGGCCACCGGCACAGTGACCGAGACCACCAGGTAATGCAGCGCATCGTAGGTGTAGAGCTCATCGCCCAGGCGCACCTCCTTGCTGCCCTGCACGATGATGCACAGCGCCGGCTTGTGCAGCCCGTGCACCAGTTCGCTCGGCGCGCTGCAGCGGATCAGGAACAGATCGTCGATGGCGGTGGGATGCATGCCGTCGTCGCGCACGAGGCCATCGATCAGCCGCGCCAGCGCGGCACGCTGGGCAATCGTTTCCTCGGCGGAATGAAGGTCCATCTGGTTCATTGCAGGCAAACCGGTGGGAGCGGAAAGGACGTTTAGCTTAGCAGCCCATCCGGCCCCCGGTCGTCCCGCCCCATGCCAGTGCATCGGCACGACAGTGTCATCGAGTGAAGCACCAAAGCGATGCACCGGCTAACATCGTCGCATGGCCAACCGGTGGCGCAGCTGCCATGGCCGCGTCGCATCTCAATTCCTGACTGCCTGGCCAGCTTTTTGCTACACCCTGGTCATGAAAAACCCAGCGGACGCCTCCATGCCCGAATCCCAAACCGCGCGCCTCCAGCTCTGCGGCATCACCAAACAGTACCCAGGCTGCCTGGCCAACGACCGTATCGACCTGTCGATCCAGCCGGGCGAGATCCACGCCCTGCTCGGCGAGAACGGCGCCGGTAAGAGCACCCTGATGAAGATCATCTACGGCGTGACCCAGCCCGACGCAGGCGCGATCCACTGGCAGGGCGAACGGGTGACCATGCGCGACCCGGCCCAGGCCCGCGAACGCGGCATCGGCATGGTGTTCCAGCACTTCTCGCTGTTCGAGACGCTCTCGGTGGCGGAGAACATCGCCCTGGCGCTGGGCGCCAAGGCCGGTACGCCGAAGCAGCTGGAGCCGAAGATCCGCGAGGTCTCGCAGCGCTACGGCATGCCGCTGGAGCCGCAACGGCTGGTGCACAGCCTGTCCATCGGCGAGCGCCAGCGGGTAGAGATCGTCCGCTGCCTGATGCAGGACATCCGCCTGCTGATCCTCGACGAACCAACCTCGGTGCTTACCCCGCAGGAGGCCGACGAGCTGTTCGTGACCCTGCGCCGGCTGGCGGCCGAGGGCTGCAGCATCCTGTTCATCAGCCACAAGCTCAATGAAGTGCGCGCGCTGTGCCAGAGCGCCACGGTGCTGCGCGGCGGTCGCGTGTCCGGTGAATGCATCCCCGCCGAATGCTCGGACCTGGAACTGGCGCGACTGATGGTCGGCGATGCCGAGGGGCTGGAAGCCGAATACCCGAAGAGCGAGGGCCGCGCGCCGTTCCTGCGCGTGGAGCGGCTGTCCTGGCACAACGCCGATCCGTTCGGCGTATCCCTCGAAGAGGTGGACCTGGAAGTGCGCGCCGGCGAGATCGTCGGTATCGCGGGAGTCGCCGGCAACGGCCAGGACGAACTGCTCGCCCTGCTCAGTGGCGAACAGCGCCTGCCGGCCGCACAAGCCATGCGCATTCGTTTTCTCGGTGACGATGTCGCCCACCTGCGCCCCGACGCCCGCCGCCGCCACGGCATGGCCTTCGTGCCGGCCGAGCGTCTCGGCCACGGCGCGGTGCCGAGCATGAGCCTGGCCGACAATGGCCTGCTCACCGCCTTCCAGCAGACCGGCATGGTCGAGCAGGGCATGATCCGACGCGGCAAGGTGCGCGCCTTCGCCGAACAGGTCATCCAGCGCTTCGCCGTGAAGACGCCCGATGCACAGGCCCCGGCGGCAAGTCTGTCCGGCGGCAACCTGCAGAAATTCATCCTCGGGCGCGAGATCCTGCAGCAGCCGAGGCTCCTGATCGCCGCGCACCCGACCTGGGGCGTGGATGTCGGCGCGGCGGCGGCGATCCACCGCGCGCTGATCGAACTGCGCGATGCCGGCGCGGCGATCCTGGTGATCTCCGAAGACCTCGAGGAGCTGTTCCAGATCAGCGACCGCATCGCCGCCCTGAGCGACGGCCGGCTGTCGCCGCAGCGCGCCACCGCCAGCACCTGCCCGGTCGAAGTCGGCCGCTGGATGGCCGGCCAGTTCGATACCAGTGACACCCCTGTTTCCACCTCTGCCGCCTGACGAGAATCCATCATGCTGTTATCCCTGCAACCCCGCGGCGAGGCCTCACGGGCCATGCTCTGGTTCTCGCCATTGCTGGCGGCACTGCTGACGCTGCTGAGCGGCGCCCTGCTGTTCGCCCTGCTCGGCCATCCGCCGCTGGAAACGCTCAAGGTGCTGCTGGTCGACCCGCTCGGCGATCTCTACGGCGTCTCCGAACTGCTGGTCAAGGCGCTGCCGATCCTGCTCTGCGCGCTGGGTCTGGCGGTGGTCTACAACGCACGCATCTGGAACATCGGCGCCGAAGGCCAGCTGCTCATCGGTGCCCTGGCCGGCAGCGCGCTGGCGGTCAACATCATCGACTGGGACTCGCGCTGGGCACTGGTACTGACGCTGCTGCTCGGCACGCTGGGCGGCGCTGCCTGGGCCGGACTCTGCGCCTGGCTGAAGACGGCCTTCAACGCCAACGAGATCCTCACCAGCATCATGCTCAACTACATCGCGCTGAACCTGCTGCTGTTCGCCGTGCACGGCCCGCTGAAGGACCCGGAAGGCTTCAACTTCCCGGAGTCGGCGATGTTCGGCGACGCCACGCGGCTGCCCGAGCTGATCGAAGGTCTGCGGGTGCATGCCGGTTTCTACTTCGCCCTGCTGGCGCTGGTGGTGGTCTGGGTGCTGCTGCAGAAGAGCTTTCTCGGCTTCCAGATCAAGGTGCTGGGCCTGGACAAGCGCGCCGCCGGCTTTGTCGGTTTCCGCGACAAGAAGCTGGTGTGGATCGCCCTGCTGATCAGCGGCGGCCTAGCCGGGCTGGCCGGCGTCGCCGAAGTCACCGGGCCGATCGGCCAGCTGGTGCCGCAGGTGTCGCCGGGCTACGGCTACGCGGCGATCACCGTGGCCTTCCTCGGCCGTCTCAACCCCATCGGCATCGTTTTCGCCAGCCTGCTGATGGCGCTGCTCTACCTCGGTGGCGAGAACGCGCAGATGGCGGCCAACCTGCCGCAGTCCATCACCCAGCTGTTCCAGGGCATGGTGCTGTTCTTCCTGCTCGCCTGCGACGTGCTGATCCTCTACCGCCCGCGCCTGAAACTGTGGGCGCGCAAGCCCCAGCTCGTCAGCGCCAAAGAGGAGCCGGCCACATGATCGTCCGCGCTGCGCTACTTCCCTTTTCACCCGCTGCCTGCCGCTTGAAGTTCGAGGCCTGACCGATGGACATGGATCTGCTGACCAATATCTTCTACGCCATGATCCGCACCGGTACGCCGCTGCTGCTGGTCGCCCTCGGCGAGCTGGTGTGCGAAAAGACCGGCGTGCTCAACCTCGGCCAGGAAGGCATGATGCTGTTCGGCGCGGTGATCGGCTTCATCGTCGCCTTCGCCAGCGGCAACCTCTGGCTCGGCGTGCTGTTCGCCTGCCTGGCCGGCGTGCTGCTCTCGCTGCTGTTCGCCATGGTGGCGCTGGGCTTCAACGCCAATCAGGTCGCCACGGGCCTGGCGCTGACCATCTTCGGCGTCGGCCTGTCGTCCTTCGTCGGTGCCAGCTGGGTCGGCAAGCCACTGGCCGGCTTCGAGCCAATCGCCATTCCGCTGCTCAGCGAAATCCCCGTGATCGGCCGCATGCTGTTCGCTCAGGATCTGCTGGTGTACCTGTCCTTCGCACTGTTCGCGCTGGTGGCCTGGGTGCTGCTGAAAAGCCGCATCGGCCTGATCATCCAGGCCGTCGGCGAAAACCCCAACGCCGCCAGCGCCATGGGCCTGCCGGTGCTGCGCGTGCGCACCCTGGCGGTGATGTTCGGCGGCGCCATGGCCGGGCTTGCCGGCGGCTACATGTCGCTGGCGTACACGCCGATGTGGGCGGAAAACATGACCGCCGGCCGTGGCTGGATCGCCCTGGCCCTGGTGGTGTTCGCCAGCTGGCGGGTGAGCCGCGTCCTGCTCGGCGCCTACCTGTTCGGTCTGGCCAGCATCCTCCACCTGGTGGCCCAGGGGCTCGGTCTGGCGATCCCCGGCAACCTGCTGGCGATGCTGCCGTATGTGGCGACCATTCTGGTGCTGGTGCTGCTGTCGCGGGATGCGATCCGTACGCGGTTGTACGCGCCGGTGTCGCTGGGGCAGCCCTGGCAGCCGGGGCATTGATTTGTCGGGCCGGTTGAATACCCAGAACCAGGCCTATTCAAGGACTTGATGTAGGCCTGGTTTCGCCCTGTTGAGCGACTCGCTTTTTCAAGCCTGTGCCGAGTGCTGTATCTGGTAGCGCGTGCTGCGTCCGCCGCCCGGTAGCCTGGCCAGGCAACCCTTCTCGACAAGGTCGCTCAGATGGCGCGTGGCGGTGGCTTTCGAGACCTTGGCCACGGCCTGGTATTGCGCCGCGCTGATGCCGTTCCCGAAACCTCTCTCGCCGCCATCGAGCAGGCGGTTAAGCACTTTGATCTGCTCGGCAGACAGGGTTTGGCTACGATGAGCCTGCCAGAAGCGTGCCTTGACCAGCACGCGATCGATACGAGCAAGGGCCTGCTCCATGCTCTTGAGCAGCGTGGCGAGGAACCATTGCAACCAGGCGGTGATATCCAGCGTGCCTTTCTGGCTCGCTTCCAAGATTCGGTAATAGCCGGCCCGGTCATCGAGGATGCTCGCCGACATGGCGTAAAAGCGGATGGCCTGCTGTTCTCCCTGAGCCAGTGCCAGGTCGGTGATGGCGCGCGTTAGGCGGCCGTTGCCGTCATCGAAGGGGTGCAGGGTGACGAACCAGAAGTGCGCAATGCCAGCTCGTAGGAATGGATCGAGGCCTGCATCGCGGCGGCTGCTCTCGAACCAGGCAAGGAAGTCACCCAGTTGTTCTTCCAGCCCGGCGCGGGGTGGCGCTTCGAAATGCACGGTTGGGCGGTCGAGTCTTCCGGAAACTACCTGCATGGGCTCCTCGCCGCGCAGCATGCCAATGCGTAGCGGGCGGGCCAGTAAGTGACCATCGCTGGGGAACAGCCAGCCATGCCAGGTGAACAGCCGCTGCAGATCGAGTGGCTGCTGATACGCGCGGGTGGCATCAAGCAGCAGTTCCGCGAGACCTTCGGAACGCGAGGTGATGCGCCCTTCATCGTTCAGCCCCAGGCGCCGCGCCAGTGACGAGCGCACGGAGCCGACATCCAGCTGCTCACCCTCGATGGCCGATGAAGTGACGATGTTCTGCAGCATGGCATCCAGGCTGCTCTGCACCTCTGTGTCGCTGCCCACGGCACCGAGCATGCCGAGCAAGCGGCCCTGAGCCTGGCTGCAGGTACGCAGCAGCGGGGCAAGTGCGTCGGCTTGCCAATTGAAGTGCGGCCAGTTGGGCTGCTGCCAGACCCAGAGCGGGTCATTCATGAGGGCTGGCTCCTCTGTGAGCCGATTAACGAGCTTATTCGGCTCATTTGGTGAGCCGATAATGCCGGCTAATCGGCTCACTGTCTAACCCTTAAAGCCATCGGCTACCGGGCTTGAAAGCGCCTGGGCAGTGCGGTTGATCCACCTTGGCAGGCGGTTGGCGCTTCATTCAGAGGCTCAGCCCATATCAATCCAGGGTGTATTCAAAGGTACTCACCACCCGCAATCGCTTCCCGATGGTCCGCCCACTGTCCATATCGCTGCCATCGTCATCGATCACCCGAATCACTCCCTGGTTGGCATTCTTCAAGCGCCCCAGCGTGGCACCAGCATCCTCGGCGAAGCGCGTCGCCTGCTCACGGGCATTGCTGGTCGCCGCTTCCAGCAACTGCGGCTTCAGCTCGTTGAAGCCACGCAACTGATAGCGCGGCCCGGCAAAGCCGTTCACCTCGGTATCCAGTTGGACACCGGCCTGAATCAGCGGATCGACTGCATTCGCTGCCTTGCCCACGGCATCGACGCGCTCGGACTTGACCAGCACCTGCCCCTGGCCGTTGAAGCGCAGCGCCACATCGCGCGAAGCCCATTCGCGGGCCAGCAGATCCTGGACCTGCAACGGCCGCACCTCCAGCTCCTCGTCGCTGAAGCCCTGCTCGTGGAGGAAATCCAGCACCCGCTGGCGGTCGTCGCTGAGCCCCTGTTGCACCTCGGCGAACCGATCGCCACCACGGCGAAAGCCCAGCGTCCACACCGCAAAGTCGCTCTTCACGTCCATCTCCGCCAGTCCCTTGACCGTCACCGTACGGTCGGCCATGCGGAAACGCTCCACGCCCTGCCCCACCGACCAGCCGGCGAAGGCCACCGCCGCGGCGATCAACGCCGCCGGCAGAAATCCGATTCGTGCTGTAGCCACGTGCTTCTCCCTGTAGGAATTGACCGAATACGCATGCTACTCCAGCGCCGGGCGAACGCCAGTTGCCAGCGTTCAACCGCGACCCAGGCGCTGCAACGCCTCAAGCCGGAAGGCGATGTGCTGCTCCAGCTCGCTCAGCTCGCACTCCAGTCGCGCACGTTGCTGCGCATCGCTGCAGGCATCCAGCCGTTCGCGCAACGCGGCACGCTGCGCCAGCAACTCCACTTCCCGTGGCGGCACCCCGGCGCTCTTCAGCACCGAGAACGGCAAGCGCAGGCCCGGCGGCGTCTGCAGCCAGCCTTCGTCCACCACCAGCGGTTCGCCTTTTTCCTGCACGCCGCGCTGCCATCTGGCGATGTCGCGGGCGATGCGTTGTTCGATGTCCTGATCGCTCATGACTCGCGCCTCTTCTACCTGCCCCGTCATGAAAACCCAGCTGCGTGACTTTGTCAGCGGCCGGCCGACGCCAGGTCATTGGCACGTCGGTTGCGTCGCGTCTGTATGATTGCACCCCGCCCGATGCGAACTTTTGCCGCAGCGTTCATTCTCTTGCTCAGCGCCACCGCTACCGATTCGAGGAGCCACCCCTTTGCCCAGTCTCAACCTGCAGATTCTGATCGCGGCCTGCCTGGGTGTGGCCATCGGCTGGCTGACCGGCACGCTGCCAACCGACGCACCCGTGCGCGAAAGCGTGCTCTACGCCAGCACCCTGGCCGGCAGCATCTTCATCGGCCTGCTGAAAATGGTGCTGATCCCGCTGATCTTCACCTCCATCGTGGTCGGCGTGGCCAACCTGCAGGCGCACCATCAGGTGCACCGGGTGTGGGGCGGCGCGCTGGTCTACTTCACCCTCACCACCAGTGCGGCGATGCTGGTGGCGCTGGTCGCGGCGAACCTGTTCAAGCCGGGCGCGGGGCTGTCGCTGGACCTGTTCGCCGAGGCGATGAACGACTTCGAGGCGCGCCAGCTGACGCTGCCCGAGTTCTTCCTGCACTTCTTCGCCAACCTGTTCCAGAATCCCTTCGCCGCGCTGGCCAACGGCAGCATCCTGGCCGTCGTGGTGTTCGCCATGTTCATCGGCATCGCCCTGGTGGCCGGCGGCGACCGCTACCGCAATATCCTCGTGGTGCTGCAGGAATTTCTCGAGCTGATGATGCGCATCATCGGCTGGATCATGCGCCTGGCGCCGCTGGGCATCCTCGCCCTGCTGATCAAGCTGGTGGCCGAGCAGGATGTGGCGCTGCTCAGTGCGGTGGGCGGCTTCATCGTGCTGGTGTTCGCCACCACGCTGTTCCACGGCATCGTGGTGCTGCCGGGCATTCTCTTTCTCACGACCGGCAAGTCGCCGCTGTGGTTCTTCCGCGGCACCCGCGAGGCGCTGATTACGGCGTTTGCCACCAGCTCCAGTGCGGCGACGTTGCCGATCTCTCTGCGCTGCGCGGAGGACAATCTCAAGGTGCGCCCGGGCATCGCCGGCTTCGTGCTGCCGCTAGGCGCGACCATGAACATGGACGGCACCGCACTCTACGAAGCGGCGGCTGCGCTGTTCGTCGCCAATCTGATGGGTATCGAGCTGAGCCTGGCGCAGCAGGCGGTGGTGTTCTTCACCGCGATGATCGCCTCGACCGGCGCGCCGGGCATTCCCAGCGCCGGCATGGTGACCATGGTGATGGTGTTGCAGGCGGTCGGCCTGCCGGCCGAGGCGGTGGCGATCCTGCTGCCGATCGACCGCCTGCTGGATACGGTGCGCACGGCGGTCAACGTCGAGGGCGACATCATCGGCAGCGTGGTGGTGCAGCGTTTCGCCGATCGCGAATAGCCCGGCTCAGGAGGGCTCGTTCCGGGTGCTGACGATGATCTCCGCCTCGTTGCCCCAGCCGCCGACGGTGTGCCAATCCTCGCCGAGGATTTCAGACGGATGCATGGTGCGGTCGGCGCCATTGCCGCAGGCCAGCGAGGTGGCTGGGCAATAGCGGTCGCAGCCCCAGCAGATGCGCTCCGGATGCGGTGGGTTGAGCGGGAATTTCTTGGCCATCGCACATGCCTTCGTGGCGTTGTTGCAGGCTGTACAGGCTAAGCCTGCGTGCCGTCTCCAGACTTGATCACGCTCAAGAACGCAGCGCATCCGCGCAAAATAACTGTATGCACATACAGATAATGATTGCCTGACGCGCCATTTGTGCACATGCTTCGCGCCATCGCCCACCGTCGTCATCGCCGCGCATGCAGCTCTTCCTCTGCGAAAAACCCTCCCAGGCCCGCGACATCGCCAAGGTTCTCGGCGCCAATCGGCGCGGCGACGGCTGCCTGCAGGGTGCAGGGGTGACGGTGACCTGGTGCATCGGCCACTTGCTGGAGACCGCCCCGCCGGTGTGGGGAGGTTTTATGTTTGGCACAGGGGCCGAAAGTCGGTGGGATGAGCCGGGACAATCCGGGAGGAACCCTGACAGCCAGACGCGGTGCGGGATAGCGCCGAGCCGCGCGGGCCGACGGGCTGTCAATTTGTGCCAAATAGCTGCGAAGCGCTTTCGGCAATTGATGCAATTCAAAATCAGCGGTTGGCGCGAGGTTTGGCACTCACTCAGCGCCTAGTGAGTCAGGCGCTCAAATCATCCAGCCACCAGCCCAGACCACGCGGCCGACTATCTCCAGGTCAGCCAGGCGGTCCCTTGGGACGAGCATGTCACGGTACGCCTGGTTCTCGCTGATGATCTGCACTGAGCCATCGAACTGGCGCTGCAGGCGCTTGGCGTACAGGTGGTCGTCCAGGCGGATCACGTAGACGGCCTCCCCCTCCAGGGCGTTGCGGCTGTGATCGATCATGACCGTGTCGCCGTCGCTCAGCAGCCCCTCCATCGAGTCACCGTCGACGCGGATTGCGGACAACCGCGCCGGCTCAAGCCCCTTCTTGCGCAAGCTGTAACGGGTGAACGCGAGATGCGTGAGCACCCGGCAGCCTTCATTCCAGGAGCCGTAGCCAGCACTGCAGCGGGCGTCGTAGAGCGGGATGAGGGCGTAGAGGTCGGGGTCGAGGTTGTTCTGCTGCGGCACAGGCGGCAATGGACGCTCCTCCCCCTCGCCCGAAACCAGCCACCCCACGTCAACACCCACCGCTTTAGCGATCTCCACGCAACGGGAGACCTTCGGCTCGCTCTGGCCCGTCAGGTAGTACTCAAGCGTCCGCCGCGGGATAGCAGTTATTCGCGCCAGCTCATCGCCACTTCCGGCTATCTCTGCACAACGCCTTATGCGCGCCGCCAGGTCTGCGGTCATTTCGTTTTCCCCAAGGCACAAAGCGAAACGCCGCTCGTCGACAAAGCGAAATTTAGCTTTGTCATTAAACCCTTACAAATCAACAAGATAGCCATTTTTAGCACTCGACCAAGCCAAAACCAGAAGCGAAACGCCATTTTTCGCTTTACCGCATAGCTGGTATTGGCTATGTTTATGCCGAAGGTGACGTTAGACACCCCAAAAAAACCACCCTGCCAGGTGGTTGGAAATGGATGAAGGGCATGAACAAAACCGAAATACCGCTCGATCCGACCCTGCGCTGGGAATGGATCAAATACCAACTCCGAGCACGGGGCACCTCCCTGGCACAACTCTCCCGTGAGCTGGGCGTCTCGGATACCGCGGTAAAGAACGCCAAGCGCACTGCCTACCCGCGTATGGAACGCGCCATTGCTGAAGCACTCGGCTTGAAGCCGTCCGACCTCTGGCCCGAGCGCTGGAACGGCAATGGCACGCCTCACCGTATTCGCCGCCGCCGCGCGGAAAACAACGCAACGTATGGCCAAAAGCATACAGCAGCTTATGACCTTGAACACGTTAAAGCCGTCACCGGACGAGGTGGTCGCCATGCGTAATTGGTTCACCGCCCAAGAGCTCGCCGGCCTCCCCGGTCTGCCCTCCACCGTCCGGGCAATCCAGCTCAAGGCCCAACGTGATCGCTGGGAAGGCCAGCGCCGCTTCGGCAGCAAGGCGATCGAGTACGCCTTCGCCGTTCTGCCGCCTGAAACCCAGGCCGCCCTGCTCGCCGCCCAGGTCAACGACCCTGCCGCCAAGGCGCCCGAATTGCCGCCTGCGCCCGTGGCGAAACCGCAACAGCGTGACACCATTTCAGCGTCACGCTTGAGTGATTCGCAGCGCTCCGTAATGACGGCGCGCCTGGCCTTCGTGCGTGAAATCGAGCGCATGAGCCAGCTGGTCACCCAGCAGCGCGCCATCGAAACACTGGTGAGCCTGGCCAGGACTGGCGAACTCAGCCCCTACCTGGAAGAGCGCGTCAGCCGCGCCAACGACCGCAAGACCGAAGACCGCAGTCTTTCCGAGCGCACCCTCAAGCGCTGGCTGTCGGACTACCGCAAGCACGGCGAAACCGCCCTCGCGCCTGCTCGGCGGCAGAAGGACATGGGCGTACCGGACTGGGCCGCCGACTTCCTGCGCTGCTTCCAACGGCCGACCAAGCCCAGCGTCGAAGCCGCCTATGCCGAGTTCGCCGGCAAGTGCCAGGGCGAGCGCCCGAGCATCCACCAGGTGCGTCGCTTCCTGAACAAGCTGAGCCCGGAGGCCCGCGAAACGGGCCGCCGCACACCACAGGAACTCAAAGCCCTGCAGCCGTTCAAGCGCCGCAGCACCCAGAACCTGCTGCCGGGCGATGTCTACACGGCCGACGGCCACAAGTTCGATGCCGAGGTGCTCAACCCGCGCACCGGCAAGCCGTACCGCCCGGAGACCACCACGGTCATCGACGTGGCGACCCGGCGCATCCTCGGCATCAGCATTGGCGAGGCGGAGTCGACCATCGGCGTGATGGACGCCCTGCGCGATGCCGTGCAGCGCGGCGGCATGTTCGCCATCTTCTACGTCGACAACGGCTCCGGCTTTGCCAACGACACCGTGCGGGAAGTGGTCGATCGCCTCGGCGGCACCATGACCCACGCCCTGCCCTACAACAGCCAGGCGCGCGGCCTGATCGAACGCGCCCATCAGACCGTCTGGGTCAACGCCGCCAAGAAGCTGCCCAGCTACATCGGCGCCGACATGGACAAGCACGCCGGCACCAAGGTGCACCGGCTCAGCCGCAAGCAACTGCGCGAAACCGGCAGCACCCGGCTCATTCCAACCTTCGGCGAGTTCATGGCCGGCGTCGAGTACGAAATCGAGACCTACAACAACCGCCCGCACCGCGGCCTGCCCAAGGTGCGCGACCCGCACACCGGAAAGCTGCGCCACCAGAGCCCGAACGAGGCCTGGGAAGCGGCGCGCGCGACCGGCTGGGAACCGATGCTGGCCCCGGCGGAACTGGTGCACGACCTGATGCGCCCGCAAGTGATCCGCAAGACCTTGCGCGGCGAGATCCCATGGGCCGGCCAGCGCTACTTCATGAACGACCTGCGCGAACTGCACGGCCAAGAGGTCCGTATCGCCTACGACGTGCGCGACGCCTCGCGCATCTGGGTTCGCACCCTGGAGGGCGAGCTGCTCGGCGAAGCCCTGGTCGACGGCAACGCCAGCGACTACATGCCAAAGCCCCTTATCGAGCAGGCCTACGAAAAGCGCGAACAGGGCCAGATGGCCCGCGCCCTGGACAAGCTCGAAACCCTTACCGGCAAGCGCGTCGAGCTGCTGGCGCCAAGCAGCGCGCCGAGCGCCCAGCTCAGCCACGAAGAAATGGCCGCTGCACGCCAGCACGCGGCCCAGCAGATCGAGCAGCTGAGCACCTTCCAGCTACCCGGCGACAGCGTTGCCCGCTATCGCCTGTGGAAGCAACTCGACGCCCGCGTGCGCGACGGCGGCGAGCCGCTGAGCGAGCACGAAGCGCGCTGGCATGCCCATTACCCAAGCCGCAGCGAGTTCACCTCGATGCGCGATTTGTTCGACGCGGACCAGAGCCAACAGGTCCAGGCGTAACCCACCGGCCTCGGGGGAGGCCAACAAGGAGAGCAGTAAATGAGTGTGACCAAGATCGTACCGCTGACGAACGTCGGCCTTCTGACCAGCGCGATCGAGCGCGCCCAGGCACGCCCGCTGGGCCTGCCGGGGCTGGTTGCCATGTACGGCCCCAGCGGCCTGGGCAAGTCGGTCGGCGCCGCCTGGGCGGCCAACCGCTACCGGGCCTACTACGTCGAGTGCCGCGACACCTGGACCAAGAAGGCCTTTCTGCTGGCCGTGCTGCGCGAGATGGCCATCGCCCCGGCGCGCAACATGTCGGAGATGGTCGACCAGGTGGCCGAGCAGCTGTCGCGCAGCGGCCGCCCGCTGATTGTCGACGACGTTCAGTACCTGCTGGACAAGGCCGCCGCCAACATCCTCACCGACATCTACAACGCCAGCCAGGGCACCCTGGTGCTGATCGGCGAAGAGCGCGTGCCGGCCAGCCTGGCCAAGTTGGAACGCCTGCACAACCGCGTACTGGAGTGGGTGCCGGCCCAACCCGCCACCCTGGAGGACATGCAGACGCTGGCCCGTACCAGCTACCCGGAACTGGAGCTGAGCGAAGACCTGCTCGAAGACCTGCGCATTGCGGTGCGGGGCTGCCTGCGCCGCGTCGCGGTCAACCTCTACCGCATCCAGGGCGAGGCCGAAGCCATCGGCCTGCAGGCGGTCAACCTGGCGCAGTGGAAGCAACTCGGCCGCGCCTGGTTTACCGGCGAAGCGCCGGCGCGGAAGCGGGCGTAATGGCGGGCGGCAAAAAGCCAATCAATCTGGAAATGAAAGGCTTGAAAAACAACCGGCAGCGGATATGGGAAGTCCTGCGCGCCGGACGTGAAGGCATCGCAACGGGCGAGATTGCCCAGCAGGCCAAAGTGGATGTCAACACCGTGCGCGTCTATCTGCTTTCGCTGCAGCGCGCCGGGTATGTGGCGCCGGTCGGCACGGCCGGCCTGTTCGAAGTGCGGCCCTGGCGCCTGGTGAGGGACTGTGGCGTCGAAGCCCCGGCCATCACCCGCGACGGCACGCCGAGCCGCACCGGGCTAGTGAACGAGGCCATGTGGAGGACCTTGCGCATCCTCGGCGAAGTGAGCGCAGAAGAGCTGGCCGAGCAGGCCTCGGCCTCGGTGCCAACCACCTTGAAGACCGCCAGCAGCTACCTGCGCTGGCTGCGCAAGGCCGGCTATGTCGTCGAGTCGACGCCCGGAAAGGTGGGCTGCAAGGGTCGGCCAGCGCGTTACAGCCTGGTGCCGGGCAAGTACACCGGCCCCAAGGCGCCGATGCTGCAACGCTCTGGCGCGCAGCGTACCGGCCACCAACTGTTCGACCCCAACCTGGGCGAAATCGTCTTCGTAAATCTGCCCAAGCCAGGCCCGATGGAGGGTGCCCGCGTATGAGCCAGCCAACCGAACGCCTCAGCGCCTGGGGCGCCGAGCCTCCCCTGTGGGTGCGCCTGCTCGATGCCGAGGTGCAGCGCACCAACATCACCGCCGCCGCCAAGCGCATCGGCATGAACCGCGCCACCGTCAGCACCGTGCTGCGCAACTGCTATCCGTCTAACAGCACGGCCGGCGTGGAGCGCCGCGTGATGGACGCCCTAGGCCGGCTCGACTGCCCGGCCCAGGGCGCGGTCGTCACCGTCGTCGAGTGCCAAGCATTCCGCGAAAAGCCGGCCCCCACCCACAACCCATTGGCCATGCAGCACTGGAAAGCCTGCCAGCACTGCCCGCACAACCCCAGCTGCCACGCGCAGGAGAGCCGCCATGCAGACCGCCGCTGAACGCACCCTCAAGGTCCTGACTCCGGCCCTGGCAGGTCGCCTGCAGAGCTTCAACGAAGCCGCCCGCGCCTTGCGCCGCATGGAGGTGCGCCTGCACCACTTCGACCCCACTGGCCACCGCCTGGTCATCGACCCGGACGATGCCCGGCGCCTGCTCAAGCACCAGGTGCTGCAGGGCTTCACCCGCTCGGCCAGCGCCGGCAGCACCAAGTACACCGCCCTGTTCATGGGCGTCACCCTCGAATGGCGCGAAGCCATCAGCTACAGCCGCCCCGAAGAATGGGCCACCCGACACTAAGGAGTACCCGCATGACCGCTCAAATGATTCCCGCCGGCTACCGGCAAGACGCCCAGGGCCGCCTGGTGCACGAAAGCATGATCAAGCCCCTCGACATGGAGCGCGACCGCCTGGTGCGGCACCTGGTCGATCGCGCCGGCGAACTCAGCGCCGAGCTGCGCGACTTCAAGGAGGCCGCCTTCGGCGACATCAAAGCCTTCATCGAGATGAGCTTCGAGGAATACGGCGCCCGCGTCGGCGGCAAGAAGGGCAACGTCACCCTGCTCAGCTTCGACGGCCGCTACAAGATCCAGCTCGCCGTGCAGGAAAGCATCGTCCTGGACGAACGCCTGCAGGCCGCCCGCGCGCTGATCGACGAATGCCTGCGCGACTGGACCGAAGGCGCCCGCCCCGAGGTCGTCACCCTGGTCAACGACGCCTTCCGCACCGACACCAAGGGCGAGATCCGCACCGCCCGCGTTCTGGCCCTGCGCCGCCTGGAGATCGGCGACGGCCGCTGGCAACGCGCGATGAAGGCCATCGGCGAAGCCTGCCAGGTGGTCGGCTCCAAGGAGTACATCCGCGTCTACGAGCGGGACGGCGACAGCGACCAGTACCGCCCCATCAGCCTCGACATTGCGGGGGTGTGAGATGGACACGATTGAAGAACGCGAACCATACCGGCGCGGCAAGCGGCCAGAGGATGGAATGGACCTGCCGGAAGGCAAGACCTGCGGTGACTGTGTGCATTGCCGCCGCTGCACTTTGATGTTCGGCCATATCCCGGCTGATGAGGTGTGCGACTGGTTCCCATCTCGCTTCACCGAGTCGCGCAAAAGCACCGTGACGGAGGGAAGCTGACATGCACGCCCGCATCGTCTGCGCGCTGCCCGCGCGCTCGCCGGAGCTGGAGGCCGAAAGCCGCCGGATTGCCGCCGCGACCGAGGCCTTCCTCGCCCGCGGCGGCGAGATCGAGCAGGTCGGCGCCAAGATGCTCGACGGCCCCGAGCCGTTCGTCATTAACCCGCGCCGCACGCCGGTCTATGCCCATCTGTTCGAGCAGGCCGAGCGGACGCCAGCGCCTGCCGTGCCGCAGCCGGTCGCCACACCGCAGCCGGTCGGGCGCATCGCCCAGCCGGCACCAGCAACGCCCAGCCCGGTGGCACTGATCCGCGCCTGGGCCCTGCTCGGCCGCACCCCGAAGGACATGGCCGAGCGCCTGAACATCACCGAAAAACACCTGCGCCAGCTTTGCCGTCAGCACGGCATCGCCTGCCGCCAACGCTAGGAGGCCCCATGGCCGAGTACACCATCACCATCAAAGACGAAGGCGACGGCCTCTCCATCGCCATGGCCGGGCCTGCAAGCAGCGACAGCAAGGCCGCCCAGCTCGCCCAAGGCCTGTTCGGCATTCTGCCGGGCGTGATCTCGACGATCGCCCAGCGCAAGGCAACCCCCTGCGACTGCGAGCAATGCAAGGCCGCGCGCGGCGAACACCCCACCTCCAACAAGACCATCCACTGAGAAGGAGCAACCCCATGACCATCACCATGAAAGAGCTGATCGACGCCATCACCCAGGAACTCGGCGCTAGCGGTACGCCGATCAGCAAGACCCAGGTGGACGCAGTGCTCAAGCGCTACTCCGTCGTCGCCGCACGCACCCTCAAGGCCGGCGGTGACGTACCGCTGCCGGGCCTTGGCAAGCTCAAGCCGGTCCAGCGCGCCGGCCGTACCGGCCGCAACCCTGCCACCGGAGCGGTCATGGAGATCCCGCCCAAGAACACGGTGCGCCTGGCCGTCGGCAAGGGCCTGGACGAAGCAATCAACCGACCCTAAGCGAAACCACCCCGGCCTGGCCGGGGCTGGTCTGCCGGGCGTGGTGGTCCGGTACTGATGAGCAGCCGAGGAACTATGCACCTGTTACGCAACCGCGCCGAGTGGGCAGCTTGGGTCGAGCGCCTGGCCGGCATCAGCCTGCGCCCGGCCTACAACGTCCCGCCCGAACCGGCGCACTACCCCTGCTACGGCTACGCCGTGCTGGTGATCGGCCAGGCCGGCTACGAGACCGAGGAGCCGCGCTACCTCTACGCGGCCGATGTCGCCGCCATAGCGATGACCCTCCTGGAGCACGCCGCATGAGCCATGAAACGCCAAACGACCGCAAGCGTCGGCTGGCCCGCGAGCGCCAGATCAATCGCCGCCAGCGCCTCGCCCAGCACCGCCAGGCCATGCAGGCCGAAACCCTCAAGCTGGAGATCTACGGCGGCACCCGCGCCGACCTCGATCTGGTGCGCAGCCGTGGTGGCTTCGAGGAAGACGCCGAAGCGCTGACGCTCGGCATCCGCTACCTGGCCAGGCTGGCCAGGACCGACCCGGCCGGCTTCGCCAAGGCCATGGACCCAAGGAGCACACCGTGAACACCCAAGCCGTCACTCCGCGCCCGCCCAAGCAGCGCAACGTCTGGTACGGCGTTGAGCGCTACTGCCCTCGTTGCGACGAATACTGGCCAGCCGATACGGAGTTCTTCCATTCCCGTCCAGGCGGCCTGCTCGATGCCTGGTGCCGCGCCTGCTCCAACGAGTACCGCCAGCGGAGGAAGGTGCAATGAGCCTCGCCAAGATCCATATCGCCAAGGCCCAGCTCGGCCTGGACGATGACACCTACCGCGCGCTGCTGGCGCGGGTGGCGGGGGTGCGCTCGGCCAAGGACCTCAACCGCCGCCAGGTCGGGCTGGTCATCGCCGAGTTCCAGCGCCTGGGCTGGCAGCCCGCCCCCGCGCGCAAGGCCGGGCGGCAGCCCAAGCCAACGCCCGATCGCAAGGCGCTGATCGGCAAGATCGAGGCGTTTCTGGCCGAGGCCGCGCGGCCTTGGGCCTATGCCGATGCGATGGCCTTGCGGATGTTCAAGGTCGAGCGGGTAGAATGGCTAGATAGTGGCCAGTTGCAACGTCTGGTCGCCGCCTTCGCATACGATGCCGAACGCCACGGGAGACCGACCTAGCCATGCAACTCGACCAGGTGAAAGCCCTCCTGCCCCGGCAGATTCAGGAGCTAGCCGAGGCCATCGGCCTTTCGGCGACCCAACGCCTGGTCGAAGAACTCGGCGGTACCACCTGGACGGTCGCCAAGGGCGTCCGTCGCCTCGGCGTGATCCGCCACGCGGCCCTGGTCGAAGTCATCGGCGAGCGCGCCGCCAACATCATGGTCGAGCGCTGGGCCAACGTGCCGCTCTACATCCCCCGGTGTTCCGCCGCCCTGCGCCGCCTGCGCGATCTGGAGATCAACCGCCAGTTCGAACAAGGCGTGCGCGAAGGCATCAGCGCCAACACCCTGGTCGCCGAGCTGGCCCGCAGCAATGGGCTGTCGGATCGGCGGGTATGGGAGATCCTCAAGCAGCCCGGCCCTGATGCAACTGGCGACCTGTTTCACTGACAGACCAAGACGCTCGAAGCCCCGTTAGCGGGGCTTTTCACATATGGAGGTGTACATGAAAAAGTCCGTAGTTCTTGCTGTCGCGCTTCTTGTGCCTGCACTAGCCTCAGCCGAAATCGAAAGCGTCTACACCGACGCCGAGGCCGCCGTTAAGGCCAAGGAACTACTCCAGGCAGCCAAGGATCTGCGCAACGAAGTCACCGAACTCTGCGTCGCGCGCGCTGTACCAAAGCTCCATCAAGCAGCCAAGCATGCCGATGCAGCAATTGAGCAGTGGCCAGACGACCATCTGAAGTATCGCGCGCTGTTCCCCTACAGCGACTGCCGGCAGGCGATGATCGACGTACAGGCCTATGCGACCACTTGCGCTGTGGGAGGCTACAAAGGCGAGGCGGCAAAGTATGACCAGAGGCGCTGGCAAGAAGACTCGGCGGCATGCGAAGCAGCCATAGCCAACCCCGACCTTTCACTCAAAGACTTCTGAGCAAAGCCCCGCCCAAGCGGGGCTTTCCGTTTTGAAAGGGGTCAGCAGCTACCATAGAATCGGAGTTCAGCAAGCCCAAAAAATTTCCGCTCGGGCTTGTTGGGTCTTGGAAAAGTGTCGTTATCCTCGGGTATGCCATGTGGCAATCACTTAAGGAAGTCCGCTTATGCTAAGCCCTGCCGCAGAATGCGCCATGTCGCGCATCAGCACCCTGACCCGCTGTCTGGATGCCGTGGGCGATTTGATGATCCCCGAGCAAGACCTGAGCGTCGTCGACCGAGACGGCGTAGCCTGTCTCATCGCATTTCTTGCCAAGGAATACGAAGTCGCTCAGCGAACCTTCAGGCAGGCCATGCAGCCGCAATGAAGTGAAAAGCCCCGCTCCATGCCGAC
>NZ_JACBXH010000033.1:0-53366 GCF_041381355.1 Pseudomonas sp. LM13
CCCGTTTGCGTCAAATTGTCCCGATCGATCAACGGCTTGCCTGACAGGGGCCGTTCAGCGCTTCGGAAACTGCCATGTCCTTCTTCAAACCTTCGAACCGCTCGTTGACGCGGGACGGTATACGTATTGTCAGCCCACGCCGACTGCTGACCCCTGGGCTCGCATTGCTGCTGAGTCTGAGTGCTGGTGGATTCGCCTGCGGCGTCTGGGTAGGCGTCGAGCTGGGGGCACAACCAGCCGTGCAGGTGGCGGATGAAGCTGTGCTTGGCAACGAAGGACGGTTCGCCATTGCCCGCGTCGGCGAGGTCGTCGGGCGGCTGAAGTCGCTGGAGTCCGATCTGCTTGCCCTGCAGCGACTGATGGACGAGCAGCGCACGCTGCAGACCCAGCTGTCTGCGCTCGATCCTGCGCTGCTACCGGTGCTTGTGCCGGAACGCGAGAAGCAACCGCGCAATACAGGGCAGGGTGGTGTGTTGCTTCCCCCGCTCGGCTGCTCGGCAACCAGGCTAGAGCGCCCCGGCGTGACGCTGAGCGACCTGGAGAACACTGAGGCCTCGGCGCGCTGCATGCGGATCATGCTCGATGCGCTGTTGCAGCGTGCGGCCGAGCGCAACGCCGCGTTGATGGCCATTCCCTCTCGCCGCCCGGTAGGCGAAGCCCGCCTGGGCTCCGCCTTCGGCAATCGCATCGATCCCTTCCGCAAGACGCTGGCGTTCCATTCCGGTGTGGACTTCGCCCTGAAGTCCGGTTCCGACGTCGTCGCGGCGGCAGGCGGCCGGGTGCGCTTCGCGGGTTATCGCGGCGCCTATGGCAAGCTGGTGGAAATCGATCATGGCAACCGCTTGGTGAGTCGCTATGCGCATCTGTCGCGGCTCGACGTGCAACAGGGCGAGGTGGTCACCCCGGCGCAACGCATCGGAGCGGTCGGCTCCACCGGCCGCTCCACCGGCCCGCACCTGCATTTCGAAGTGCTGCACAAGGGGCGCTTCGTCGACCCGCAACGCTTCCTGGCCTTGAACGATCTGGAGCGCGTCGGCGATGGTCTGGCTGACGACTAGACGACCCACGACTCGCGAGCTGGTCCGCGCCGAGCACCGGCCACGGGCTGCGGCGGCCGGCGGCGTCGGTCGCTGGTGCATGCTCGCACTGCTATGCGTGATCGGTGCCCTGGTTTATCTGCGTGGCCACGAGCACGCGGTCCATGCACAGCGAATCGCTGAACTGCGGGAGCAGAGCGAAGCGCTCAACGCTGCGCTCGAGCGCAGCCGATTGCAGCGCCAGGAAACCCAGGCCACCGAAGAGCAGTTGCTAAAGCGTATTGCCACGCTGTCAGCGCAGGTCGAGCGCCTGCACACCGAGCTGGCCTTCTTCCGACAGCAGAAGAAGGCTCGTTAACCCTTTGGAGCAAGCGATGTTCAGCAAGAAGAAACCGGTGGCTCGCGTCACCATCGACCAGTTTTCCAGCCTGATCTCCGGCAACCTCACAGTGGCGGGGGACGTGACGTTCGAAGACGGCCTGAAGGTGAGTGGCGAAGTACGCGGCAATGTCCGTCACAAGCCGGGCTCGCACAGTCTGCTCGCGCTCAGTGCCGAAGGGCGGATCGAGGGTAATGTCAGCAGCCATGATGCGCTGATCGACGGTACCATCGTCGGCGATCTGACCGTGGAGCATCTACTTGAACTGCACTCCAACGCCCGGGTGCAGGGCAACATTCGCTATCGCCAGTTGAGCATGGAAAATGGCGCGGTGGTCGATGGAACGCTGAGTCGGATGGGTGACGAGGAAGAATCGGCGCAGGTCTTCGAGCTGCCGCGCCCGCAGCAGCGTGAAGGCTGAGCGATGAGCGCGCGGAACTGCGCGCCCGTCGCCTCGCCGCTTAGCGCTGGGTTTTCCAGGCGCGGCCAGCGATGACCAGCAGGGTGATGGCGGTCAACGGCAGGGCATAGCCGATCATCGCATCACCAAAGGTTTCGGCGAATGGCCGACCGGTGCTGGCCAGCACCAGGTACAGCGTGTACGCCACGTAGTAGGCCAGAAACAGCGCGCCTTCCCAGCGCTTGATGCAGTAGCCGGCGAAGAAGATCGGTAGGCAGGCCACAGCGACTGCGATCATCACTGGGAAGTCGAAAGCCAGTGCGTTCGACGACACCCCGATCGCCTGCGGCGAAACCAGCGAGGCCAGGCCGAGCACGCAGAGCAGGTTGAAGATGTTGCTGCCGACGATGTTGCCCACCGCGATGTCACGCTCGCCGCGGAAGGCCGCCATGATCGAGGTGGCCAGTTCCGGCAGCGAAGTGCCGACCGCGATCACGGTGAGGCCGATGACCAGTTCCGACAGGCCGAGCGCGCGTGCCAGCGCGACGGCACCCTCGACCAGGAAGTTGGACCCGACGACCAGCAGTACCAGTCCAGCGAGCACCAGGCCGGCATTGATCAGGCCGGCATGGGGTTTGGCCGGTTCGTCCAGGCCGAACTCCTTGGCGAACTCATCGTCGGCTTCCGCGGCCTTTTCGCGGCGACTGCTGATGATCAGGAACAGCGTGTAGGCCACAACCGCGGCGAACAGCAGCGCACCGTCGATACGGCTGAGTTCTCCGTCCCACGCCAGGCCGAAGGTGACCAGGCTGGCGCCGATCATGATCGGCACGTCGAGGCGGATCAACTGGCGCGACACCACCAGCGGCGCAACCAGTGCGGTCATGCCGAGAATCAGCAGTACGTTGGCGATGTTGCTGCCCACGACGTTACCGATCGCGATGTCACCGCTGCCATTGAGTGCGGCCTGCACGCTGACGGCCGTCTCCGGCGCGCTCGTACCGAAAGCGACCACCGTAAGACCGATGACCAGTGGGGAAATACCGAACTGGGCAGCGAGTTTGGCTGCGCCTCGCACCAGCACCTCCGCGCCGGCAACGAGCAGCACCAGGCCGGCAATGAGATAGACGAACGTCATCAGGGTCACGATAGAGGGCTCCGCAAGAGGCTGAAGAAACGGTGGATCAACGCTGGCGTTGCCAGGCGCGCAGGAAGATCACCAAAAGCGTCACGGCCGTCAAGGGGAAGGCGAACCAGAGCATCGCATCGCGGAGCAGGTCAATGGCGCCAAGGCCGGTCGCGAACATCACCAGATAGAGGGTGTAGGCCAGGTAATAGGCGAAGAACAGCAGGCCTTCCCAGCGGCGGATGCAATATCCGGAAAAGAAAATCGGCAGGCAGGCGACGAACACCGCCAGCATCACCGGGAAGTCGAACGCTTGCGCGTTCGGTGATATCGACAGGCCCTCGGCTGACACCGCGGCGCCAGCGCCGAGCACCAGCAACAGGTTGAATATGCAGCTGCCGACCACGTTGCCCACCGCGATGTCGCGCTCGCCCTTGATTACCGCGAGCACCGAGGTGGCCAGCTCCGGCATCGAGGTTCCGACCGCGACCACGGTCAGGCCGATGATCAGTTCCGACAGGCCCAGTGCCCGCGCCAGATCGACCGCCCCTTCGATGAGCAGATTCGAACCGCCGACCAGCAGGCTGAGGCCGAGCAGGATCAGTAGAAGCTGCCACACCCAGGCGAAGGGCTTGTCGCTATCGCCGGGGCCGAACTCGGTGGCGAACTCATCCACCCCCGCCACGGCTTTTTCCTTTTGACTGGCGATGACCAAGAACACCGTATAGCCCACCAGGGCGGCCAGCAGCACGGCGCCATCCAGCCGACTGATGCTGCCGTTCCAGGCCAGTGCGTAGCAGAGCAGGCCGGCACCGATCATCACCGGCACGTCCAGGCGGATCAGCTGGCGAGACACCAGCAGCGGTGCGATGAGCGCCGAGAGGCCGAGGATCAACAGGATGTTGGCGATATTGCTGCCGATCACGTTGCCCACCGCGATGTCGCCGCTGCCGCTCAGGGAGGCCTGCACGCTGACCGCCGTTTCCGGTGCGCTGGTGCCGAAGGCGACCACGGTCAGGCCGATGATCAGCGGTGGAATGCCAAAGCGGCTGGCCAGCCGGGCGGCGCCGCGGACCAGGGCTTCGGCGCCGACGACGAGCAGCACCAAGCCGCCGATGAGATAGGCGAAGGTCATCAGCGACATGCTGCCGCTCCAGTCGCAATAAGGTTGTTCGCAGGCGTCATGCAGCCTCGGTATTGGCTTGGTTCATGGGAGGGTTTCGATGCGGACGCGGACCACGCCACGCTCCAGCATGTCCAGTTGCGCAGCCGCGGCGCGGGACACATCGATGATGCGGCCACGACGAAATGGTCCGCGGTCGTTGATGCGCACGATCACTTGCTTGCCGTTCTGCTGGTTGGTCACCCGCACGCGCGTGCCGAACGGCAGGCTGCGATGGGCTGCGACCAGTGCGTTCTGGTCGTGCGTTTCGCCATTGGCCGTGCGCTGCCCGTGGTGCATGCGCGCGTAATAGGACGCCTTGCCGCTCTGGGTGAAGCGTTCCTGGGTGGTGGCTGGTGCTTGCGGTGGCTGCGTTGGCTGGCGTTCGGCACAGCCCGCGGCCAGCAGAATCAGTGTCAGCAGGGTTACGAGGCGAGGCATTCGCATGAAATGTCCTTCCGTTGGGCAATCGCTTGGACGACAACCCGCGGCAGGCATGGCGAAGTACTGGCGGTGCCGGAAGCGATCATGGGGCACTGCGCGGCTCGACCGCGCAGTGCCGTGCTCAGCTTAGCCTTCGAGCTTCTTCTTCAGCAGTTGGTTCACCTGGCCGGGGTTGGCCTTGCCCTTGGAAGCCTTCATCGCCTGGCCGACGAAGAAGCCGAACATCTTGCCGCGCTTGGCTTCGTCGCTGGCCCGGTACTGCTCGACCTGCTCGGCGTTGGCCGCCAGCACCTCGTCGAGCATCGCTTCGATGGCGCCGGAGTCGGTGACCTGCTTGAGGCCCTTCTTCTCGATGATCTCGTCGGCCGAACCTTCGCCGGCGGCCATGGCCTCGAAGACCATCTTGGCAATCTTGCCGCTGATGGTGTTGTCCTTGATGCGCAGGATCATGCCGCCCAGCTGTTCGGCTGTTACCGGCGACTGCTCGATTTCCAGGCCTTCCTTGTTGAGCAGGCTGGACAGCTCGCCCATTACCCAGTTGGCGGCCAGCTTGGCATCGCCGCAGGTGGCATTGACCTGTTCAAAGTAGTCGGCCATCTCGCGACTGGCGGCCAGCACCGTGGCGTCATAGGCCGACAGGCCGAACTCGCGCTCGAAGCGTTCGCGCTTCTGCACCGGCAGCTCCGGCAGGCTGGCGCGCACCTCGTCGAGGAAGCTCTGCTCGATCACCACCGGCAGCAGGTCGGGGCAGGGGAAGTAGCGGTAGTCGTTGGCTTCTTCCTTGCTGCGCATGGAGCGCGTCTCGTCCTTGTTCGGGTCGTACAGGCGGGTTTCCTGCACCACCTTGCCGCCGTCCTCGATCAGTTCGATCTGCCGCTGCACCTCGTGGTTGATCGCCTTCTCGATAAAGCGGAAGGAGTTGACGTTCTTGATCTCGGCGCGGGTGCCGAACTCGGCCTGGCCCTTGGGCCGTACCGAGACGTTGCAATCGCAGCGCAGCGAACCTTCGGCCATGTTGCCGTCGCAGATACCCAGGTAGCGCACCAGCGCGTGGATCGCCTTGACGTAGGCGACCGCTTCCTTGGCGCTGCGGATGTCCGGCTCGGAGACGATCTCCAGCAGCGGCGTGCCGGCGCGATTCAGGTCGATACCGCTCATGCCGTGGAAGTCTTCGTGCAGGCTCTTGCCGGCGTCCTCTTCCAGGTGTGCACGGGTGATACCGATGCGCCGCGTGCTGCCATCTTCCAGAGTGATGTCCAGGTGGCCCTTGCCGACGATGGGATGATCCATCTGGCTGGTCTGGTAGCCCTTGGGAAGATCAGGGTAGAAGTAGTTCTTGCGCGCGAAGACGTTCTTCGGCGCGATCTCGGCGTCGATCGCCAGGCCGAACTTGCAGGCCATGCGCACGGCTTCGGCATTGAGCACCGGTAGGGTGCCGGGCATGCCGAGGTCGACCAGGCTGGCCTGGGTGTTGGGCTCGGCGCCAAAGGTGGTGGCGCTGCCGGAAAAGATCTTCGACTGGGTCGCGAGCTGTGCGTGAATCTCCAGCCCGATCACGGTTTCCCATTGCATCTTCAATCTCCTCAGAATCCGGCCGGGGCGCGCATGTGCCAATCGGTGACTTGTTGATACTGGTGCGCCACGTTGAGCAGGCGCGCTTCCTGGAAGTACGGCGCCAGCAGTTGCACACCCACCGGCAGGCCATCGATGAAGCCGGCCGGCATCGACAGTCCGGGGATGCCCGCCAGGTTGGCGGTGATGGTGTAGATGTCTTCCAGATAGGCGGAAACCGGATCGGCGTTCTTCTCGCCCAGCTTCCAGGCCAGGTTCGGCGTGGTCGGGCCGAGAATCAAATCGACCTCATCGAACGCGCTGACGAAGTCGTTCTTGACCAGTCGGCGAATCTTCTGCGCCTTGAGGTAGTAGGCATCGTAGTAGCCGGCCGACAGCGCATAGGTGCCGACCATGATGCGCCGCTTGACCTCGTCACCGAAGCCTTCGGCGCGCGAGCGCTTGTAGAGGTCGGTGAGGTCGGCCGGGTTCTCGCAGCGATAGCCGAAGCGCACACCGTCGAAGCGCGACAGGTTGGAGCTGGCCTCGGCCGGCGCGATCACGTAATAGGAAGGGATCGCGTGCTGCATGTTCGGCAGGCTGATGTCCTTGACCGTGGCGCCGAGCTTCTTCAGTTCCTCGACGACCGCCATCACCGCGTCGGCGATCTTCGGGTCGAGGCCGGCACCGAAGTATTCCTTCGGCAGGCCGATGCGCAGGCCGGCGAGCGGCTGGCTCAGTGTTGCGAGGTAGTCGTCCAGTGGCTGGTCGACGCTGGTCGAGTCTTTCGGGTCGAAGCCGGCCATTGCCGAGAGCAGCAGCGCGCAGTCTTCGGCGGTGCGCGCCATCGGACCGCCCTGGTCGAGGCTCGAGGCGTAGGCCACCATGCCCCAGCGCGAGACGCGTCCATAGGTCGGCTTGAGACCGGTGAGGTTGGTCAGCGCGGCCGGCTGGCGGATCGAGCCGCCGGTGTCGGTGCCGGTCGCGGCGGGCAGCAGGCGCGCCGCAATGGCCGCGGCGGAACCGCCGGAAGAGCCGCCCGGTACCCGGGTCAGGTCCCAAGGGTTCTTCACCGGGCCGTAATAGCTCGACTCGTTGGCCGAGCCCATGGCGAATTCGTCCATGTTCAGCTTGCCGAGGGTGACCGTGCCGGCCGCTGCCAGTCGTTCCACCACGGTGGCGTCATAGGGCGCCTTGAAACTGTCGAGGATCTTCGAGCCGCAGCTGGTGCGAATGCCCTGGGTGCAGAACAGGTCCTTGTGGCCGATCGGCGCACCGAGCAGCGCGCCGCTCTCGCCGGCGGCGCGGCGTGCATCGGCAGCCTGGGCTTGGGTGATGGCGAGCTCACTGGTGACGCTGATGAAGCTGTTCAGCTGCGGATCGAGCTGCTCGATACGGGTGAGCAGGGTGCGCGTCAGCTCTTCGGCCGAGAAGCGCTTTTCGCTGAGGTTGCGGGCGATCTCGGCAAGTGTCAGGTTGTGCATGTCGGTGTCCTTCATCACTCGATCACCCGCGGGACCAGATAAAGTCCGTTTTCCACCGCCGGGGCGATGGCCTGATAGGCGTCGCGCTGGTTGCGCTCGGTGACCTCGTCGGCACGCAGGCGCTGCGTGGTTTCCAGCGGGTGGGCCAGCGGCTCGATGCCGGTGGTGTCCACTGCCTGCATGCGGTCGATCAGGCCGAGAATGTTGTTGAGGGTTTCGGTGGTGCGAGGCAGGTCGGCTTCAGACAGGCCCAGGCGGGCCAGATGAGCGATCTTTTCCACCTCGGTGCGTTCAAGCGCCATCGGATATCTCCAGCGGAAAGCGAATCGGGCTGCGCCTTCCGTCGACTGGACGGGGCGCATGGCGGCACAGGGCGCGCCGCGGCAAGGGCTTTCAGGCCCGGAAAAGCCATCAATCTTACATGCCCGGGGCGTCGACCGGTAGCGCGGGGCGCGGCGAGACGCGCCTGATTGCGGCTTGAGCCCTGGCTTGCAGGCGATGCGCGCAGTGGCTCACGTCTGGCGCTATGCAGGCAGACTCGCGCCTTGCCCTAAGTTCGCACCATTGTTAGAGTTTGCGGCACTTTTTTCCCCACGCGTTTGCCCCAGGGCCCTTTTCCCATGTTCAAGAAACTGCGTGGCATGTTTTCCAGTGATCTGTCGATCGACCTGGGCACTGCCAATACCCTTATTTATGTGCGCGATCGCGGCATCGTTCTCGACGAACCCTCTGTAGTTGCCATTCGCAGCCACGGCAACCAGAAGAGCGTCGTCGCTGTTGGTACCGAGGCCAAGCGCATGCTGGGCCGCACCCCGGGCAACATCAATGCGATCCGTCCGATGAAGGACGGTGTGATCGCCGATTTCAGCGTCTGCGAGAAGATGCTGCAGTACTTCATCAACAAGGTGCACGAGAACAGCTTCCTGCAGCCCAGCCCGCGCGTGCTGATCTGCGTGCCTTGCAAGTCGACTCAGGTCGAGCGCCGGGCCATTCGTGAATCTGCACTCGGTGCCGGTGCCCGCGAAGTGTTTCTGATCGAGGAGCCGATGGCTGCGGCGATCGGTGCCGGTCTGCCGGTCGACGAGGCGCGTGGCTCGATGGTCGTGGACATAGGTGGTGGCACCACCGAGATCGCACTGATCTCCCTCAATGGCGTGGTCTATGCCGAATCCGTGCGAGTCGGTGGCGATCGTTTCGATGAGTCCATCGTCACCTATGTACGCCGTAACTACGGCAGCCTGATCGGCGAATCCACCGCCGAGCGCATCAAGCAGGAAATCGGTACCGCATTCCCAGGTGGCGAGCTGCGCGAGGTCGATGTACGTGGTCGCAACCTGGCCGAAGGCGTACCGCGCAGCTTCACGCTGAACTCCAACGAGGTGCTCGAGGCGCTGCAGGAGTCGCTGGCAACCATCGTCCAAGCGGTCAAGAGCGCGCTGGAGCAGTCGCCGCCGGAGCTGGCTTCTGATATCGCCGAGCGTGGCCTGGTACTCACCGGGGGCGGTGCCTTGCTGCGTGATCTGGACAAGCTGCTGGCGCAGGAAACCGGCCTGCCGGTAATCGTCGCTGAAGAGCCGCTGACCTGCGTAGCCCGCGGCGGCGGCCGTGCGCTGGAGATGATGGATCGGCACGCGATGGACCTGCTGTCCACCGAGTGAGGCGCTGCGCGCCGTTGATGACAAGCCGAAAGATCCGGTCACGCCGGCTTTCGGCTTGTCGCGTTCAGTCTGAAGCTTCAGCCGCGAGGTAGTCGCAATCAAGCCGCTATTTGCCAAGGGACCTCTGCTCGGTGGACGCCTGCTGGTGTTCGTCGTGCTCTGCGTCGCGCTGATGGTGGTGGATGCACGTTTCGATGCGCTGAAGATGGTGCGCAGCCAGATGGCGCTGGTGCTGACCCCGTTCTACTGGGTCGCCGAAATGCCGGTGCGTATCTGGAGGGGTGCAACCGAACAGATCGCCAGCAGTAGCAGCCTGATGGCCGAGAACGAGAAGCTCAAGGCCGAGGCATTGCTGATGCAGCGGCGCCTGCAGAAGCTGGCGATGCTGACCGAGCAGAATGTGCGCCTGCGCGAATTGCTCAATTCCGCGGCGCTGGTGGATGACAAGGTCATCGTCGCCGAGCTGATCGGGCTCGACCCAAACCCGTTCACCCATCGCATCCTGATCGACAAGGGCGAGAGGGACGGCGTCTTCATGGGGCAGCCGGTGCTCGATGCCAGTGGGCTGATGGGGCAGGTTGTCGAAGTGCTGCCCTATGCGGCGCGGGTATTGCTGCTCACCGATGTGACCCACAGTATTCCGGTGCAGGTCAACCGCAACGGGTTGCGTGCAATCGCCGTGGGTACCGGCAATCCAGACTACCTGGAACTTCGCCACGTGGCGGAAACCGCTGATATCAAGGAAGGTGACCTGCTGGTCAGCTCCGGCCTCGGTCAGCGCTTTCCCAGCGGCTATCCAGTGGCTCAGGTGACCGAGGTGGTGCATGGCTCCGGTCAGCCATTCGCGATCGTTCGTGCGGTGCCTACGGCGATGCTCAACCGCAGCCGCTATCTGATGCTGGTCTTCAGCGACTCGCGTACGCCAGAGGAGCGCGCCGCCGCAGCTGCGCAGGCGCAGGTGGATGCCGACCGAGAAGCGGCTGCCGACGCTGAGGTGGCTCCTCCTGCCGCGGAGCAGGCGGCCGGTAATGCCGCTGCGCTGGGTGATGCCCCGGCGCCCTCGCCAGTCGAGGAGGCGCAATGATCAGTGGACGGCCGAACAATGGGTGGGTGATCTGGTGCAGCCTGACGATCGCCCTGTTGCTCAGCATCGCTCCCATGCCGGGCAGCGCGGAGCTGGCTCGCCCGCTGTGGCTCGGTCTGGTAATCGCCTTCTGGTCGCTGACGCTTCCGCATCGCGGGGGGCTTGGCGTCGCATTCTGCTTCGGCCTGGCTCAGGACGTGCTGGCGGGCACGCTGTTCGGTCAGAGTGCCTTGCCACTGATCCTGATTGCCTTCCTGGTGTTGAGTCTCCAGCAACGCCTGCGCATGTTCCCGCTGTGGCAACAGAGCATGGTGCTGCTGGTGGTGCTGGGTCTCGCGCAGCTGGTTCAGCTATGGCTCAACACGCTGACGGGCAATCGTCCTCCTACGCTGCTGTTCCTCGTGCCGGTGCCGATCAGTGCCTTGCTCTGGCCGTGGCTGTTCGTCGCACTGCAAGGGTTGCGGCAACGCTTCGCCGTCTACTGAAATTGCTGTTTCACTACTCCCGCGCCGGCAGAAAGCGAAAGTCATGAGTTTCGTGTGGATTTGCGCGGAGCGGCACGGCCTATGCCTTGCTGCTCCGGGGCAATTCTGAAATCATGCGCCCCTCATGGCGTTCAGCCATTACTGTGATCTGCTTCAGACAAACGACAAGCACAACAGCACGGGCGATGAGTATGGAAGCTGGCGTTTCGATTCTTTCCACGCGGCGATGGGGGCGGGGTGTGCGCACCGTGCTTGTAGCGAGCGCAGCCGCCTCGCTGCTGCTGGCGCTGATTGCGAGCAGCGACTACTCCCAGGCCGACAGCGCACCGCAGGCCACCCGGCCGGCCCAACCTGCGGCTTCCGATGCGCCCGCCGCGGCGCCCGGCACCATCGATTCCTCCCGCAGCGAGCAGCTGGCCAGCAAGCTCGCCGAGCTCGACGCCATTGTGCTGGAGAAGCAGAAGCTCGAAGAGGCCTTGCGTGCGCAGAAGAGCGAACTGGCCGCGATCCAGTTGCAGCTGGCGAACACCAAGAAGCTGATCCAGGCCGAAGTTGACGATTTCCTCGGACAGGGCATCGAGCGCGAGCGACTCGACGAGTTGCTCGACGAGCACAAGCGTAGCGCCGATGCCGCGGCTGCTATTGGTGAGCGTGTCGAGGCTCTGGAAAAGGATCTGGGCAGCCAGCATCTGAAGCTCTCCCTGGCGAGCCGTGATGCGGAGCGCCTCAAGGCCCAGCTCGCCGCCGAGGCTCGCGAACGCAACAGCAAGAACATCCAGGCGATTGCACGCAAACTGGACAAGACCATCCGCTTCGATCAGGACGTCTCGTTCCGCTGCTCGGCGAGCAAGAGCCTGGCCGCCTGTCTGGCCGAGTTCCGCGGCGACAGTCAGATGTCACAGTGGGTGCTGGGCCACTATCAGCGGGTCCTGGCCGAGGACATCCGTGATCAGGTGGCGGAGCTGGCGTTGGATACTGCCTGGTACCGCTATCGCACACGTACGGACTTCGCGCAGGCAAGCATGAGCCTGGACGGCACCGTTCATGCACGGATGAATATCGAGGCGACCATCACCGCGAAGAAGATGATGCCCTGCGCGATCCTCGATGTGCCTTACGAGCAATGCGACAGTCAGACGCATTCCCTGATCGTGCGCAGCAACAAGTACGACGACCGGGTTCGTATCAATGACCAGGACCACGGCGCGACGCCGGTGTCGCTGGTGCTGGATAGCGGTGTCTACGACATCCAGGTGACCTCTGGCGGTATCACCCAGAAGCGTACCCTGTCACTGAAGGGCGATCAGGTACTCAACTTCAGGTTCTGACAGCCCCGCGCCGGTGTGCCGCCAAGCCCTCCGCGCCTTTCTCGACGCCCCCTGAATATGCGACGCTGTCGCTTATTCACGTTGAGGACTTGCCATGGGCACTCTGTTTCTCGCCTCGGCATCACCCCGCCGTCGCGAACTGCTCGCGCAGATAGGCGCTCCGTTTTCCCTGATCAGCGTCTCCGTCGACGAGACGCCTTCACCGACCGAATCCCCAGAGGCCTATGTCGAGCGTGTTGCGCGGGACAAGGCCCTCGCCGGATTGGCAGTGCTGGGTGAGCGCGATGGCTGCGTGCTGGGCGCCGACACCAGCGTGGTGCTCGATCAGCGCATCCTTGGCAAGCCGGTCGACCGCAATGAAGGCCTGGCAATGCTGGCGGCACTTTCGGGCCGTACCCACCGGGTGATGACCGCGGTGGCGCTTGCCAGTCGCTCGGCCTGCGAAGCGCGTGTGGTCATCAGCGAAGTGACCTTTCGCAGCATCGATGAAGCGGAGGCCGAGCGCTACTGGAACAGTGGCGAGCCGCTGGACAAGGCGGGCGGCTATGCCATCCAGGGTTGGGGCGCTGCCTTCGTCAGCCAGCTGCATGGCAGCTATTCGGCGGTGGTCGGCCTGCCGCTGTGCGAAACCACGCAGCTGCTCGATGTGTTCGCTCTCCCACGTTGGACCAAAGGCTCACGCTAGAGCCTGTGGCTTCGACGCGCCGGGCGGTTAGAATCGACCGGAACCATCAGCTAGCGCTGCACATCAAGCCACCGCCGAGAACAACAATGAGCGAAGAAATCCTGATGAACATCACCCCCATGGAGTCGCGGGTGGCGGTGGTGGAGAACGGTGTCTTGCAGGAGGTGCACGTCGAGCGCACCCAGCGCCGCGGCATCGTTGGCAACATCTACAAGGGCAAGGTGGTGCGGGTGCTGCCAGGTATGCAGGCGGCCTTCGTCGACATCGGGCTGGATCGCGCCGCGTTCATTCATGCCTCGGAGATATCCAGCCGCGAAGGCAACGCCGTCGAGCCGATCAATGCACTGGTGCATGAGGGCCAGAGCCTGGTGGTGCAGGTCACCAAGGATCCTATTGGCACCAAGGGCGCACGCCTGACCACGCAGCTGTCGATCCCCTCTCGCTACCTGGTCTACATGCCGCGTACCAGCCATGTCGGGATCTCCCTGCGTATCGAGGATGAAGCCGAGCGCGAGCGACTCAAGCAGGTCGTAGCCGAATGCGTGGCGGCCGAAGGCATTCAGGAGGCCGGCGGTTTCATCCTGCGTACCGCGGCAGAAGGTGCCGGCAGCGAAGAGATCCTGATGGATATCCGCTATCTGCGCCGCCTGTGGGAGCAGATAGCGAGCCAGATCAAGACCGTCGAAGCGCCGACGGTGATCTACGAAGATCTCTCTCTGGCCATGCGCACGCTGCGTGATTTGGTCAACCCGCGGATCGAGAAGATCCGCATCGACTCGCGGGAAAATTTCCAGAAGGTCAGGCAGTTCGTCGGCGAGCTGATGCCCGAGCTGGGCGATCGTCTCGAGCATTACCCGGGCGAGCGCCCAATCTTCGACCTTTATGGCGTCGAGGACGAGATCCAGAAGGCGCTGGAGCGCAAGGTCATGCTCAAGTCCGGCGGTTATCTGATCATCGATCCGGCCGAGGCGATGACCACCATCGACGTCAACACCGGCGCCTTCGTCGGCCACCGGACGCTGGAAGAAACCATCTTCAAGACCAATCTCGAGTCGGCCACCGCCATCGCACGCCAGCTCCGGCTGCGCAATCTGGGCGGCATCATCATCATCGACTTCATCGACATGGAGGACGAGGAGCATCGTCGCCAGGTCCTGCGCACGCTGGAAAAGCAGCTGGAGCGCGATCACGCCAAGACCAACATCATCGGCATCACCGAACTTGGCCTGGTGCAGATGACCCGCAAGCGCACCCGCGAAAGCCTCGAACAGGTGCTGTGCGAACCCTGCATGTGCTGTCAGGGGCGTGGCAAGCTGAAGACGCCGGAGACCGTCTGCTACGAGATCTTCCGCGAGATCCTGCGGGAGGCGAGGGCCTATCAGGCCGAAGGCTACCGGGTGCTGGCCAATCAGAAGGTGATCGATCGTCTGCTCGACGAGGAGTCGGGCAATGTCGCCGACCTGGAGGCCTTTATCGGTCGCTCGATCAAGTTCCAGGTGGAAAGCATGTACTCCCAGGAACAGTACGACGTGGTGTTGCTCTGAACAAAGGTAGACCGGGCCGCAAGGCCCAGGATGACCGGAGCGCATCCAGATGAACCGCCTCGCTGCTTTCCTCCTGACACTGTCGCGCCAGCTGTTCTGGATAATTGCGTTTGGCCTGATTCTGGCCGCGTTCTACGTCAGCCTGGGGCGGCAGCTGGTGCCCTTGGTCGCCGAATACCGCGCCGAGGTGCAGGAGAAAGCGCAGGCGGCGCTGGGCATGCCAATCACGCTGGGCAGGCTCGAAGGTCGCTGGGAGGGCTTCGCGCCGCGTTTGCTGGCGCATGACGTGCTGCTCGGTGAAGGGGACAGCGCGATGCGCCTGGACCGTATCGCTATCGTGCCGGACCTGGCGGGCAGCCTCTGGGCCCGAGCATGGCGGCTGAACCAATTGGAACTCAGCGGCGTGCAGCTGTCTGTCGCTGAAGATGCCGAGGGCAAGTGGCGGGTGGAAGGCTTGCCGACCCGTGCCGAGCAGAAACCGCCCGAGCCACAGAAGATGCTCGAGTCGTTGCAGCGGGTACGTGGGTTGGTGGTGCGCAACAGCCAGATCACGCTGGAACCATTCGGTGAGTCGCCGCTGACCTTGAGCTACACCGATCTGAGCTTGCGCGTCGACGGCGAGCGGCTCCGCTTGGACGGGCGCAGTATCCTGCCAGATGGTCAGCCGCTGGCCTTGAACATTCAGGGGAGGGTGCAGCCGCAACGCTGGCAGCACGCCGAGGCGCAGGTTTACCTCAGCCTGCCACAAAGCGATTGGGCCGCCTGGTTGCCACGCCGGCTGACTGCCGATTGGCATCTGCAGACGCTGAAGATGGGTGGCGAGCTGTGGGTGAGCTGGCGCGAACAGGCGCTGGAGCGTGCTGTTCTACGGCTGAACGCGTCGCAGCTGAGCATGTCCTTTGCCGATCGTGCGCCCGTTCAGCTCGAGGACCTGGGGGGCGAGGCGTATATCGATCGTAACGAGCAGGGCTACCGGCTGCTGCTGGACCGGCTGGCATTCGATCTCGACGGCGAGCGCTGGGGCGATGCGCGAATCCAGCTTCAGCAGGATCAGGCCCAGCAGTACTGGCGCCTGCAGGCGGATCGGCTGGCTATCGCGCCGATCGCCACGCTCGTTCGTGCACTGGCGCCGTTGCCGCCGACTGCCGCCGAGACGCTGACGGCGCTGCAACCCAACGGAACATTGCGCAACCTGCAGCTCGACTACTACCCGCAGATGGAGTCGCCGCAGCGCCTGCAGTTCGCTGCCAATCTGGACCGCATCAGCATTGCTGCGCAGAACTGGATACCGGCGGTGGGGAACGCGAGTGGCAGCATTCGTGGTGACCTGGGCGGCGGCGAGTTGCGCGTGGACAGCGACGACTTCAGCCTGCAGCTTGCGCCACTTTATCCCGAGCCGTGGCACTACCGACACGCCGGCGGGCGCCTGACCTGGGCGCTGGATGAGCAGGTCTTCACGCTGGCGGCGCCCTATCTGCGCATCGACGGCGAGGAAGGCAAGATCGCCGGAGATTTTCTCATCCGACTGGCTCGGGACCCCGCTGCAGAAGATTACATGGACCTGCGGGTCGGCTTGAGCGAAGGCGATGCGCGCTTCACCGAGAAATACCTGCCGACACGCTCGCCGGCGTTGAGCCCGGCGCTGGTCAGCTGGCTCAGGGAGGCGATCCGCAGCGGGACGGTCGAGCAAGGTTATTTCCAGTACCAGGGGGCATTGAACAAGGGCGCTTCCGATAGCGCGCGCGCCCTGAGCCTGTACTTCAAGGTGCGTGATGCGGAGCTGGCGTTTCAGCCCGGCTGGCCCCTGCTGCAACAGGGCCGCGGCGAGGTGCTGATCGAAGACAGTGGGGTGCGTGTCCGGCTCGCGGAAGGGCGGATCCTCGACAGCCAGGTGCGGGATGCGACAGCGGAGATACCTCGCGCCGGGGCCGGAAACGTGCCGCAGCTGGCGGTGAAAGGACAGGTCAGCAGCAGCCTGGCGGACGCCTTGAAGCTGCTGCAGGAGGCGCCGATCGGGACTGCCGAGCTGTTCGCCGGCTGGCAGGGGCAGGGTGCGCTCAGCGGCACGCTTGACCTGCAGATCCCGCTGGGCAAGGGCACTCCGCGGGTCATCGTGGATTTCGCCAGCGACGATGCGAAACTGAAGATTCCCGAGCCGGAGCTTGCCTTCGAGCAGCTCAGCGGCAATTTCCGCTACGACACCGCACGGGGCTTGAGCGCAGAGGCCATCCAGGCGCGTCTGTTCGGCGCTCCGGTCAAGGGCAAGGCGGTCGCGACAGGCGCGCCCGGCAAGCCAGCCTCTCGCCTGGAGGCACAGGGCACCGTGGGGTTGCAGCGTCTGGTTGAGTGGCTCGCTATCGGGCAATCGCTGCCCGCCAGCGGTGAACTGCCCTATCAGTTGCGTCTGGATCTGGCGGGTGAGGATAGTCAGCTGCAAATCGACTCGTCGCTACAGGGGCTGCGCATCGATCTGCCAGCGCCGTTCGGCAAGTCTGCCGGCGAGCGCCGCGATACCTCGTTGCGGATGTCTCTGCAAGGGGCCGAGCGTCACTACGGCGTCCAGCATGGGGCGCTCGCCGCGCTGGCGTTCGCCGCGCCGCCGGGTGCCTGGGCGCAGGGTCGCGGTGAGCTGCGTCTGGGCCCCGGTGCGGCTAATCTTCCGGCCCGTGCCGGGCTTTACGTCAGAGGCCGCCTGCGGGAACTCGACTTGAAAGCCTGGCAGGCTGTGCTCGAGCAACATGGCAAGGCGGACGCGCAGCAGACGACTGGCTCGCTGCTGCGCCGTGCGCAGGTCGATATCGGTCGTTTCGATGGTTTTGGCACCCGGATCGACGACCTTGGCTTGGACCTGCGGCGACTGAGCGATGCGTGGGACCTTGGCCTTCGCAGTTCGACCATCGGCGGCTCGGTTCGTCTGCCGGATGCCGAGGGTGGCACCATCGTTGCTGATCTCCAGCACCTGCGCCTGCCGGCTCCGGCGCAAACCGGCGAAGCAGCATCCAAGGCGCGGCCTGATCCGCTGGCCGATGTCGACCCGCAGAGCCTGCCGGCGATGGATGTCGCCATCAAACGGATATCCCTGGGCGACGATGTGCTTGGCGCCTGGACGTTGAAGCTGCGGCCGGTCAGCGCCGGAATCGAGTTCCGCGACATCGCTCTGGACCTCAAGGGCCTGAAGATCACCGGAAGTGGCGGTTGGGACGGCGCGCAGACCTGGTACAAGGGCCGCCTCGAAGGGCGCAACCTCGCCGACGTACTGCTTGCCTGGGGCTTTGCGCCCTCGGTGACCAGCGACAGTTTTCGCCTGGATGTGGATGGGCAGTGGCCCGGCTCACCAGCCTGGTTCGCCATGGCGCGCTATTCCGGCAGCATGCAGCCACGGCTGCGCAAGGGACAGTTCGTCGAGGTCGACGGCAGCGCCCAGGCGCTACGGGTGTTCGGCGTGCTCAATTTCAATTCGATAGGGCGTCGCCTGCGACTGGATTTCTCCGACCTGTTCAGCAAGGGGCTCAGTTATGACCGGCTGGATGGTCGGCTGCTGGCCAAGGAAGGCGTGTTCAACACTCGCGAGCCCATCACCGTCAGCGGTCCGTCGACCAACCTCGAGCTGGATGGCACGCTGGACATGGCTCGCGACCAGATCGATGCGAAACTGCTGGTCACGCTGCCGATCAGCAACAACCTGCCGCTGGCTGCGCTGATCGTCGGCGCGCCAGCGATTGGCGGGGCACTTTTCGTTGTCGACAAGTTGCTGGGCGACCGTGTGGCGCGCTTCGCCAGCGTACAGTATGACGTCAAGGGACCTTGGCAATCGCCGAAGATCAGTTTCGACAAGCCGTTCGAGAAGCCCAATTGACTGGCCGGTGTCGCGCGGCCATCGCAATTCGACGGGAGCATTCATGTCGCTGTCGGTAATCCAGATGACCAGCCAGGCCGATGTCACCGGCAATCTAGCTGCCGCCCGGCGCCTGCTCGAGCAGGCTGCCGCGGCCGGGGCCCGCTTGGCGGTGCTGCCAGAGAACTTCGCCGCCATGGGCTGCAGTGACCCACAGCAGCTGGGGCGCGCCGAAGCGGAAGGCCAAGGGCCTGTTCTGCCCTGGTTGAAACGTACCGCGCGCGACCTCAGATTGTGGATTGTCGCTGGAACCGTGCCGCTGCCACCCGACGACCGTCCGCAGGACAGGCCCAATGCCTGTTCGCTGCTTATCGACGAGCACGGACAGCGGGTCGCGCGTTATGACAAGGTGCACCTGTTCGACGCCGATGTGGCCGACAGTCGGCAGCAGTACCGCGAATCCGATACCTACGGGGCAGGGCAGCGGCTGGTCGTGGCCGACACGCCGGTTGGACGGCTGGGCATGACCGTCTGCTACGACTTGCGCTTTGCCGAGTTATACATGGCGCTGCGCGACGCAGGGGCCGAACTGATCAGTGCGCCCTCTGCCTTCACCACCGTGACCGGTGAGGCACACTGGACGACTCTGATCCGCTGCCGCGCCATAGAGACGCAGTGCTACGTACTGGCTGCCGCTCAGGTCGGTACGCACGCCGGCGGTCGCGTCACTTATGGGCATTCGTCTATCGTTGACCCCTGGGGTCGGTTGTTGTGCGAGCAGGCGGCTGCTGAGACAGCGCTGCTCGCCGAACGAGATGTGCCCGAGCAGGCGGCCATCCGCCAGCGCATGCCGGTGCAGCGCCACCGCCGTTTTTCCGTCCCGTGCTTGATCACGGACTGTCTGGAGTGAATATGAGTGAACTGCTGTTACCCGTAACCGAGCGTCTGCTGACGCCGGGTGGCCTGACCATCGACGATCTCCCAGCGCTGCTGGGCGAGCTCGCCGGTCCTGGCGTGGATGCTGCTGATCTGTATTTTCAGGATCAGGTATCCGAGTCCTGGGTACTGGAAGATGGCATCGTCAAGGAAGGCGGTTTTCACATCGAACAGGGCGTCGGCGTTCGGGCGCTTTCCGGTGAGAAGACCGGGTTCGCCTACAGCAACGCGATCACGGCCGATGCCTTGCGTCAGGCGGCCCAGGCCGCGCGGTCGATTGCCCGCAGCGGCAAGCAGGGGCAGGTCGGTGTGCTGTCCCGGGCAGCATTCGAGCCGCTCTACGGCCGCGATAATCCGCTCGACGGTCTGAGCCGGGGCGAAAAGGTGGAGCTGCTCAAGCGCATCGATGTCGCGACGCGAGCGCTCGATCCGCGGATCAAGCAGGTCACGGTGAGCCTGGCGGGTGTCTGGGAGCATGTTCTGGTTGCCGCGCTGGACGGCGGCATGGCTTCGGATATCCGCCCGCTGGTGCGTTTCAACGTCAGCGTGATCGTCGAGCAGAACGGCCGTCGCGAGCGCGGTGGGCAGGGTGGCGGCGGACGTACCGGCTACCAGTATTTCCTCGATGAGGATCGCGCCATGGGCTATGCGCGCGAAGCGCTGCGGCAGGCGCTGGTCAATCTCGAGGCGGTGCCGGCGCCTGCTGGGTCACTGCCGGTGGTGCTCGGCCCCGGGTGGTCTGGTGTACTGCTGCACGAGGCGGTCGGCCATGGGCTGGAGGGTGATTTCAATCGCAAGGGCAGCTCGGCCTACAGCGGCCGGATCGGGCAGAAGGTGGCGTCCAGCCTGTGCACCATCGTCGATGACGGCACCCTGGCGGATCGCCGGGGTTCGCTCAGCGTCGACGACGAAGGCACGCCGACGCAATGCACCACGCTGATCGAGAACGGCATTCTCAAGGGGTATATCCAGGACAAGCTCAACGCCCGGCTGATGGGCGTCGCGCCGACCGGCAACGGCCGTCGCGAATCCTATGCGCACCTGCCGATGCCGCGCATGACCAACACCTACATGCTGGCCGGCGAGAGCGATCCGCAGGAAATCATCCGCTCGGTGAAAAAGGGTATCTACTGCGCCAGCCTCGGCGGCGGCCAGGTCGACATCACCAGCGGCAAGTTCGTCTTCTCCACCAGCGAGGCCTATCTGATCGAGGATGGCAAGATCACCGCGCCGGTTAAGGGCGCGACGCTGATCGGCAACGGCCCTGAAGTGATGAATCGGGTGTCGATGGTAGGCAACGACCTGGCGCTGGATAGCGGTGTCGGCACCTGCGGCAAGGATGGCCAGTCGGTGCCGGTGGGCGTCGGTCAGCCGACGCTGAAGATCGACGAGATCACCGTGGGAGGGACGGGCGCTTGAGCAGGCGCGCGTCGGATCGTGACCGGTGGCCTGGAGCTGACTTCAGCGCAGGCCGCGCTTGGTCTCATCCAGGTCACGGATGTATTTGAAGATCTTCCGGCTCGCCGCCGGCGGCTTGTTGCGTGCCGCTTCATGCTGCGCATGGCGGATCAGGCCGCGCAGGTGCTGGCGGTCGGTCTCCGGATACTCGGCGACGAAGGCTTCCAGGGTGCTGTCGTCGCCAGCGATCAGGCGGTCACGCCAACGTTCCAGCGCATGGAACCGTTCGTTGTACTGGCGGGTCGAGGCGTCGAGCTGGTCGACCAGGGCCAGGATCGCGTCGACGTCCTGGTCGCGCATTAGTTTGCCGATGTATTGGATATGCCGTTTGCGTGCGATGTGTGCCTTGTGTTTGGGCGCGTCGGCCAGCGCTTTTTGCAGTGCGTCGCTGAGCGGCAGGCGAGCAATGAGATCGGGCTTGAGCGTGGTCAGACGCTCGCCGAGTTCCTGCAGCGCCAGCAGTTCGCGCTTGACCTGGGATTTGCTTTTTTCGTCGAAGCCGTCGACGTCGGAGTGTTCAGACATGGGGATGGTCCACTAGGAAATGCCGCCATGATAACAGCAGCCCCGGCAGCCGGCTCAGCGTAGCTGATGTCGGGCTGCTACTTGAATAGATTGCAGTGGTTTTGGGAGAGCTTATGAGTGAAGTAGAGGGCATCGGACCGCATGCGCTGCCCGGCTTGCGCGATAAGGTCGAGCGCATCATCGAAGAGGCGCGTCGGCAGGGCGCCAGCGCCAGTGAGGTTTCGGTCTCGATGGAGCAAGGCCTGTCCACCACGGTGCGTCAAGGCGAGGTGGAAACGGTCGAGTACAATCGCGACCAGGGCTTCGGTATTACGCTCTATGTCGGCCAGAGCAAGGGCTCGGCCAGCACCACCGGCAGCGGAGATGCCGCCATTCGGGAAACCGTGGCGGCCGCCTTGGCCATTGCCAGACATGCGTCGGAGGACGAGTTCGCCGGCCTGGCTGATGCCTCGCTGATGGCGCGCGAGCTACCCGAACTCGACCTCTACCACCCGTGGGCGATCACTCCCGAACAGGCGATCGAGCAGGCGCTGAGCTGTGAAGGTGCGGCCTTCGCCTTCGACCAGCGGATTCGCAACGCCGACGGCACCAGCCTCAACACCCATCAGGGCTGCCGGGCCTACGGCAACAGCAACGGCTTCATCGGCGGTTATTGCAGCAGCCGGCACAGTCTGAGCTGCGTGATGATCGCTGAAAGCGATGGGCAGATGCAGCGGGACTATTTCTATGACGTGAACCGGATCGGCGAGGCGCTGATCGATCCGCTGACCATCGGTCAGCGTGCGGCTGAGCGAGCAGTTCGGCGGCTGGGCGCGCGTCCGATCCCGACCTGCGAGGTGCCGGTGCTGTTCGCGCCGGAGCTGGCTACCGGGCTGTTCAGCCATTTCATCGCAGCGATTTCCGGTGGCAACCTCTACCGCAAGGCATCGTACCTGGAAGGCGCGCTGGGGCAGACGCTATTCCCCGAGTGGCTGAGCCTGGACGAGCGCCCTCACATCCCGCGGGCGCTGGGGAGCGCCGGTTACGACGGCGATGGCTTGGCGACCTATGCCAAACCCTTCGTTGAGGGTGGCCGCCTGCTGTCGTACGTGCTGTCGACCTACTCGGGACGCAAGCTGGGCATGCCGAGCACGGCCAATGCCGGCGGCGTGCACAACCTGTTCGTCAGTCACGGCGACGAGGATCAGGCGGCACTGATCCGTCAGATGGGGCGCGGGCTGCTGGTAACGGAACTGATGGGGCAGGGGCTGAATCTGGTGACCGGGGACTACTCGCGCGGCGCAGGCGGCTACTGGGTCGAGAATGGCGAGATTCAGTTCCCGGTGCAGGAAGTGACTATCGCCGGCAACCTGCGTGACATGTTCCGTCAGATCGTCGCGGTAGGTTGTGATATCGAGACGCGTGGCAATGTGCGCACCGGCTCGGTGCTGATCGAGCGGATGACGGTGGCGGGCAAGTAGCCTCGCCCAGCCGGCGTGGTCATCATCCGCGCCGGCCGCTCGAGGCCTTATTCGCCTTCTTCGAAGTAGTCGTCGATCAGTGCGACCAGGGCTGCCAGGGCTTCGTGCTCCTGCTCGCCTTCGGTGTGCAGGTGCAGGGTCGAGCCCTTGCTGGCGGCAAGCATCATGACCGCCATGATGCTCTTGCCGTCCACCAGCGTGGCCGGGCAGCGGCCGACACGGACGGCACACGGATAGCGGTTGGCAACGCCGACGAACTTGGCCGCCGCGCGCGCATGCAGACCGAGCTTGTTGATGATGGTGACTTCGCGGGCAGGCATGGGGCAGGTATTCCTAGGCGAGGTCCCGGTGACGGACCTGCAGATTCTTCAGCGGCTCCCTGAGCGCTTGGCCCAGGCGCTCAGCCAGATAAACCGAGCGATGATGGCCGCCGGTACAGCCGATGGCGATGGTTACGTATGCGCGGTTGCTGGCGGCGAAGCGGGGCAGCCATTTGCTCAGGTAGGCATGGATGTCCTCAAACATCTCCTCTACGTCGGGCTGGGCGGTCAGATAGTCGATGACCGGTTGATCGAGCCCGGAGAAGTCGCGCAGCTCGGCTTTCCAGTAGGGGTTGGGCAGGCAGCGCACATCGAACACCAGGTCGGCGTCGACCGGCATGCCGCGCTTGAAGCCGAACGACTCGATGAGAAATGCGGTGCCGGGTTCGGGTTTGTTCAGCAGGCGCAGCTTCAGGAAGTCGCGCAGCTGGTAAAGATTCAGGTGCGTGGTGTCGATCTTCAGGTCGGCATGGTCGATGATGGCTGCCAGTAGCAGCTCCTCGTCGCGGATCGCCTCGGCGAGGGAGCGGCTCTCGTTGGTCAGCGGATGACGCCTGCGGGTTTCCGAGAAGCGCTTGAGCAGGGTTTCGTCGTCCGCGTCCAGATACAGCACGTCGCACTGGATATGCCTGGCGCGAACCTCTTCGAGCAGTTCCGGAAAACGCTTCAGTTGACTGGGCAGGTTGCGCGCGTCGATGGAAACGGCGACCTGCGGATGCAGCAGCTCGGTGTGCAGCAGCGCGCGTTCGGCAAGCTCGGGAAGCAGACCCGCCGGCAGGTTGTCGATGCAGTAGAAACCGTTGTCTTCGAGCACGTTCAGCGCGGTGCTCTTGCCCGAGCCCGAACGGCCACTGACGATGATCAGCCGCATCTGGCCCCCACTCCGCTAGGCGCCATTCTGGACGTCGACGACGACCTGATAGAGGCTCTCATTGGTGGGTGCCTGGCGCAGTCGCTGGCGCACCTCTTCACGGTCAAGCATGCTGGCGATCTGGCGCAGCAGCTCGAGGTGCTCGTCGGTGGCCGCTTCCGGTACCAGCAAGACGAACAGCAGGTCTACCGGTGCGCCGTCGATGGCGTCGAAGTCCACCGGCGTTTCCAGGCGCAGCACGGCGCTCAGCGGGGCGTTACAGCCGACCATGCGGCAGTGAGGGATGGCGATGCCGTTGCCAAATCCGGTCGATCCCAGCTTCTCGCGGGCAATCAGGCTTTCGAATATGGTCTGGGAGTCGAGGTCTGTGAGGTCCTGGGCGATGACCTTGGCGATCTGTTCCAGGACGCGTTTCTTGCTACCGCCCGGGACGTTCACCAGGGAACGTCCGGGGGTCAGGATGTTTTCGAGTCGGATCATGTCTGGGAGTCAGCGGGAGATGGCGCCCTGGGTATGGTCGAGCTGCTTTTCCTTGTGCTTGATCAGCTGGCGATCGAGCTTGTCGACCAGCAGGTCGACGGCAGCATACATGTCTTCGTGTTCCGAGTTGGCGACCACTTCGCGGCCAGCGACATGCAGCGTCGCTTCGGCTTTCTGCTTTAGCTTCTCGACCTGCAGGATCACCTGGACGCTGATGATGCGGTCGAAATGACGGGCAAGCCGATCGAATTTCTCCTCGATGTAGTCACGCAGGGCATTGGTTACTTCCAGATGAACACCGCTGATATTGACTTGCATACTGCTATCTCCTTTGCCTTGTGCGAAGAGCAGGTCCGAAGCCCTGCCGCCGGGACGTTTCGGCCTTGGCCGATCACAGTAATCGTTTGCGCTCGCTGGATGGCGCGATACCGAGCGACTCCCGGTATTTGGCGACTGTGCGGCGGGCTACCTGAATGCCCTGCGCTTCCAGTAAACCAGCGATCTTGCTGTCGCTCAACGGCTTTTTCTGGTTTTCCGCCGCAACCAGCTTCTTGATGATCGCGCGGATCGCGGTGGACGAGCATTCCCCGCCTTCGGCCGTGCTGACGTGGCTGGAGAAGAAGTACTTGAGTTCGTAGATGCCGCGCGGTGTGTGCATGTATTTCTGGGTCGTCACGCGCGAAATGGTCGACTCGTGCATGCCCACCGCTTCGGCGATGTCGTGCAGCACCAGCGGTTTCATGGCCTCGTCACCATGCTCGAGAAATGCACGCTGGTGCTCGACGATCTGCGTGGCGACCTTCATCAGCGTTTCATTGCGGCTGAGCAGGCTCTTGATGAACCAGCGTGCTTCCTGCAGCTGGTTGCGCATGAAGGTGTTGTCGGCACTGGAGTCGGCACGTTTGACGAAGCTGGCGTACTGCGCATTGACGCGCAGGCGTGGCATGGCGTCCTGGTTCAGCTCTACCAGCCAACGGTCGTTGTGCTTGCGGACGATCACGTCAGGCACCACGTATTCCGGCTCGCTCGCTTCGATCTGAGAACCAGGGCGCGGGTTGAGCGTCTGGATCAGCTCGATCACCTGGCGTAGCTCGTCCTCCTTGAGCTTCATCCGGCGCATCAGCAGGTTGTAGTCGCGGCTGCCGAGGACATCCAGGTAATCGCTGGCCAGGCGCTGCGCTTCGCTCAGCCAGGGAGTTCGCTCGGGCAGCTGACGCAGTTGCAGCAGCAGACACTCGCGCAGATCGCGCGCGCCGATCCCGGCGGGTTCGAACTGCTGGATGCGATGCAGCACGACTTCGACTTCGTCGAGTTCGATCTCCAGTTCTGGGTCGAACGAGTCAGTGATTTCCTCGAGCGATTCTTCGAGATAACCCTGGTCGTTGATGCAGTCGATCAGCGTGGTGGCGATCAGTCGATCGGTATCGCTCATCGGCGCGAGATTGAGTTGCCAGAGCAAGTGGCTCTGCAGGCTGACGCCAGGTGACGTGCGGCTGGTGAAGTCCCACTCGTCATCATCGTTGCTGGGCAGGCTGCTGGCGCTGGTCTGGTAGATGTCCTCCCAGGCGGTGTCGACCGGCAGCTCGCTGGGAATGCGTTCACCCCAGTCAGCGTCGTCGAGGCTTTCGCTGCCGTGCGCTGGCTCGTCGTAGGTGCTGTCCTGTGTGGCGCTTTTCTCGCTGGTGGCCTCACCTGGGCGGTCGGCAGCTTCAGCCATCGGGTCGGAGCTGTCGAAGTCGTCGCCGTCTTCCTCGCGCTCGAGCATGGGGTTGGAATCCAGCGCTTCCTGGATCTCCTGTTGCAGATCGAGGGTGGATAGCTGGAGGAGGCGTATGGCCTGTTGCAGCTGCGGTGTCATCGTCAGCTGCTGGCCCATCTTCAGGACTAGCGATGGTTTCATGGCAGAGGACTTCAAACCTTTTATGCCGGCGCAACCGCGCCCGTTCCGACATGTGGCGCGCCAGGCGCCAACAGAAAGCAAATTATATGCCTGCCGAGGAAGCCTTTGCCTAGGGCCGATTTGCCGAGCTGCGCAAAAAAACGGCTCTACAGACGGAATTCGTAGCCCAGATAGACTTCCTTGACCAGTTGGTTGCTCAGGATTGTTTGGGCGTCGCCCTCGGCGATCAGTTGGCCATCGTTGACGATGTAGGCGGTTTCGCAGATGTCCAGGGTTTCACGGACATTGTGGTCGGTGATCAGTACGCCGATGCCCTTGGCCTTGAGGTGGTGGATGATCTGTTTGATGTCGCCCACCGATATCGGATCGACGCCAGCGAAAGGTTCGTCGAGGAGGATGAATTTGGGCGCAGTAGCCAACGCACGGGCGATCTCCACGCGGCGACGTTCGCCGCCGGACAGGCTCATGCCGAGGCTGTTGCGGATATGGTTGATGTGGAACTCCTGCAGCAGGCCTTCCAGCGCCTGCTGGCGGCCGCTACGGTCCAGATCCTTGCGGGTCTCGAGAATCGCCATGATGTTATCGGCGACCGAGAGCTTGCGGAAGATCGAAGCCTCCTGCGGCAGATAGCCGATCCCGGCGCGCGCGCGACCGTGCATCGGCAGATGGGTCACGTCGTTCTGATCGATCAGCACTCGGCCCTGGTCGGCATTCACCAGGCCGACGATCATGTAGAAACACGTGGTCTTGCCAGCCCCGTTGGGGCCGAGCAGGCCGACGATCTGCCCACTTTCGATGGACAGGCTGACATCACGGACGACCTGGCGGCTCTTGTAGCTCTTGGCCAGATGCTGGGCTTTGAGGACGGCCATTACTCCGCCTGCTCCGCTGCCTGCCCGTTCTTGCGCGGCTGGATGACCATGTCCACACGTGGGCGCGGCGTGGTCACATCGGCGTTGGTGGCGCGGCCAGCATTGACGATCTGGCGACGGGTGTCATAGACGATCTTCTCGCCTTCGAAGGTGTTGCCTTCCTGAACGACCTTGGCCTGATCGATGAGCACGATCCGCTCGTTGGCGGCGAAGTACTGGATGGTCAGGCCGTAGGCTTTGACGATTTCCTTGTCCGCCGCAGGCTTCTGCTCGTAGTAGGCCGGTTTGCCGATGGAGGTGAAGACTTCGACGTCGCCGTTCTCGTCCTGAGTGATGGTCACCGTGTCGCCGGTGATCTTCATCGTGCCCTGGGTGATGACCACGTCGCCGCGGTAGACCGCCACGCCCTGTCGGTCGTCCAGCTCGGCGGTGTCGGCTTGAACGCGGATTGGCTGTTCACGGTCCTCGGGAAGCGCCCACGCGCTGGCGCCTAGCCAGAATGCGCTCAAACCGAGCAGGAGGGGGAGAGTCTTAACGCAGCTCATGCTGGCCTCTTACGTTGGACAGCAGGAGCATCCTGCCGTCATCCATGTACGCTTTCATGCCGGTTGCCGTGGTCACGCCATTGGCGGCCTCGATTCTAACGGCTTGCTTTGTCTCGGCATAATCCTTCTCCGGCCACACCGTCAGGCGGCTGGTGGTAAGGATCGTCGGGCGGCCCTTGGCGTCGGTGCGCTCGACCTTGACCTGATCGATCAGCAGCACTTCGTCGCCTTCGGCCGATACTTCGCCGCGCTCACTACGCACGTGCCACGGCAGTTCGGTGCCGCGATAGGACAGCAGATCCGGCTTGGTCAGCAGACTGATGTCGCTCGCCTTGATGTGCTCGAGCTTGTCTGCGGTCAGTTCGTAGTTACGCTTGCCGTCGGGCTGATATTGCACCGTGCGGGAATTGATCACGTAGAAGTCGACATCAGGCGTTGCGCCGCTGGCGACGGATGGCTCCTGCATGAAACTTTCCGGGCGGATGTTCCAGTAGCCGACCGCCACCAGCAGGGCGGCGATCAGCGTAAGCAGGACAGCGAAGCGCATTTTGCGAAGCATGCAGACCTCTACAGATATGCGTTTTGCGCGGCGGCCAGAGTGCCCTGCGCGCGCATGATCAGTTCGCAGAACTCACGCGCCGCCCCCTCGCCACCGCGGGCCTGGGTAACGCCGTGGGCGTGCTCGCGGACGAAGCTGTCGGCGCTGGCCACAGCCATGCCGAGGCCAACCCGGCGAATCACCGGCAGGTCGGGCAGGTCGTCGCCCAGATAGGCCACTTCAGAGTAGTTCAGCCCGAGTTCGGCCAGCAGCTCGTCAAGCACCACCAGCTTGTCTTCGCGACCCTGATACAGGTGCTGGATGCCCAGGTTCTGTGCCCGTCGCTCCACCACTGGCGTCTTGCGGCCGCTGATGATGGCGGTGCGTACGCCCGAGTTGATCAGCATCTTGATGCCGTGGCCGTCCAGCGTATTGAAAGTCTTGAACTCGCTGCCGTCGGTCAGAAAGTACAGGCGCCCATCGGTCAGCACGCCATCCACATCGAAGATGGCCAGGCGGATGTCGCGTGCGCGCTGCAGAAGATGTTCGTGCATTACATGACCCCCGCACGCAGCAGGTCGTGCATGTTCAGCGCGCCGATGGGCAGCTCCTGCTCATCGATCACCACGAGCGAGCTGATCTTGTGGTCTTCCATGATCTTCAATGCCTCGGCTGCCAGCATCTCGGCATTAGCGGTCTTGCCGTGAACGGTCATGACTTCATCGATACGGGTCTCGCGCACGTCCACGCCCTTGTCCAGCGCGCGGCGCAAGTCGCCGTCGGTAAAAATGCCGGCCAGGCGGCCATCGGCCTCGACGATCACCGTCATGCCCAGCCCCTTCTGAGTCATCTCCAGCAGTGCGTCGCGCAGTGAGGTACCGCGTTGCACTTTGGGCAGGCGACCGCCGGTGTGCATCACATGCTCGACCTTGAGTAGCAGGCGCCGACCCAGTGCGCCGCCGGGGTGGGAGAAGGCGAAGTCCTCGGCGGTGAAGCCGCGGGCCTCGAGCAGGGCGATCGCCAGGGCATCGCCGAGCACCAGGCTGGCGGTAGTGGAGGAAGTCGGTGCGAGGTTCAGCGGGCAGGCCTCGATGGCCACGCTGGCATCCAGGTTCACCGCGGCGGCCTTGGCCAATACCGAGTTGGGGTTGCCGGTCATGCTGATCAGGGTAATGCCAAGGCGCTTGATCAGTGGCAGCAGCGTGACGATCTCGCTGGTGGTGCCGGAGTTGGACAGGGCAAGAACGACATCGTCCTGGGTAATCATGCCCATGTCGCCATGGCTGGCCTCGGCGGGATGCACGAAGAATGCGGCGGTGCCGGTGCTAGCCAGGGTGGCTGCGATCTTGCGGCCGATGTGGCCGGATTTGCCCATGCCGACCACGACGACCCGGCCCTTGCACGCAAGGATCAGGTCGCATGCCTTGACGAAAGAGGCATCGATCCGTGCGTTCAGCTGCTCTACTGCCTCGATTTCCAGGCGAATGGTGCGTTGCGCGGTTTCGATCAGTTGGCTGCTCTGGCTCATGGCTGGCGGGGTCGTCCGATTAAAAGGCGTGGATTATAGCGAGAAACCGTCTGTGGCTCATCGAAAATGTCGGTGCTGCTCGGCTACGTTCGGTTGATTCGATCATTGTTGGCTGAACCGAAGCTGAACGAGTCGTCGCCAGGTCATTGCTGGAAGCGCTCCTCGGTTGGGCGCTTTCGGGCGCGGTGCTATAGTGCGCCGCCGAAAACGGTCAGGGCAGAAAGTATCCCGGCGTCATCGGGAGCCGTCTGTTTCGCAGACTGCATGCAAGGAGACCAGATGAGCGCCTGCAACGACTACGCGGTCGAGCTGAAGGGAGTAACCTTCATGCGCGGCGAGCGGAGTATCTTCAATAACGTCGATATCGCCATTCCGCGAGGGAAGGTAACGGCCATCATGGGGCCGTCGGGATGCGGAAAGACGACGCTACTGCGGCTGATCGCCGCCCAGCTGATGCCTTCGCGCGGTGAGGTCTGGGTGACCGGGCAGAACCTGCCGAGCCTCTCGCGCAGCGAGCTGTTCGACATGCGCAAGCAGATGGGCGTGCTGTTCCAGAGCGGTGCGCTGTTCACCGATCTCGATGTGTTCGAGAACGTCGCATTCCCGCTGCGCGTTCATACCCGGCTGCCGGACGAAATGATCCGCGACATCGTGCTGATGAAGCTGCAGGCCGTCGGCTTGCGTGGTGCCATCGAGCTGATGCCGGACGAGCTGTCCGGTGGCATGAAGCGACGTGTTGCGCTGGCGCGGGCGATTGCCCTCGATCCGCAGATTCTGATGTATGACGAGCCTTTCGCCGGACAGGACCCGATCGCGATGGGGGTCTTGGTGCGCCTGATCAGGCTGCTCAACGATGCGCTGGGAATAACCAGTATCGTGGTATCGCACGACTTGGCAGAGACTGCCTCCATCGCCGATTACATCTATGTCGTGGGTGATGCCCAGGTCCTGGGGCAGGGTACGCCGGCGGAGCTGATGGAATCGGATAATCCGCGTATCCGGCAGTTCATGAAAGGTTCGGCGGATGGCCCGGTTCCATTCCATTTCCCTGCGCCGGCCTACGCTGATGATCTGCTGGGAGGTGGTGATGCGTAAGCGTTCGCTGTTGGATCGGATTGCTCTGCTCGGGCGTGCCGGTCTTGATGTCGTGGCGGCGTTGGGGCGCTCGACGCTTTTTCTCATGCACGCCCTGTTCGGTCGCAGCGGGCTGCGCAACGGATTTTCCCTGCTGGTCAAGCAGCTCTATTCGGTGGGGGTGCTGTCGCTGGCTATCGTGGTGGTGTCCGGTATCTTCATCGGTATGGTGCTGGCGCTGCAGGGCTACAACATCCTCAGCAGCTACGGGTCCGAGCAGGCTGTCGGTCAGATGGTCGCGTTGACGCTCCTGCGTGAGCTGGGGCCGGTAGTGACTGCATTGCTGTTCGCCGGTCGCGCCGGGTCGGCCTTGGCGGCCGAGATCGGCAACATGAAGTCAACCGAGCAGTTGTCGAGCCTGGAGATGATCGGTGTCGACCCGCTGAAATACATCATCGCGCCGCGCCTGTGGGCTGGTTTCATTTCCCTGCCGTTGCTGACGCTGATCTTCAATGTGGTCGGCATCTGGGGCGGAGCGATGGTCGCCGTTGACTGGCTCGGCGTATACGAAGGCTCGTTCTGGGCCAACATGCAGAACAGTGTCGACTTTCACTCGGATGTGCTCAACGGCGTGATCAAGAGCGTCGTATTCGCCTTCGTCGTGACCTGGATCGCTGTCTTCCAGGGCTACGACTGCGAGCCGACTTCCGAAGGGATCAGCCGCGCCACGACCCGAACCGTGGTCTACGCCTCGCTGGCGGTGCTTGGGCTCGACTTCATTTTGACCGCATTGATGTTTGGAGATTTCTGATGCGTATCCGCACTCTGGAGATGGGCGTCGGCCTGTTCCTGCTCGCCGGCCTGCTGGCCCTGCTGCTGCTGTCGCTGCGAGTCAGCGGGCTGAGCGTGGCCGACACCGATACCTATAAGCTGTATGCCTATTTCGACAATATCGCCGGATTGACGGTCCGATCAAAGGTGACCATGGCTGGCGTAACCATCGGCAAGGTCACCGCGATCGATCTGGACCGCGACAGCTATACCGGACGGGTGACCCTGGAAATCCAGGAGGATGTGAACATCCTGCCGGCCGATTCCACGGCCTCGATCCTGACGGCCGGCCTGCTCGGAGAGAAGTATGTCGGAATCAGCGTGGGCGGCGACGACGAAGTGCTCAAGGATGGTGACACCATTCAGGACACCCAGTCGTCGCTGGTGCTCGAGGACCTGATCGGCAAGTTCCTGCTCAATTCAGTTAATAAAGAGTAAAGGAGAAGCGAATGATGACTGCCCTGCGTCGCGGCCTGCTGGTTCTGCTGGCCGTATTGCCCATGTTCTCCCATGCCGCGCTGAGCGCGCATCAGGTGATCCAGAAGACCACCGACGAACTGCTGGCCGACCTGAAGGCCAACAAGGAGCAGTACCGTAACGATCCGTCGGCGTTCTACGATTCGCTCAATGAGATTCTCGGTCCGGTAGTCGATGCGGACGGCATCTCTCGCAGCATCATGACCGTCAAGTACTCGCGCAATGCCTCGCCCGAGCAAATGAAGCGTTTTCAGGAAAACTTCAAGCGCAGCCTGATGCAGTTCTATGGCAATGCCTTGCTCGAGTACAACAACCAGCAGATTCGCGTGCTGCCGCCCAGCGGCAAGCAGGACCCCAAACGCACCAGTGTCGGCATGGAAGTGGTGGGGCGGCAGGGCGAGATCTATCCGGTGTCCTACACCATGGTCAACGATGGCGAGTGGCGCGTGCGCAACGTGATCATCAATGGCATCAACATAGGCAAGCTGTTCCGTGACCAGTTCGCCGACTCGATGCAGAAGAACGGCGGCGATCTGGACAAGACCATCGATGGCTGGGCCGAAGTGGTGGCGCGGGCGAAGGAAACCGAAGCCGGGCAGCAGGCGGCTGGTGATGAGTGAGGCGCAGATCGAGCGCTCTGGCGAGGCCGAACTGCGCCTGCGCGGCGTGTTGGATTACCGCAGTGGACCGGCCTTGCGTGAAGCCGGCCGGTCGCTGATCGCTGGCGGCCGCTCGCCGCTGACGCTCGATTGCTCCGCCGTGGAGCGCTCCAGTAGTGTCGGGCTGTCGCTGCTTCTGGCTTTCATGCGCGATGCCAGGGCGGCTGGCGTCGAGCTGCGTGTCACTGGTTTGCCGGACGACATGCAGAAGATCGCCAGGGTGTCCGGCCTTATGGATATCCTGCCGCTGGACGCTTCCCCGGTCTGACAAGGAGACAGCCGTATGAAACTGCGCTGGGCGGAAAACCTGCGCGATGGCGTGCATGGGCTCGCTGAATCGCTTGGCAATTTGCTGGTCGAGAGCTTCCACTACTTGGCGCTGTTTGCCATCGGCGCAGTGACGGCCTGGGCTGCGGTCATGGCCTTTCTCGACATGGTCGAGAAGGGCCACATATCGATAGATGACATCCTGCTGCTGTTCATCTATCTCGAGCTGGGCGCGATGGTCGGGATCTATTTCAAGACCAACCACATGCCGGTGCGCTTCCTGATCTATGTGGCGATCACCGCGCTGACCCGCCTGCTGATTTCCGATATTTCCCATCACCACCGTCCGGACATGGGCGTGGTCTATGTGTCGGGCGCGATCCTGCTGCTGGCGCTGGCGATCCTGGTGGTGCGCTTTGCCTCCTCGCGCTTCCCGGCCGTGCAGAGCGACAGCGGGCTGTCGCGGCATCGGCGCGAGCGCGATCAGGGGGCCGAAACGCTGGATTGAGATCTGCGCGCGAGGTTCGGGGTTCGCAGCCTTCGGGCTTTTTTGTATGATGGCCGGCCCGTGCGCGTCCTGCGCCCGATCGAGGTAGAACATGCAGGCCCTAGAAGTGAAGAATTTCCTGGAAGCGAAGATTCCGGGAACCCAGGTGGAAGTGGAAGGCGAAGGCTGCAACTTCCAGCTCAACGTGATCAGTGATGAACTGGCCGCCCTGAGCCCGGTGAAGCGTCAGCAGCAGATCTACGCTCATCTCAATCCATGGATCGCCGACGGCAGCATCCACGCCGTCACCATGAAGTTCTTCAGTCGCACAGACTGGGCCGCGCGCGCCTGATCGGTTCCAGCCCGCGCAACCAATCATTCCAGGCAGAGCGCGTCTTGCCGACTGCGCCGCCCCCTTCGACAGTGCTTCGAGCCTGCGGCTTACGGGAATCTCCATGGACAAACTGATCATTACCGGCGGCATTCGCCTCGATGGCGAGATTCGCATTTCCGGTGCAAAGAACTCCGCTCTGCCGATTCTGGCCGCCACCTTGCTGGCCGATACTCCGGTTACGGTGTGCAACCTGCCGCACCTGCACGACATCACCACGATGATCGAGCTGTTCGGTCGTATGGGCGTGCAGCCTGTTATCGACGAGAAGCTCAGTGTCGAAGTTGACGCCAGCAGCATCAAGACCCTGGTCGCGCCGTACGAGCTGGTGAAGACCATGCGCGCCTCGATTCTCGTGCTCGGCCCCATGGTCGCGCGTTTCGGCGAGGCCGAGGTGGCGCTGCCCGGTGGTTGTGCCATTGGATCGCGGCCAGTCGACCTGCACATCCGCGGTCTCGAGGCCATGGGTGCACAGATCGACGTCGAAGGCGGCTACATCAAGGCCAAGGCGCCGGCCGGTGGCCTGCGCGGCGCACACTTCTTCTTCGATACGGTCAGTGTGACCGGTACCGAGAACATCATGATGGCCGCGGCGCTGGCCAACGGCCGCAGCGTGCTGGAAAACGCCGCGCGTGAGCCGGAGGTGGTCGATCTGGCCAACTTCCTCAATGCCATGGGCGCCAAGGTCTCCGGTGCCGGAACCGACACCATCACCATCGATGGCGTCAAGCGCCTCGGTGGTGGTCGTTACAGCGTGATGCCCGACCGTATCGAGACCGGCACCTATCTGGTCGCCGCTGCAGCCACTGGCGGTCGCGTGCGCCTGAAGGATACCGACGCGACGCTGCTCGAAGCCGTGCTGCACAAGCTGGTCGAGGCGGGCGCGCATATCGATACTGGCAGCGACTGGATCGAACTGGACATGAAGGGCAAGCGGCCGAAGGCGGTCAACGTCCGCACCGCGCCGTACCCGGCGTTTCCCACCGACATGCAGGCGCAGTTCATTGCGCTCAATGCCATTGCCGAGGGCACCGGTACGGTCATCGAAACGGTCTTCGAGAACCGCTTCATGCACGTCTACGAGATGAATCGCATGGGGGCGCAGATTCTCGTCGAGGGCAACACCGCCATCGTCACCGGCGTCGATCATCTCAAGGGTGCTCCGGTCATGGCGACCGACCTGCGCGCTTCGGCGAGCCTGGTGATCGCCGGTCTGGTGGCCGAAGGCGATACGCTGATCGATCGCATCTACCACATCGACCGTGGCTACGAGTGCATCGAGGAGAAACTGCAGTTGCTCGGGGCGAAGATTCGCCGCGTTCCCGGCTGATAGCGATCTGCTACGCGAGATCGCAGTTGGTCACATGGTCGCCGCTCAAGGTTGGCCGTTGCCGTTCAAGGAAAACGCTCCATGCTCACCATCGCCCTGTCCAAAGGCCGCATTCTCGATGACACGCTGCCACTGCTCGCTGCCGCAGGCATCGAGCCTACCGAGAATCCGGACAAGAGCCGCAAGCTGATCATCCCGACCACCCAGCATGACGTGCGTCTGCTCATCGTCCGTGCCACCGACGTGCCGACCTATGTCGAGCATGGCGCGGCCGACCTTGGCGTCGCCGGCAAGGACGTGCTGATGGAGTACGGTGGCCAGGGGCTGTACGAGCCGCTCGACCTGAAGATCGCCAACTGCAAGTTGATGACCGCCGGCAAGGTCGGCGCGCCGGAGCCGAAGGGGCGTCTGCGTGTGGCGACCAAGTTCGTCAATGTAGCCAAGCGCTATTACGCCGAGCAGGGTCGTCAGGTCGACATCATCAAGCTGTACGGCTCCATGGAGCTCGCGCCACTGGTGGGGCTGGCCGACAAGATCATCGACGTGGTCGACACCGGCAACACGCTACGTGCCAACGGCCTGGAGCCCCAGGAACTGATCGCGCACATCAGCTCGCGCCTGGTGGTGAACAAGGCTTCGATGAAGATGCAGCACGCGCGCATCCAGGCGCTGATCGATACGCTGCACGCGGCCGTTGAGCAACATCAGCATTGATATCTCACGCGGCTGCGGCCGCGCCTGCCTATTCGTGCCATAGCTGAAATTCTCAGGTGCCCGCACGGTGGGCTTGATATTCTAGCGGCGCCTGAGAGCCCGGCCTGCGCTTCGTGCGGTTGCAACGAAGCCGGCTGCTTCCGATGCCTAGCCAACCAAGAGGCCCGCTATGACCGCTCCCTCCGCCATTCGCCGACTCAACGCTGCCGATGCCGACTTCGCTCGTCATCTGGACCATCTGCTGAGCTGGGAAAGCGTCTCCGACGACGGCGTTAACGCGCGGGTGCTGGAGATTATCAAGGCCGTGCGCGAGCGCGGCGATGCAGCGGTCGTCGAGCTGACCCAGCGTTTCGACGCGCTGGAAGTCGCCTCCATGGCCGATCTGATCCTGCCGCGCGCGCGTCTGGAACAGGCGCTCGAGCGCATCACCCCGGAGCAGCGCGAGGCGCTGGAAATCGCTGCCGAGCGCGTGCGCAGCTATCACGAGCGGCAGAAACAGGACTCCTGGACCTACACCGAGGCCGACGGCACTGTGCTCGGTCAGAAGGTCACGCCGCTGGATCGCGCCGGCCTCTACGTGCCGGGCGGCAAGGCTTCCTATCCGTCTTCTGTGCTGATGAACGCCATTCCGGCCAAGGTTGCCGGCGTGCCGGAAGTGGTCATGGTGGTGCCGACGCCGCGTGGCGAGGTCAACGAGCTGGTGCTGGCTGCGGCCTGCATTGCCGGCGTCGACCGGGTCTTCACCATCGGCGGGGCGCAAGCCGTCGCGGCGTTGGCCTACGGCACCGAGAGCGTGCCGCCGGTGGACAAGATCGTTGGGCCGGGCAACATCTACGTCGCTACCGCTAAGCGTCACGTGTTCGGCAAGGTTGGCATCGACATGATTGCCGGGCCATCGGAAATCCTCGTGGTCTGTGATGGCCAGACCGATCCGGACTGGATCGCCATGGACCTGTTCTCCCAGGCTGAGCACGATGAGGATGCGCAATCGATCCTGGTCAGCCCGGATGCCGCGTTCCTCGATCGCGTCGCCGAGAGCATCGCCCGCCTGCTGCCGACGCTGGAGCGTGCCGACATCGCCCGCACCTCCATCGAAGGTCGCGGCGCGCTGATCCAGGTGGCCGACATGCAGCAGGCCATCGAGGTGGCCAACCGCATCGCCCCTGAACATCTGGAGCTTTCGGTCGCCGAACCGGAGCAGTGGCTGCCGCAGATTCGCCATGCCGGCGCGATCTTCATGGGGCGCTACACCGCCGAGGCGCTGGGCGACTATTGCGCCGGCCCCAACCACGTGCTGCCGACTTCGGGGACTGCACGTTTCTCCTCGCCGCTGGGTGTGTATGACTTCCAGAAGCGCTCGTCGATCATCAATTGCTCGGCCGAGGGGGCCTCGACGCTGGGCAAGGTGGCATCGGTTCTGGCTCGTGGTGAATCGCTGACCGCTCACGCGCGCAGCGCCGAGTATCGGATCAAGTAAGCCGTAAGGTGGGAGCGAGGCCGCCGGCCCCTTCCGCCTGATGTTACTGGTGGAAAGCGTCACGCGATTTCCACCCTACGCCAAGCAGATCGAATTCGAGGAGAGAAGGGCGGTGAGCAAATTCTGGAGCCCCTTCGTCAAGGACCTGGTGCCCTATGTGCCGGGCGAGCAGCCCAAGTTGAGCAAGCTGGTCAAGCTCAACACCAATGAGAATCCCTATGGCCCGTCGCCGCGGGCAATCGCCGCCATGCAGGCGGAAATCGACGACGGCCTGCGGCTCTATCCTGACCCCAACGGCGAGCGCCTGAAGCAGGCTGTGGCGGACTACTACGGTGTGCAGATGGCGCAGGTGTTCGTCGGCAACGGCTCGGACGAAGTGCTGGCGCATGCCTTTCACGGCCTGTTCCAGCATGGCCGCCCGCTGCTGTTTCCGGACGTGACATACAGCTTCTACCCGGTCTATTGCGGCCTGTACGGCATCGACTACCAAACCGTTGCGCTGAACGAGCAGTTCCAGATCGACGTGGCGGATTATCAGCGGCCGAACGGCGGCATCATCTTTCCCAACCCGAACGCCCCGACTGGTTGCCTGCTGCCGCTTGAGGCTATCGAGCGATTGCTGCAGGCCAATAGCGAGTCCGTCGTGCTGGTCGACGAGGCCTATGTGGACTTCGGTGGCGAGTCGGCGATTGCGCTGGTCGATCGCTATCCGAACCTGCTGGTCACCCAGACGCTTTCCAAGTCACGCTCGCTGGCCGGTCTGCGGGTCGGCCTGGCGGTAGGACATCCGGACCTGATCGAGGCGCTGGAGCGGATCAAGAACAGCTTCAACTCCTACCCGCTGGACCGCATCGCCATTGCCGGCGCGGCTGCAGCGTTCGCGGATCGTGAGTATTTCGAGCAGACCTGCCGGCAGGTCATCGCCAGCCGCGAGGCGGTGGTGGCGGCGCTTCACGAGCGCGGCTTCGAGGTGCTGCCGTCGGCAGCGAACTTCATTTTCGCGCGTCACCCTCAGCGCGACGCCGCCGCCATCGCCGCAGCGCTGCGCGAGCAGGGCGTGATCGTGCGTCACTTCAAGCAGCCGCGCATCGAGCAGTTCCTGCGCATCACCATCGGCACGCCGGAACAGAACCAGGCTCTGCTCGAGGCGCTCGGCTAACGCAGGGCGCGCGCGTCCTCCGGTGGTTTTTCGGGGGCGTCCCGGGTTACTTCGGCGCCACTGGCGGGCGCATGCCCACTTCCGCCGTCAACGTCAGCGGTTTGCCGTTGCGCAGAATGTCGATATCGATCTTCTCGCCTGGGCGGGCGCGGGCAACCTGGTTCATCGAGCTGCGTCCGTCGGCCGACTGTACGCCGTCGATGCTCAGGATCAGATCGCCCGGCTGCAGCCCGGCACGAGCAGCCGGACCGTCGCGGTAAACGCCCGCGACGACGATGCCCGGGCGGCCTTCCTGGCCGAACGACTCGGCAAGCTCCTGGGTCAGCGATTGCACCTCCACGCCGAGCCAGCCGCGAATTACCTGGCCATGCTCGATGATCGATTTCATCACCTCCAGCGCAAGCTTCACCGGGATGGCGAAGCCGATGCCCTGTGAGCCGCCGGACTCGGAAATGATCGCGGTGTTGATACCGATGAGGTTGCCGCCGGCATCGACCAGTGCGCCGCCCGAGTTGCCACGATTGATCGCGGCGTCGGTCTGGATGAAGTCTTCGTACGTATTGAGGCCCAGCTGGTTGCGTCCGGTGGCGCTGATGATGCCCATGGTCACGGTCTGGCCGACCCCGAATGGGTTGCCGATTGCCAGCGTGACATCACCGACGCGGATGCGATCGGAGTGGCCAAGGGTTATCGCCGGAAGCTCGGCCAGGTCGATCTTGAGGACCGCGAGGTCGGTTTCCGGATCACTGCCGATCACCCTGGCCAGGGTCTCGCGGCCATCCTTGAGCGCCACGACGATCTGCTCGGCATTGGCTGTAACGTGATTGTTGGTCAGCAGGTAGCCCTCGGGGCTCATGATGACTGCCGAGCCGAGGCTCGACTCCATGCGCCGCTGCCGTGGCAGGTTGTCGTTGAAAAAGCGCTGGAACAGCGGGTCTTTGGCCAAAGGCGGTTGCTGCTCCGTCTTCTCGATGACCTTGGTGGTATAGAGATTGGCAACGGCCGGTGCCGCCGAAGCCACGGCATTGGCGTACGAATAGGGTCCCTGCTGGGAGCCGGCGGCTATTAGGGGCGCCTGCTGGAGACCAATATCCGGTTCGGTGATCCCCACCAGCTGCGGGTAGCGCTGGATGATCAGCAGTGCTACGAGTATGCCGACCAGCAGCGGCCAGCCTAGGAAACGCAGGGCATTGAACATCGCGCGGGAATCCGGACAGAGTTGCGGGCGCGGGGAGCGCGCCTTAAGGTGGCGGCATTATACGAAGCTCGAACTGAAATGCAGCTTCGCATTCATGATTTGCAGCAGCGCACTGGTCATTGCCGCGGGCTCGCTGCAGCGAAGGAGAGGTCGACGTGACTGTTTCGCTTAGCACGCTGGTCCAGGAGGCGGACCGCTATCTGGAGGCCGGAAGGATTGCAGATTACTGTCCCAACGGTCTTCAGGTCGAAGGGCGTCCTCGGGTCGCCCGTATCGTCAGTGGTGTGACGGCCAGCCAGGCACTGCTCGATGCTGCCGTCGAGGCTGATGCCGACCTGGTGCTGGTGCACCACGGCTACTTCTGGAAGAACGAGGATGCGCGCATCGTCGGAATGAAGCAGCGTCGTTTGAAGACATTGCTGGGGCACGACATTTCCTTGCTCGCCTATCATCTGCCACTCGATGTGCACCCCGAGGTCGGCAATAACGTCCAGCTGGGCAAGTTGCTGGGGCTATGCATCGAAGGTGGACTGGAGCCGGAGAATCCGCGTTCGGTCGGGTTGGTCGGGTCGCTGGAGCAGCCGCTGGCGCCGGCCGAGTTCATGCACCGCATACAGCAAGCGCTCGGGCGCCAGCCATTGATGGTCGAAGGCCGGGGTCCGATCCGTCGCGTCGCCTGGTGCACCGGTGGTGCCCAGGGTTATATCGACAAGGCCGTCGCCGCCGGCGTGGACGCCTACATCACGGGCGAAATCTCCGAGCCTACCGCGCACATCGCCCGGGAAAACGGTTTGAGCTTCTTCGCGGCGGGGCACCATGCCACCGAGCGGTACGGGGTTCAGGCGCTCGGCGATTACCTGGCGCGACAGTTCGGAATCGAGCATCGCTTCATCGACTGCCCCAATCCGGCGTGAGCTTATCCGGCTGATGAGGTCTTGTTGGCGCTCGTCGAGTCAGCGGCCTGATGCGGCCGCTTCGTACTCCTGCTCGATATAAATCTATAGCTTTTAGATCTAAAACGCGGCCTGATTAGAATTTAAGGCCGTGTTAGAGTTGCGCCCAATCAACGGCCGGCCGGCCGTCCACCTGCCAAATCGTGAGTAGCCATGGTCGACAAACTGACGCATCTGAAACAGCTGGAGGCGGAAAGCATCCATATCATCCGCGAGGTCGCCGCCGAGTTCGGTAACCCGGTGATGCTCTATTCCATCGGCAAGGATTCGGCCGTGATGCTGCATCTGGCGCGCAAAGCCTTCTTTCCGGGCAAGCTGCCATTTCCGGTGCTGCACGTCGACACGCGCTGGAAATTCCAGGAGATGTACGCTTTCCGCTCCCGGATGGTCGAGGAAATGGGCCTTGAATTGATCACCCACATCAACCCCGAGGGTGTGGCGCAGGACATGAATCCCTTCACCTACGGCAGTGCCAAGCACACCGACGTGATGAAAACCGAAGGACTCAAGCAGGCGCTGGACAAGTACGGCTTTGATGCTGCCTTCGGTGGCGCCCGTCGCGATGAAGAGAAGTCCCGGGCCAAGGAGCGCGTCTATTCCTTCCGGGACAGCAAGCACCGCTGGGATCCGAAGAACCAGCGTCCCGAGCTATGGAACCTCTATAACGGCAAGGTCAAAAAAGGCGAGTCGATTCGCGTGTTCCCGCTCTCCAACTGGACCGAGCTGGATATCTGGCAGTACATCTACCTGGAGCAGATTCCGATCGTGCCGCTGTATTTCGCGGCCGAGCGGGAAGTGGTGGAGCTTAACGGCACGCTGGTGATGATCGACGATGAGCGCATCCTCGAGCATCTGACACCCGAGCAGAAGGCCGGCATCCACAAGAAGATGGTGCGCTTCCGTACCCTCGGTTGCTATCCGCTGACCGGCGCGGTGGAATCCACCGCCACCACTTTGCCGGAGATCATTCAGGAAATGCTGCTGACCCGGACATCCGAGCGTCAGGGCCGCGTCATTGACCACGATGCCACCGGGTCGATGGAAGAAAAGAAACGCCAGGGTTACTTCTAAGGATCGCGCACCATGTCTCATCAGTCAGATTTGATCGGCCAGGACATCCTCGCGTACCTGGCGCAGCACGAGCGCAAGGAGCTCCTGCGTTTCCTCACCTGCGGCAACGTCGACGACGGCAAGAGCACGTTGATCGGCCGCCTGCTGCATGACTCGAAGATGATCTACGAGGACCATCTGGAGGCCATTACCCGCGATTCGAAGAAGGTCGGTACCACTGGCGAGGACGTCGATCTGGCGCTGCTGGTCGATGGTCTGCAGGCCGAGCGTGAGCAGGGCATCACTATCGATGTGGCCTACCGTTATTTCTCCACGGCAAAGCGCAAGTTCATCATTGCCGATACCCCCGGCCACGAGCAGTACACCCGCAACATGGCCACCGGCGCGTCCACCTGCGACCTGGCGATCATTCTGGTCGATGCCCGCTATGGCGTGCAGACTCAGACCAAGCGCCACAGCTTCATCACCTCGCTGCTGGGCATCAAGCACATCGTCGTTGCCATCAACAAGATGGACCTGATGAACTTCGATCAGGACGTCTTCGAGAAGATCAAAGCCGACTACCTGGCGTTTGCCGAGCGCATCGAGCTCACGCCGTCGTCGCTGCACTTCGTGCCGATGTCCGCGCTCAAGGGCGACAACGTGGTCAATCGCAGCGAGCGCGCACCCTGGTACCAGGGGCAATCGCTGATGGAAATTCTCGAGAGCGTCGAGATTGCCGGCGACCGTAACTTCGATGATCTGCGTTTCCCTGTGCAGTACGTCAATCGTCCGAACCTGAACTTCCGTGGTTTCGCCGGCACCCTGGCCAGCGGCATCGTGCGCAAGGGCGACGAGATCGCCGTGCTGCCGTCCGGCAAGACTAGTCGAGTGAAATCCATCGTCACCTTCGACGGCGAGCTGGAGCAGGCCACGCCAGGCGAAGCCATTACTCTGACTCTGGAAGACGAGATCGACGTGTCACGCGGTGACATGCTGGTACATGCCGACAGCCGTCCGCGTATCGCCGATGGTTTCGAGGCAATGCTGGTGTGGATGGGCGAAGAGCCGATGCTGCCGGGCAAGAAGTACGACATCAAGCGCGCCACCAGCTATGTGCCGGGCTCGATTGCCAGCATCACTCACACGGTGGATGTGAACACGCTGGAGAAGGGCGCGGCGAGTAGCCTGCAGCTCAACGAGATCGGCAAGGTCAAGGTCAGCCTGGACGCGCCGATCGCTTTGGATGGCTACGAGCAGAACCGCACCACTGGCGCCTTCATCGTCATCGATCGCCTCACCAATGGTACCGTCGGCGCCGGCATGATCATCGCCGACCCGGTTGCCCATGGTTCGGGTGGTCATCATGGCGCCCTGGCCCACGTCTCTACCGACGAGCGTGCCACACGCTTCGGCCAGCAGCCGGCGACCGTGTTGTTCACCGGCCTTTCCGGCGCTGGCAAGAGCACGCTGGCTTATGCGGTGGAGCGCAAGCTGTTCGATATGGGGCGTGCGGTTTACGTCCTCGACGGCCAGAACCTGCGCCACGACCTGAACAAAGGCCTACCGCAGGACCGCGCCGGCCGTACCGAGAACTGGCGCCGCGCCGCCCACGTCGCACGCCAGTTCAACGAAGCGGGCCTGATCACCCTGGCCGCGTTCGTTGCACCAGACGCGGAGGGTCGCGAACAGGCCAAGGCATTGATCGGCGCTGAGCGTCTGATCACCGTCTACGTCCAGGCCTCCCCGCAAGCCTGCCGCCAGCGCGATCCGCAGGGGTTGTATGCGGCCGGTGGGGATAACATTCCGGGCGAGTCCTTTCCGTACGACATCCCGAGTAATGCCGACCTCGTCATCGACACCGAGTCGCTGAGCGTGGAAGAGGGTGCCAAGCAGGTGATTGATTTGCTGCGTAAGCGCGGCGCGATCTAAGCGAGCCTTCGTTGACGTTTTTGTTTGGGCTGATTTACCGCCATTACAAAGTGCCAAGCAACGTAGGTTGGATTAGCCGAAGGCGTAATCCGACAGAGGCTATGTGTCACGAGGCCCACGCTCTGCGCCAGGGGCGAGAAGCCACGGATCGCCTGCCCAGTCGGCAGGGTAGAGTCCCGCACGCACGTCACGATGAAAGTTGGAATAGGGCCAATCGCATACGCGCCGAACCAGGCCGTACTTGAGTGGATTGACGTGAACGTAATCGACATGCCGACGGAAGTCGCTTTCATCGCGGATCATGTGCTCCCAGTAGCGACGTTGCCAGACACCGCGCTCACCTCGTTGCAGGCGCACCGGCGATCGATATTCGCTAGGAGGCAAAGCGCGGCTGAAGAACGTTTTGATCAGCCGCCACCGCAATACCGCACCAGCAAATCGTTGCCGCGTCGCTCCGGCAGATTCACAGTGAAAAACCAGCTCGCCCCCGAGGCGAGGGCGCGACGGTAGTTAGGCATCCTTGCCTCCCGTGTTGCAGTTGCTTGAAATGTAGGCGAGATCAATCGCAGCCTCCGGCGATTCCATCTTACTAATCGACCAGCCGTACCGAGGTGTGGCTACCAACGCGCACAATGTTGAGTAATCGTAGGGCGGGTGCAACCCGCCGAGCATGGGTCGGCACGGCGCGAAATATCAGCGAGCATCGACCCGATGTCGCCAAGATTGCCCATGAGTGCCGAAGCAGAAAAACCCGGCCTGTTATAGCGGGGTTTGGTGCTTCGATCAGGCGATGTGTAACCGCGCGGCTTGAACGGTGCCAACGCAAACGCAGGGCGGGTGAAACCCGCCGAAAGCGGGTCGGCGCGAAGAGAAACGTCATTGAGGCCGTAAGCATATTTACGTCATGATTGGGGCATTTACCGTCGATGCCCATAAAAAACAAAAACCCCGCCGGTGAGGGCAGGGTTTTGCGCTCCGGTCGGGCGATGTGTAACCGCGCGGGTTTCACCCGCCCTAGAGGGCTACAGGGTTGCGGCCAAACAGCAAAACGCCCCGCACGAAGGCGAGGCGTTTGGTATGCAATGGCGGGCCGGTATTTGAAGGGCGCTGGCTTACGCTTCGTTAAACCATCCTACAAATTGATCCGCCGTGTTACAGGGTTAGACTACAGGTCTTACTGACATCCTGCCGGGCGAAGGTTGGCCGGCGCGGTGGACGCACAGACCCAACCGCCGTTGGCGTCACGAGTCCAAGTCAGAGTCGAAGGGGTCGCTTGAAGGACGGCTGCTGCATTGTTCCCGAACGTGGCGGTGATCACGGTGGTAGCAGTCAAAGGGCTAGTAACAGAAGGGGTGCCCTGGCCAGTCTGAGGGGTGCCCGATACCATTGCGCTAGTACCTGTCGCGGTGGCGAGAAGATTAGATCCGGTTGCGCCTGGATCGCAGTTCCCTGCCGCAGGGCCAACGGTCAAACGACCGTCGTTAATGCAGGCTTCAACCGCAGTTTTCAAGGCGGCAGTCTCCGACATTACTCGTGAAACCTGAGAGCGAGCCACATAGTTCTGATATTGCGGGATCGCAATTGCAGCCAAAATACCAATGATCGCCACAACGATCATCAATTCAATCAGGGTAAAACCTTTTTGCATCTGCGCTTTCATGTGCTTCTCCTTGAGATGTTCAGGCAGTCAGCCTGCTGTGCCTACTGCACTCGGCATGCCAACTTCTTAAGCCGCCTATTTGCGGGGCTCAGCGAGGCAATGCGAACCATGCACGCTGCCTCGATTCGCGCGCTTCTGACAAAGTTTGTCACCTGGTTCGGCGCGGTTTGGCACGTCTGCCTATCTGCGCTATAAGGCGGGCATTAATCCAGACGAATTCTCGCCCATGACTGACAACGTTGCCCTCTCCGGCCTGGCCAAGCAGATGGTGCTGGCCGGCCTGCTCGATGACCGGACGGCTCAGCAAGCACACCAGCAAGCCGTGCGAAACAAACTGTCGTTGGTGACCTATGTGGTCCAGAACAAGCTCGCCAGCGGGCGTGCCGTGGCGGAGCTGGCGGCTGACCAGTTCGGCGTGGCCTATATGGACCTCAATGCACTGGACAAGGAAAGCCAGTTAAAGGATGTGGTATCCGAAAAGCTGGCGCGACAGCATCGGGTGCTCCCTTTGGTCAAACGGGGCCATAAGCTGTTTGTGGCGGTGTCCGACCCTACCAACCATCAGGCCGTAACGGATATTCAGTTCAGCACCGGACTGACCACCGAGGCCATCCTTGTTGAAGATGACAAACTCGGGAATGCCATTGATAAGTTCTTCGAAAGCGCCACGACGGGGCTGGATGACTTAGAGAATGTCGATCTTGATGGGGTTGACGTCCAGACCGTCTCGGATGATGCATCCAGCGATGATGCCGGAGACGCCGCAGACGATGCTCCGGTCGTCCGCTTCGTTAATAAGATGTTGCTCGACGCCATTCGCGGCGGCTCGTCAGACCTGCACTTCGAGCCGTATGAGAAGGCCTACCGGGTCCGCTTCCGCACCGATGGCATCCTTCACGAGATCGCTCGCCCGCCCATCCAGCTCGCGCCTCGCATTTCTGCGCGGCTGAAGGTGATGGCTGGGCTGGATATTTCCGAGCGGCGCAAGCCGCAGGACGGCCGGATCAAGATGAAGCTGTCCAAGACCAAGGCCATCGATTTTCGCGTAAACACGCTGCCGACGCTCTGGGGTGAAAAGATTGTCATGCGTATTCTCGATCCTTCCAGTGCGCAGATGGGGATCGATGCGCTGGGGTACGAGGAAGAACAGAAAGCGCTCTATATGCAGGCGCTTCAGCAGCCACAGGGCATGATCCTGGTAACCGGTCCTACGGGGTCGGGCAAAACGGTATCCCTCTATACCGGTCTCAATATCCTAAATACGGTCGACGTAAATATCTCCACTGCCGAGGATCCGGTGGAAATCAACCTGGAAGGTATCAACCAGGTCAACGTCAATCCCCGTCAGGGGATGGACTTCTCCCAGGCGCTGCGCGCATTTCTGCGGCAGGACCCCGATATCATCATGGTGGGCGAGATTCGCGACCTGGAAACTGCCGAAATCGCCATCAAGGCCGCACAGACCGGGCATATGGTCATGTCGACGCTGCACACCAACAGCGCCGCAGAAACCCTTACACGCCTTCGCAACATGGGGGTGGCAGCGTTCAATATCGCTACGTCGGTGAACCTGATCATTGCTCAGCGACTGGCGCGCAAGCTGTGTAACAGTTGCAAGAAAGAGATCGATCTGCCGCGCGAGGCGCTGTCGGAAGAGGGCTTCCCTGCCGACAAGATCGGGACGTTCAAAATCTATGGCCCGGTCGGCTGCGACGATTGCAAGGGTGGTTACAAAGGCCGTGTCGGTATTTATGAAGTGGTTAAAAACACGCCCGCTCTGCAGCGCATTATCATGGAGGACGGCAACTCAATCGATATCTCCACCCAGATGCGCAAAGACGGCTTCAACGATCTGCGGACCTCGGCGTTGCTGAAGGCCATGCAGGGCGTGACCAGCCTGGAAGAAGTCAACCGGGTGACCAAGGATTAGCATGGCGCAGAAAGCGATTAAAACCAGTGTGTTCACCTGGGAAGGCACCAACAAGCAGGGTGCGAAGATCAAGGGCGAGCTAAGCGGGATCAGCCCTGCGATGGTCAAGGCGCAGCTGCGTAAGCAGGGCGTAAACCCTCAGAAGGTGCGTAAGAAGTCGGCGTCGCTGTTCAGTGCGGGCAAGAAGATCAAGCCGATGGATATCGCCTTGTTCACTCGTCAGATGGCGACCATGATGAAGGCCGGTGTGCCGCTGCTGCAGTCATTCGACATTATTGGCGAGGGGTTCGATAACCCGAACATGCGTAAGCTGGTCGATGATCTCAAGCAGGAGGTCGCGGCGGGTAACAGTTTCGCCACTGCGTTGCGCAAGAAGCCGCAGTACTTTGACGATCTCTACTGCAACCTGGTGGACTCGGGCGAGCAGTCTGGTTCCTTGGAGACGTTGCTCGATCGCGTTGCAACCTACAAGGAAAAAACCGAGGCTCTCAAGGCAAAGATCAAGAAGGCGATGAATTATCCGATTGCCGTTGTGCTCGTCGCGATCATTGTTTCCGCGATCCTGTTGATCAAGGTTGTTCCTCAGTTTCAGGAAGTTTTTGCCAACTTCGGCGCGGAGCTTCCAGCGTTTACGCTCATGGTCATTGGTCTGTCCGAAACCCTGCAGGCCTGGTGGCATTTGGTCCTGCTCGGGTTGTTCCTCGCTGCCTTCGCATTCAAGACCGCCTACGGTAAATCGGAGCGGTTTCGCGACTGGTTCGACCGCTTGCTGCTGAAGATGCCGATCGTCGGCGACATTCTTTACAAATCGGCAGTTGCACGATTCGCTCGGACCTTGTCCACGACGTTCGCTGCGGGTGTGCCTTTGGTGGACGCTCTGGATTCGGTTGCCGGGGCAACCGGTAATGTGGTGTTCCGCAATGCAACGATGAAAGTCAAAAGTGACGTATCGTCTGGCATGCAGCTGAACTTCTCCATGCGCACCACCGGTACCTTTCCAACCATGGCGGTGCAGATGACGGCGATTGGCGAGGAGTCCGGCTCGCTTGACGAGATGCTGGCCAAGGTGGCGACCTTTTACGAGGATGAGGTCGACAACATGGTCGATGGTCTGACAAGCCTGATGGAGCCCATGATCATGGCGGTCTTGGGGGTTCTGGTCGGTGGCTTGATCATTGCCATGTATCTCCCGATCTTCCAACTGGGCGCCGTCGTTTAAGCATGATTCTGATCGATTACCTGGCCAGCCATGTGCTGGCCTTTGTTTTGTCTGCAGCTGTGCTCGGCCTGCTGGTTGGTAGTTTCCTTAACGTCCTCATCTACCGGTTGCCGGTGATGATGCAGCGCGAATGGCGGGTGCAGGCCAGAGAAATTCTTGAGCTGCCATGCGAACCGGTCGGTGAACGATTCAACCTGTTGCTACCGAATTCGCGCTGTCCGCATTGCGCTCATCGAATCCGCGCATGGGAAAACGTTCCGCTGGTCAGTTGGCTGTTCTTGCGTGGCAAGTGTTCATCCTGCCAGGCACCGATCAGTTGTCGTTACCCGCTGGTGGAGCTGGCATGCGGTGTGCTCTCCGGCTATGTGGCATGGCATTTCGGCTTTTCCTGGCAGGCCGCCATGATGCTGTTGCTGACCTGGGGTCTGCTGGCGATGAGCATGATCGATGTCGATCATCAGTTATTGCCTGACTCGCTTGTGCTGCCGTTGTTGTGGCTGGGGTTGATCGTTAACCACTTCGGCTTGTTCACTTCGCTGGAGAGTGCGCTGTGGGGGGCGGTGGCGGGCTATCTGAGTCTTTGGTCGGTGTACTGGCTTTTCAAGCTCGCCACCGGCAAAGAGGGCATGGGCTACGGCGACTTCAAGCTGTTGGCGATGCTTGGGGCCTGGGGTGGCTGGCAGGTGTTGCCGCTTACCATCCTGTTGTCGTCAGTGGTCGGAGCGGTGCTGGGTTCCATTCTTTTGAAGGTCCAGCGTGCAGAAAGCGGCACGCCCATTCCCTTTGGCCCTTATCTCGCGATCGCTGGGTGGATTGCGCTTCTTTGGGGTGACAGGATCACCGAGAGCTATCTGCAGTTCGCCCGCTTCTGATTTGACGCCGCGGTTTGTGGGTGGCGGGATCGCCCGCCGCTTGCCGCAGCATGCACATCTGTTCAAGGCTTGCACTTCAGCCATCGAGTGGTTACTACTGCGCGTCCTGTTCTCGCTCGGGTATAACTGACGATGAAGCCTTGGATTCTCGGATTGACTGGTGGTATCGGCAGCGGCAAGAGCGCAGTGGCCGAGCATTTTGCCAATCTCGGTGTGCATACGGTCGATGCCGATCAGGCCGCGCGCTGGGTCGTTGAGCCTGGGCGTACGGCTTTGTTGCAAATTGCCCAGCATTTCGGCGACGGCGTTCTGTTACCTACCGGTGAGTTGAATCGCGCCGCGTTGCGTGAGCGGATATTTGCCGATCCGGCAGAGCGGCAGTGGCTTGAGCGGCTTCTGCACCCGTTGATACGCAGCGAGATAGCCGACCACCTCGCTCGGGCAGACTCACCCTATGCCATCATGGTTTCGCCTCTGCTGATTGAGTCAGGGCAGTACCGCACCGTCGATCGCGTATTGGTTGTGGATGTGCCAGAGATGCTACAGGTCGCGCGTACCGTCGCACGTGATCAGGCAAGCGAAGGGCAGGTGCGTGCCATCCTGAAAGTACAGGCTGCGCGTGAGGAGCGTTTGCGGCACGCTGATGACGTGCTGGTGAATGATCGCGATCTTAGCTGGCTCCGCTCCGAGGTTGAGCGCCTGCATCATTTTTATCTGCAGTTGAGAGGAGGTCGGGAATGACTGCGACCGTGGTTGAGTGTCCTACCTGCAAGACGCCGGTGGAGTGGGGCGAGCAGAGTCCCTATAGGCCCTTCTGTTCCGAGCGTTGCAAACTAATTGATCTGGGGGCTTGGGCTTCGGAGGAGCATGCCATTGCGGGTAATGAACTGGAAGATGAGCTGTTCTCGGGGGATCTGCCCGGGCGCCAGCATTGACCTTGCTGCAGGGCGTACTCCTCGTTACTTCTCATCCTTCCAAGGCGCCTGCAGGTAGCGGCTCTGGTTGAAGCTTTCCAGCCAGTCGGGATAGAAGACGACAAGTGCAGTCACGGCCGTGCCATTGATAAAGGCCTCGGGGAACATCACCAGCCAGATGTAGCCGGCAAAGTCTTCCAGCCAGGGCGGCATCGGGAAGCGACCGTCGAGCAGAAGTATGCCTAGCGAGGCCAGGATGCATGCCAGCGCTGCTAGCGCGGCCGGGAAGAACCCTGCGAAGAAGATGTAAACGAAAAGATTGCGCGGCTGCGCCCGCTCGACCAGCCGTGCGCATATCACGGTTACCGCTACCGGGATCAGGACCAGCAGCACGCCGTTGATTCCTAGCGCGGCAAGGTGTTGGTGTCCGGTAAGCGCAAGGCCAAGCTGTGCGGCCAAGGCGGCGATGATTGCCAGTGGCCAATCCAGCAGCAGGGTTACGGCGGTCAGGCCTATGAAATGAAATGAAAGCCCGGAATCGAAATCGCGCCGAACCAACCAGAGTAGAAATATGGCGAGCATTGCGCCGAACAGCAGGTGCTGCCGGCGTGTGTCGCTAAACAATTCGACCCAAGGTGCGCGCCATGCAGCCCAGAGGAGGGTGCATGCATAGATCAGCCAGCCGGTGAGCAGGCTTGATGGGGCGAGCAGGTGGGCGGCAATCATCCAGGTGATCCTTTGCTTCGTATCGAGTCCGCTGCGGTTCAGGGGGCTGGATTGGGTTGTTCGACATGGATGGCTTCGATGTGCTCTATCACTTCGTCCGGTAGCCGGATCGTCGAGCTGCGAAGGTTTGAGTCGAGCTGCTCGAGCGAAGTCGCGCCGATGATGTTGCTGGTTACGAAAGGTTGCGCCGTAACGAAGGCGAGCGCCATCTGGGCTGGATCCAGTCCATACTCGCGCGCCAATGCGACATATTTCGAGCAGGCGGTTCGGGCTTGAGGATTGCTGTAGCGGGCAAAGCGCTGAAAGCGGGTGATGCGTGCATCTGCTGGTTGCGCGCCATGTTCGTACTTGCCGCTCAGCATGCCGAAAGCGAGGGGGGAATAGGCAAGCAGGCCGCAGTGCTCGCGAATGCTGATCTCTGCCAGCCCTATCTCATAGCTGCGGTTCAGCAGGTTGTAAGGGTTTTGAATCGAAACTGCGCGAGGCAAGCCGCGCGCCTCGGCCACTTGCAAGTATTTCATCGCTCCCCACGGGGTTTCGTTGGACAGCCCTACGTGGCGAATCCTGCCTGCTTTCACTTCCTGGTCAAGCGCGTCCAGTACTTCTTCGAGCGGTGTGAAGTCTGACTCTTGATGCTGGTAACCCAGCTGGCCGAAAAAGTTGGTGTTGCGCTCCGGCCAATGCAGTTGGTACAGGTCGATCCAGTCTGTCCGAAGCCGGCGTAAGCTGTTGTCCAGCGCGGTGCGGATATGATCGCGATTGAATTTCAGGTGGCCGTCACGGATGTGGCTGATGCCGTTTCCCGGGCCGGCGATCTTGCTGGCGATGATCCAGTCGGCCCGGTTTCCCCGATTCCTGAAGTAGTTGCCGATATAGCACTCGGTGCGTCCACTGGTATCGGGTCGTGGCGGCACCGGATACATTTCGGCGGTGTCCAGAAAGTTGATTCCGGCCGCCTGTGCCCGGTCGAGCTGTGCATGGGCGTCGGCCTCGGTATTCTGCTCTCCCCAGGTCATGGTGCCTAGGCAGAGCGAGCTCACCTTCAAGTCGGTGCGGCCAAGTGGGCGTCGCTGCATGGGTTGCCTCGTGAGGATCTTGCTCGTTCCGGAAGCTTATCGGAGATCGCGCGGTGTTGCGTAAGTTGTGCCAGCGACAGTGACATCATTTCCCAAGGGCTGAGCTGCTCCAGGTGAGCTGGGCAGGTCCCTCGGCGTAGCGCCTGGCCTCGGCTGTAAAGTAGAAATGGATCCCTGCGAGCACGCGGCGGTGCTTCAGGTAAAAGTCGGTTGCTATTTTTTCGGTTATCAGGATAATTCCGCAGCCTGTCGCCGGGGATGCCTAGCCTGTCGACGCAACACCGAGGTGGGGGATGCCTAGCCCACCGAACCATTGCCGTGGCGGACGCGCTGACCCGAGCCCCCGATAGCGTCTGTTTCCGGCTGCCTTGGCCTTGCCAGGGCGAGCACCATTCAGTAAGATTCGCCGTCTTATTTTCAGGGCGGCCCCTGAGGCTATAACGAATGAAGACATTTACTGCTAAACCGGAAACCGTCAAGCGCGACTGGTTCGTCGTCGACGCTGCCGGCCAGACCCTGGGTCGTCTGGCAACCGAAATCGCTAGCCGTCTGCGCGGCAAGCACAAGGCGGAATACACCCCTCACGTTGATACTGGCGATTACATCGTCGTTATCAATGCTGAGCAAGTGCGTGTCACTGGTGCCAAGACCACCGACAAGATGTACTACTCTCACTCCGGTTTCCCGGGTGGCATCAAGTCGATCAACTTCGAGAAGCTGATCGCCAGGGCGCCTGAGCGTGTGATCGAGACTGCGGTAAAAGGCATGCTGCCGAAGAATCCGCTGGGTCGCGACATGTATCGTAAGCTGAAGGTTTACAAGGGTGCTAACCACCCGCACACCGCTCAGCAGCCCCAAGAACTGAAGATTTAACGGAATAGTTCATTATGTCGGCGACTCAAAATTACGGCACTGGCCGTCGCAAGACTGCAACCGCGCGCGTTTTCCTGCGCCCGGGTACTGGCAAGATCTCCATCAACAACCGTGAGCTGGACAACTTCTTTGGTCGCGAAACTGCGCGCATGGTTGTTCGTCAGCCGCTGGAGCTGACCGAGACTGTCGAGAAGTTCGATATCTATGTCACCGTGCTTGGCGGTGGTGTAAGTGGTCAGGCTGGCGCGATCCGTCACGGTATCACCCGTGCCCTGATCTCTTACGACGAAAGCCTTCGCAGCCCGCTGCGCAAGGCTGGCTTCGTTACTCGCGATGCCCGTGAGGTGGAGCGTAAGAAGGTCGGTCTGCGCAAAGCCCGCAAGCGTCCGCAGTACTCCAAGCGCTAATTCACGCTGTTCAAAAGAAGCGCCCAGTCTCGTTCAGGAGCTGGGCGTTTTTTTT
>NZ_JACBXH010000034.1:0-50489 GCF_041381355.1 Pseudomonas sp. LM13
CTTCTCAACCATCCTGGTCTACGACGTGAGTAGGTGGGGCCGATTTCAAGACCCTGATGTCAGTGCCAGTTATGAAGTCCGCTGCCGCCAAGCTGGCGTAACCGTCCAGTACTGCGCGGAACAGTTCACCAATGACGGCTCACCTGTTTCCAACATCATCAAAAGCGTGAAACGAATGATGGCGGGCGAGTACAGCCGCGAGCTGTCTGTCAAAGTGTTCGCTGGTCAATCACGCCTGATTGAGCTTGGATTCCGGCAGGGCGGCCCAGCGGGATTTGGCCTTCGTCGACAACTGATTGATGCCGCAGGCTCAGCCAAAAATCAGCTGGGGCAAGGTGAACACAAAAGCATTCAGACAGACCGCGTTATCTTGGTGCCAGGGCCGGAAGATGAAGTTGAAGCTGTTCAGTGGATTTACCGGCTGTTCGTGGAAGAGGGCAGAACCGAGCGCGAAATCGCTGACTGGCTTAATGGCCGGGGCATACTCACTGATCGCGCCCGGCCATGGTCTCGTGGCACTGTCCACCAAGTACTGATCAACGAGAAATACATCGGCAACAACGTCTGGAACCGCACCTCGTTCAAGCTAAAGCAGGAGCATATTCGCAACCAACCCAACCAGTGGGTGCGGGCCGATGGCGCGTTCCAAGCCATTGTCAGCCCCCTACTGTTTCAAGCAGCCCAAGAAATTATTCAGACGCGGTCGTATCGCCTGCCCGACGAAGAAATGCTTCAGCGGCTCAAAGATATCTACCAGCGTCATGGCTACTTATCAGGGCTGATCATAGATGAAGCTGAGGGCTGTCCTTCCAGCAGCGCCTACCAACATCGCTTTGGTAGCCTTCTGCGCTGCTATTCCCTGATCGGCTATACCCCTGACCGTGACTACCAGTACATCGAAGCGAACCGACGTCTTCGAGAGATGCATCCACTGCTGCTAGAGCAGACCATAACCAAAATCGCGGACGTTGGGGGCAGGGTGGACGTCGACCCAGTGACAGACTTGATACAGGTAAACCAGGAGCTGCTGGTCTCACTTGTGCTGTGCCGGTGCCAGCTATCAACCACTGGCGCTAAGCGCTGGAAGATCCGGTTTGACCTGGGGCTATGCCCAGATATCACGGTTGCCGTTCGGATGGCCCCTGGTGAAGAGGCGGCCCTGGACTACTACGTTCTACCCACTGTCGACATGTCCTCACCGCATGTTCGGCTGGCTGAGAGCAACCAGGCCAGCCTGGAAATTTATCGGTTCAATACCCTGGACATTCTTGCCGAATTATCCCGTCGCTCCGCTTACCGGAGGGCCGCCTGATGCCACGCCATGGATATGCGCGTACAGAGCTTCATGTCGCTGAAGCATCCACTGTTCAGAGAATTCCACTGGAACAGATTCGCGTGCTGAATCCTCGCGTCCGGAACAGGCAGGTTTTTGCCCGCCTTGTGGAAAACATTGCAGCTCTTGGTCTGAAGCGTCCGATAACGGTGACGCCGGCAACGCGTGGGCCTGACGCCGTCTTTGAAATTATCTGTGGCCAGGGCCGATTCGAAGCATTCCAGGCGCTGGGAGAAAAAAGCATCCCCTGCATAGTCGTCAGCGCGAACGAAGCGGATCGCTTTCTCATCAGCCTGGTCGAGAATCTGGCTCGACGGAAGCATTCGAACAAAGACCTCTTGTCATCCATTCAGGTGCTATCAGAGCGCGGCTATTCACCAAGAGAAATCGCAGAAAAGACCAGCCTCGATGTGGCGTACATAAATGGCATCCTCATGCTCTTACGTCAGGGTGAGGAGCGCCTGATTGCTGCGGTCGAGAAGGGCTGGCTACCAATTAAAGTCGCTACCGAAATTGCTCGTGCCAATGACTCTGAAGTCCAACAGGCCATGGTCGAGGCATACGAAACCGGCGTACTCAAAGGTGATCAGCTGATTCGAATTCGTCGGCTGATTGACCGGCGCAAAGCCATGGGGAAGCGCTATGGACAGCAACACCATTCTGAACGGATGACTACGCCGCAAAAGCTGCTCAATGCCTATCAAGCTGAGGTTCGACGCCAGCGGGTCATGATCAAGAAGGCCGACATCAATGAACAACGCCTGCTCATCATGGTGACCGCTTTGCGCCAGCTACTCGCTGATGACTATTTCTGCACGCTGCTACGTACTGAAGACATCCAGGATATGCCCAAGCCGCTAGCAGATCGGATCCATGGAGAGATGAGCTGATGGGCCAGGTGAAGCAGGCGTTCAAGTCCGAGATTCTTTCAATCCCGCTGGATCGAATTTTGCCGACTCGTAAGCTCGATAAGGAAATCCACGGCAGCAAAAAATTCTGCACCATCAAGAGCTCAATCCGCGAGCTGGGCGTGATCGAGCCCCTTGCCGTGCACCCAGAGCCCGTCATGGCTTCGGGGATTCCCTCCTACATACTGCTGGATGGCCATTTGCGTTTGGAGGCGCTCAAGGCTCTGGGTGGGACTGAAGCCCTGTGTCTGATTTCAACCGACGACGAAGGCTTTACGTACAACCGACAGATCAACCGGCTAACCCCGGTACAGGAACACAAGATGATCCTGGCGGCCATCAAGAAAGGAATCGAGCCCTCTCGGATAGCGCAGGTGCTGGGGGTCAACGTTGACCGTATTCATGAGCGCCAAAATCTTCTGAATGGCATTGCCCCTGAAGTGGTGGAAATGCTCAAGGTTCGGATGGTCGCTCATGATGTCTTCCGCGTTCTGCGCAAAATGAAGCCCATGAGGCAAATTGAAACCGTCGAGATGATGATCTCGGCCAACTGCTTCACCCAGAGCTATGCGCGCATGGTACTGGCCGCCACCAGGCCGGAAATGCTCGTCGAAAAGAAAAAGAAAGCCGCCAACGAAGCCAGCAGCATCGACATTGCCCGTATGGAACGGGAAATGGAGAACCTTCAGCATGACTACAAGCAGGTCGAGGATACGCTGGGGGAGACCATGCTTGTCCTGGTCGTCGCCAAAGGCTATCTGGCTCGGGTACTTCGCAACGAGGCAATCGCCGGCTACCTACAGCGTCACCACGCCGACCTACTGGAGGAGCTTGTCTCCATCATGGAGTCCGTCAGCTCTGATGCGCGGCACCTTGAGCGGGAATAGTCATTCGGCCAAGACAGCATCAATATGCTCGCACCAGCTCAAAAGACAGGATCATTGGATGATCGGCATGGCATCAAAAGGAACCGAATCGCCTAAGCGGGTTACACTATCAGCACAAACAGGTAGGTAACCATGGCCAGCGGCGAACATCTCAAAGCACTACTGCGCTCGCATATCAAAGGCGACGACAGCCATTTCTTGGCCGTCGCTATGCAGCTGGCCGCGCATGAGGCCAAACAAGGCCATGGGAAGCTCGCGGATGACCTGCGTGCGCTCATTGACTCTGCGAAATCTCGCTCCAAGCAACTACCCAATAGGCAGCCGGTTCCGATTGGCCAGCCAAAGGGAGAGCTCAGCAGCCTTCTATCCGTTGCCCTTCCCCATACACGCTTCTCTGAAATGATCCTTGATGACGGGACACATCAAAGGCTTGCCCGGATCATCAGCGAACAGCGCAATTTCGAGAAAATCAGAGCTCACGGTCTTTCCCCCAGACGAAAGCTCCTTCTGGTTGGCCCACCAGGCACAGGTAAGACCATGACGGCATCTGCTCTCGCCGGTGAGTTGGGGATCCCTCTCTACATAGTCAGGCTCGACAGCTTGATCACTAAGTTCATGGGTGAGACTGCTGCCAAACTGCGCCAGATTTTCGATGCAATCCGAGACACTCGCGGCATCTACTTTTTTGACGAGTTTGATGCCATTGGCTCCCAACGTGGTTTGGCCAACGATGTCGGTGAAATCCGCCGTGTACTCAATAGCTTCCTTCAGATGATTGAGCAGGATCAGTCGAATAGCCTGATCATCGCCGCAACCAATCACCCGGAAATTCTTGATTATGCGCTATTCCGACGGTTCGACGATGTCATCGAGTATGGGCTTCCCAATCAGGAGCAGATTAAAGCGGTATTGAAGAATCGACTCGTCAATTTCGCGAAGCCCATCAAACGCTGGGACAGTCTGTGTAAAGTTGCTGAAGGCCTCAGCTATGCAGAGCTATCGCGAGCAGCTGACGACACTATCAAAGATGCGATCATCCATGATCGCGCCAGTATTTCGGCAGAGGACGTGGTGAAGAACCTTGAGGAGCGCAAGGCTTTCCACGGGAGACAGCGCTCATAAGGCAGTGAAGCCACACAATGGCAGACCAGAACGCAGGACAGCGTCCACACTTTCTTTTTCAGGGAACTGGCAAGGCTGAGCGATTCCAATCTACCGCAGCTGGTGGTGGGGAAAAGCGCATACCACCGCAAGACAGAGCATCCCATGGTGCCGCGCTACTCGGACAGTTAGGCCACATTCGCCAGGACATCGGGAAAGCTGTTCAACTTCAGCGCCAGGCAGGCATCGAAGCCGGTCTAGGGCTTCAAATTGAATTCAAAAGCCAGCCGAGTATTGAGCTCGCTTTTGAAAGTTTGGCTCGCAGCAGACAGCACATCGAACTGCTCAATGTCCGCCATGACGAGGCAGCACAGACTACATTTGCCACCGTTTTTGTCCCCGATGGCCAACTGAAAACCTTTGAGAATCTGGTTACTCAGTACCTCGAAAATGACACAGGCAAGGGGCAACCCCGCAATGCCCCGCTGTTGAATACTATTCAACAGATCCGAGTTGCGACGTTTGAAGCGCTGTGGACAGATGATAAGTCCGCACTACCAGCAGATGCTGAGCAATCTCTCTGGTGGGAGTTCTGGCTTCCAGTTAGAGACGACCGAGAATCTGTGCTCCAGCGCTTCCGGTCTACCGCCGGGGCATGCGGCTTCAAAATATCCCAGCATGTTCTGTACTTCCCTGAACGCACAGTAATTAACGTTCATGGCACGCTTGCCCAGATCACTCAATCGATGGCGCTGCTGAACGAAGTTGCGGAAATTCGCCGGGCCAAGGAAACGGCTGAGTTCTTCGATGCCCTGGAGCCCAATGAGCAGCGCCAGTGGGTTGATGAGCTGCTCGCACGCACGACCATCGCCGACAACGCCCCGGTGCATATCTGCTTGCTTGATACAGGTGTGAACCCTGGCCATCCCCTGCTCGCACCAGGCATCGATGTACAAGACCTTCACACCATTAACACCGAGTGGGGAGCTCACGACAATCATGGCCACGGGACAGGACTAGCGGGTGTAGCTCTGTATGGTGACCTCGTAGGCCCACTTACTGACAATGGGCCATTGGCGATTAATCATCGATTAGAGTCGGTCAAGGTTTTACCTGCTGCGGCAGGGAATCAGGATGAGCCTTTTGGTGCACTGACCATCCAGGCAATAGCTGAGCCCGAATTTGCCCAGCCAGAGCGAAAGCGCATTTTCAGCATGGCCATCACCAGCACTGACGGTCGTGATCGGGGCAGGCCCTCAGCTTGGTCTGCGACAGTGGATGCTTTGGCGTTCGACGTATTGGGCGAGCGGCTCACACCTCGTTTAATCATCATCTCCGCAGGTAACGCGGATAAAGATGAATACCTGAAGTACCCTGATAGCAACCTCACCGACGCGATTCATGATCCTGGCCAAGCTTGGAATGCACTTTGTGTTGGTGCATACACTCAGAAGGCCAGAATCGATCCGCCGCTCCCCGGATATCAGCCCCTAGCTCCCGCAGGGAGTCTGAGTCCGTTTAGTACCACATCACTTAATTGGACAGGCTCTCCCTGGCCCCTCAAGCCTGATGTGGTATTCGAGGGAGGAAACCTGGCCAAGGATTCTCAGTGGGCTTGTACGCACTCTTCCCTGTGCTTGTTAACCGCCAATCACCTTCCCCATAAAAGTCTCTTCTCGACCACCTGGGCCACCAGCGCAGCCTCAGCTTTAGCTGCACGCATGGCAGCCCAGATACTCGCGGTCTATCCGCAGTTATGGCCCGAAACAGTTCGCGCACTGGTGGTTCACTCTGCGGAGTGGACGGAGCGTATGCAGCAAGATTTTTTGACCGGGGCCAAGAAGGCAGACTATGCCGGTCTGGTTAGAACCTGCGGCTTTGGTGTCCCCGACCTGGGGCGAGCGCTCTGGAGTGCAGCGGACTCACTGACATTGATTGTTGAGGATGAGCTCCAACCCTTCATGAAGCAGGGCCCGAAGAGCCCTACAGCACGAGATATGCACCTGCATCTCTTGCCATGGCCCAAACAGGAACTCCTTGACCTAGGCGAGACAGACGTCGAGATGCGCGTCACCTTGTCCTACTTTGTTGAGCCGAACCCAGGTGTGGCCGAGCGCGGTGTCAAAGGGCGGTATCGCTACGAATCGCACGGGCTTCGCTTCGAAGTCAGTCGTCCAGGCGAAGATGAAACGGATTTCCGCCAACGTATCAATCAGCGCGCTCGGGATGAAGAAGAGGGTATTTACCAGGGGGGCGGCTCTGATACACGCTGGCTACTCGGCACTCGCTCCCGTCATCGCGGATCACTGCATTCGGATATCTGGAAAGGTACAGCAGCCGACTTGTCCGGCCTGGGTATGCTCGCGGTTTATCCCGCCCTGGGCTGGTGGAAAACCTTGCTGAAGGAGGGCCGCGTCAACAATCGCGCCAGATACAGTCTGGTGGTATCGATCAAGACGCAGCAAACCAAGATCGATCTGTACAATGCAATTGAAACCCAGATTGCTGTTCCGGCACTTATTGAAACCTAAGCCCATCGAATGACGACTCAAGGGCCCCGAGGAATTTATGTCCAAACTCGCTGAATACCGTGCTCTCGAAAAATCCCTGCAAGAGCAACTGGCTCAACTTGATGCCTTGAAGAACGACGAAGCCCTGAAGCATGAGATGGCTTTCGAAGACAAACTGCGCAGCTTGATGGCCGAATACGGAAAATCCCTGAAGGACATCATCACGATCCTGGATCCACAAGCTCGCACCTCCCAGGCTAAACCGGTAACCACCAGCGGTCGCCGCGCTCGCCAAACCAAGGTCTATCGTAACCCCAACAATGGCGAGGTTGTCGAAACCAAGGGTGGCAATCATAAGATCCTAAAACAGTGGAAAGAGCAGTACGGGGCTGAAGCTGTTGAAGGCTGGCTTCAACACTGATCTGCGGCTCCAGGGCCTACCTCAACCGAGATAGGCCCCACACAGTGCCACTAGGCGCTGCATCCAGAATGACCTGTAAGGTCGGCTCTTTGCCTCGGGAAACCATTAAATGATCACCCTTGATCTCAGCAGGAACGACGCAGAAGCACTCCTGCACCACTGCAAAGAATTCAAACCCCAGAGCGGCGACCAGCGCCATGACTCTCGGCTAGAGGATGCGCTGGCAGAGTTGGCTGAAGCTATTGAGGCCCACTTCGCTGAGGACAGCCGCACCTAGCCATCAAACCAGGAGCTGCTGATCTTTGTTTACCGTAAGCAGGGTAAACCCTGTCCCAGACACGCCATTACCGTTATTCGAATGAAACTGCTCAATACCTACGACGACCGCGATGAAGCGGAGGCAGCCGCTGAACGGATCTCCGGAGAAAAACGCCTGGCAAGTGAGCGCGACTCAACCGTCGTGATCTACAACCTGTTCGGCATGCCCACTTGGGGGAATTTCCACAGGCTAGGAATGTACAACCTCGGTGAACTGAAGCTACTGCTGGATCGACGCTCTGCCTGGCAACCTGTCGACCAAGCCCGACATGCTGAGATCATGAGTACGCTGAGCATCGTGGCCAAGAACTTCCAGATCGAAATTCCTCCTCACTGGCTCTGATTCCTGATGCAAAAAAACCCCGCTGCTCATCGCAAACGGGGCTTTTTCAGTCTCTCAAGTTGGCGTGTCCTATTCGAACTCCGCCGAACTGAATTTCAAGACGTTGCAGTTTTCCTTAACGGCTCGCTGCAATCCATCATCGAAGCCAGCTTTGCTGGTCGCCTGAATCTCAACAGAGATCTTCACATCCACACCCAGCTTGGCGGTGAACTGCTGTACGACCTCGTCAACAAGCAGCGCAAAGTCCATTTTTGCCTTCACAGGATCTAAGCTGGTGGACGCATAGAACTGCGTGGCCAAGGCTTTGCTGATTTCTTCAACAGGATCATTTGAGCCACTGCTCCCGCCCTGTGGCTCAGGCTCAGCGCCACCATCTCCCTTCGAGTCCGGCTTATGCACATCGCTCTCTTCCTGAGTTTTGCGTCTGGCCAGCTCAGCCTCTTCCTTCTCCTTCCGAAGCTTTTCGGCATAGGCAGCAGCTGTTGATGGCTCAATGATCTCGCAAGCATCCAGGGTAACCAGGGCGGACTTGGCGAAGACAAAGCCCAGGTAGCGATCACCATCCTTACCTTGGGCAACGCCGAAGAAATCACCGCTCTCCAAGCCAACACTCAAGGTGTTAAGAAATACCGTGCTGTCACGCAGTCGGGGGAGATACAAGTAGCAGCAACTCTTCTGCCACACCTCCTGAGCAACCACTTCCTTGGTCTCATCCTTCCAGAACCAAGTCTTCAACATGTTGGCGAGGTGGTAGGGCGCCCACTCAGTAATCAGCAGCTCATTCTCTTTGAGTACGCGCTCAATTTCCTGAGTCAGATTGGCTGCACCTGGATTGACGGGGAAATGCTCCCACTGAATGTCAGACAAACCACGACCTGCCACGGCTGTCTGGACAGGTGCCAGCAACCACTTATAGGTTTCGCGGATCATGCGCTTAAGCGCTTCCTTGGCCTGATCGAGGCTGGCTGTGGCGTTTCTCGCCATCAGGTTATCCAGGGTGATGCGATTGTCCTTGTAGTCGTTGACGATGGACTCCCATGCCAACATGGTGCGCACCTGATCCTTCAGTCGGCTGACGTTGTCCTGCTCAGCGGCCAAGAAAATCAGTCGATTCTGCTTACCACGAGGCTGGTCGCCACGGTTCTTCAGGATCTCACCGGCCTTCACAATGGCTTGGCTTGTACCACTTTTGCTGTACCCCGCATCCGGCGACAGCACCACCAAACGCAGCTGCCAGTCATCCGGTACATCCACGCTGTCGGTGAACACATGGATGCCACCAAACAATCCGCCAGCAAAGCTCTCTTGGGCCCGCTTGCGAATAGCAGGGAAGACATCTTCCTTGTCCTTGTAGCGCTTCTTGCGCTCCTCCATTTCACGACGCAGGTTCGGGCGCGTATCGAACCAGTAGTGGTTATTGGAGTTGTTCAGGTAATGCAGCTTGTCCAGCAGGCTGCGCAGAGCATCCTTGAACAAACCAACCTGTTGGCCTGGTTGTACAGTGCCCAGCATGATTCGCATCAGCTCGATACCACGCAGTACCTGACCTGAAGTAGTCGGAGCGCTACCCAGGAAAATGGTGCGTGCAGTACGGCGGCAGGCTTGAACACTACCAAGGCGTGCGTTTTGATTTTCAATAGCAACGGTCTCGGCACGCGGGCCGTCGATGTCACGCTCCATCACCGGATCCCAGCCAGGCGGGAGGTAATAGGTGACCTCGTTACGCGAATCAGGATCGGCCAACGGCAGACTACCCGGCATGATCAGCGGATCGTTGTTCCCGTCCTTCCACAGGCTGAAGATCATCTTGGCCATCATCTTCAGCACGCCACGGGTACGCTGGAAATTCTCCAGCGTTGACCAGTCCTCGTAGAGGCGGTCAAAGACTTCAGGGTGGATCGGGTAGGCGTGCAGCAGGCGCTCGTAGTAGCGGCTTTCCTGAGTTTCCGCAGGAAACTCAGCGCTGTTCGCAATGTAGTAATCGGCGAAGGTACGGCACACCTTCTCCGCAGCCAGGCGATCCGAGATATTGCTAAACAGCCTGCGCCGAACAATTTCGAAAGCTTCTTCTGTACCAACCGGCTTCCACAGCGCCTGTACACGACCGAAGTAATGGGACAGCGACTCCAAAGCACGAACACCACGCTGGCTGCCCGCCTCTTTTTCTGACTCCGGCAGCGAAGCCAGCATCACCGCAGTGGGCACCGCTTTCAGGGCTTCGGTTAGTGCTTGGATGAAGCTCAAGTTGGAATCGAAGGTGCCACCGCTGAGAGCCTTGCCTTCTTCGAACTGACGAATGTAGGCCACCAGCTCGTCGACCAGGATGACGCAGGGGGAATGGAGCTTCAGCACCTGCTCTAGAACATCTTTACCTGGAGAGGTGCCGGACTGATCTGCACTGGCCACCAGTGCATAACCCTCCTCACCACCCAGCTGCCAAGCCAGATCACCCCACAGGGTATGAACCTGAACGGAGCCATGCTGAACCGGCTGGTTTGGCGAAGCCTTGATCCCATCGAGCACGGCAATACGTGCACGCGGCAATTCGCTGACGCCAGCCTTGTCGATAATGTTGGGGATGCCAGGCATTTCACTGGCGGGCACCTTGCCACTGGCCAAGTGATAAACCGCCAGCATGGTGTGAGTCTTACCGCCACCGAATGCGGTTTGCAGCTGAATGACAGGATCACCGCCTTTGCCAGCCAAGCGCTTAACCACAGAGTCCAGCAACAGCGCCATACCCTCGGTGATGAAGGTGCGCTCGAAGAACAGCGCAGGGTTCTGGTACTCCGGTGAAGCCGTGCCGGTATGCACACGGGTGATGTCAGCCGCGAATTCAGCCTGAACGAAAGTGCCTTTGCGCACATCTTCATGGGGCTCGGCAATCTCACGCCAAGGTTTAAGGGTCATACATGGTCTCCCTGAGCGGTGCGCAGCATGTAGCTGAACTTGTCCTGGATTAACTGCTTACGCGCCTCAATAAACGCTTCGAAATTCTCAAGCTTCCACAGCTCGGGATCCTGAGGGATGAGGTGCATAGCCAGGTACTCCTCATGCTCCTCATCGCTTTTGAACCTGCCACGATCAAACCACTCGTGCGGCGGAATCGCACACTTGCCGTCAAAACCGTTTTCATCCGCTGTCAGCAGCATGCAGTTGGCAATCTGATCCCGATGCTCGGAGCGATAGCGCAGGATATTGCGCTTGCCACTGTCCGGGTTGATGTCCTTGACCGACTTCAGCAGGCTCTGCGGGAAGATATGGTCAACTTGCGGGCCATTGGCGCCCAGTGCCGGCGAGTAATTGAAGTCGCGATACCACAGGTTGAAGAACAGGTGGATCGAACGGGAACCATAGTACTGGTTGAAGATGACTTCCGGTGTGATCTCCAGGCTGCGGCCATCGGCACGAATCACCCCAAAGATCTCACTGACCACAAAATCTTCGTGCTCTTGGATGTTGCGCACGAGCTTGTCGATCAACTGGTCAGGGTTGCCACCAAAGGCGCCACTCACCAGTGAACGCAGCAAGTACTCAGGCAGCCCTGCCTTAGCTTTGAACTGAGCCGGGTACTGGTAACGGAAATAGATCAGCGGAATGAGTGCCAGATAGGAGGGCAGGGCCTTGTCGCTGCGGATATACGTCTTGCTGACTACAAAATCCCGTACGTCCTTAATGGCGTCGGCGATCAGCTGCCATTGGGCAATGATCTCTTCCTTGGTCTTACCATCTCGGAATTTTTCTACCTCGTAGCGGGCGCCTTTGTTCAGGACGGTCAGGCAACACTTGAGGACGAAGTCACGGTCAAAATCAAAGCCGCCCTGGTTCAGGTCTTCCAGCAGTGCTTCGATTTCACCATCAGCTTCATCCCAGCTGGAGGTCAGCAGGGAGAACAGCAGATCCGACTTACCAAGCTTGGTGCCGCCCGAGTTGGCTCGGATGAAAATTTCGACAATGTCATCCACCCGATAAGCGTCCGGGTTATCAATCCCGTCGAGCTCCTGGAAGGTGATGTTGTCGTCGTTGACGAACTCCTTGCGCACACGCCCTACGTTCAGCTGCAAGGTCATCTGCTCATCTGCCGAAAGCTCACCTGGGGCTAGCTTGGCAAGCTCTTGGGCGATCTGGAGATCGAGCTTGTTGTTGATAAACACCATGTCCTTGAAGCGCACCCAAGGCCAGCTGGCGGAACCCTTTTCCTTGAAAGCGAAACGGTAACGAATGTCCTCAGGAGCGGCCATGTCACCCCCGCTGAGCACATCGAAGTACAACTCACGCCCGCTGTAGCTACCTTTCAAGCCGATAAACAGGCTTTGCAGGCGTTGCTGACCATCGAGCACCATCATCTTCGAGCGCGTGTTGTCCGGAACCCGGTAATCGGTCAGCTTGATGTCGCGATGGTAGTTGTCGATGAACTTGCGGTGCTTGACCTCTTCGCGGGTCTTCCAAACCAGCAGGGTGCTGATCGGGTACTCACGCATGATGGAGTCAAACAGGCGACTGATCTGTTCCTCGCTCCATACGAAAGGACGCTGAATATTGGGCAGCCAGAAGCCACCGCCCTCCGATTCAGCATCATTCAGATAGGAAACGATTTTGCGGATCGACAGCTTCCGGTTCTGCATTCGTTACTTCCTTGATCAGATATCCATTTGCACTTGCGTATTCGAATGACCAATTTCTTGGGAGGCCAACTCAATGCCTGCCCAAGCACCTTGGAGTTCATTGTAAGCGCGGGCCTCTTCGGCCCAGCCCTGACGCTCACACAAGGTGTAGAGACGGTACATCAGCGAGTTCAGACTGGCTGTCTTATCGGGCATACGGGCCAGCAGGGCTCCCGCAGCGGATTCGCCATCCTGGTTTAGGGCGCGGATCAGCTGATGAAGACCTTCCCACACAGCCAGGCGGCTATCGTTCTCCGGAGCCCAGTCCCGAGGCATTTCAGCCCACTTCAGTAGTCGTAAATCGCCCCCCGCACTGTCCACTACACCAGCTTCGATCAACCCACCAACGCTGGTGCCCTTAGCCCGAGCCAGAACGTCGGCATCACCATACTTACCTTCGGCCCAGCCATGCTGCTCGAACCAGGCTAGGCAGAATTGGGTGTCATGATCGAAGTCATCCTCGCCGATAAAGCGGTTGATCAGTTGCAGCGCCGTCCGCACGCTCATCGGCTTACCGTTGGCCTCAATCACTGCGCTGTACTTGCTGAATACCTCCATACCAGGGCCAATAATGGCCTGGGACAGATCCACTGGAGCAACCGGCGAGTTAATACCGCCACGGGTCATGTCGGCCAACGCTTCTGGCAGGGTGGCATTTAGCTCTCGGATAAAGTCGCGGCGAGAAACAGTTGGCGCCTCGGTAGCGCGAGGACGGCAGACCAGTACGATGCTGGAGGCTAGAGCATTCGTACCAGCGCCAATCATGCGGTTACTCAGCTCAGTACGCATTGGCCAAGTACCAGTCAGGGCAAAACCTGCCTTGAGCACAGCGGCAAGGAAAGTTTCCCAACCAGTACTTGAAGTACCAGCCTCGGCCTTGGTCTCGGCCTGCTTGAAGGCATAGTAGATGGTCACAGGAAAAGCTGGGTGCCCCTGCTCGGCCAAATTGTGCATGGCGGCAGTCATACCATCGAGGAAAAAGATTTCGGCCTTGTCTTTGCTGCCATGTCGGTGCGTAGTGGCTACCAGCTCCTCAGCCTTGGGTACTGCTAATGTTGCATATAGGCTGGGATAGATAGACCTAAGCGAACGGCGCAGCCACACATAGAAGAAATCGGACAGGTCGGCATAGCCGATATTGTCATAGTAGGGAGGATCGGTAGAGATCAGTTTGTTCTGACTTACGCTTTGGGTCTGAGCATCAGCTTGCATAGCAAGCCCTGCATCTCCGTGAGAAAGTCGATCAAGCACTTCCCAGAGAGAATAAACCGTACCGAAAATGTCTCCGCCGGCTCCCCCAATTGGATTCGTTTCCACATAGTCCCAAACCATCGGTAACGCCTGACGACCGAAGGTGTTTCGCATGCGATCCATCTTGGACTCCCATGCGCATAATGTGGTGTTTCGGTCGGCAGCTTTATCTACCGCAAACGCTAGATATACCCCAACTGCCTGCGCATAAGCCGTCGCTCCCACCCCACCCTGATCCAGCCCCAATCCATCATCGACCATACCTGCGAGCATTGCATCCTCACGAACACGGGCAATGGATTCTTTTACTAGATCGGAGAAGGTATCCAGAGCAACAAGCTGGCGTGAAGTGAACAGATCCCCCCAGGTTGTCATTCCATAAGGCGTACAATTACCTCCAGTCATGCGGGTAGGGATATCTCCAGCGGGCTTCCACTGAGGGGCTACGCCACCTGGAACGGCCTCATGCTCGGAAGTAGGAGAAATGTACAAACGCCCGCGCTGCCCCTCAGCAACAATCGCCATCAAACGAGCGCCCATACGGCCAGCCTTGCCTTCCTCTTTAATGTAATCACCACTTATAGGCGTCTGGGAGAGCAGGCAGCTGAAATTTGCGCCTCGTCCAGAAGCCTTAGTGCCATCCTTGGCCGAAGCAGGTGGTGTACCAACCTTGACGGTAAAGCGATAGCTATCGCCATCCACTACCGGTTCTACATAGCTCTCTTTGCCCACTTTGCTGGAGAGAATAAAGGTAGATGCCAGCGGCACTTCTGCATGACTGAACGCTGGGTTAGGGCTCTTCACGGTGCGCGCCCACAGCCAGGCGATCACGGTGAGCTTTTGGCCCTGGTACTGCGCCAGATCTGGACGCTCGGCGACCATCTCAGCGGTAACTTCTATCTGCGGATACAGATGACCAATGCGTTTCTGCGCTTCTTCGCGCATCCAGGAACCGTAGCGACGCACATCCTCAGCAAGGCCCTTGGCACCCGACCAGTCCTCGAAAGCATCCCGAGTTGCACGTTTTTTACTGCCCTTGTTGGCATCAATTTCCGGCCCGACCGGCGCACGTCCGGCAAATTTAGGCGGAATCTCGATCATCGCCTTGTTGATGGTTACCGCCACCGGGTTAAGGTCGGACGCGTAGCTTTCAAGGCCCAACCGCTGTGCCTCAAGCGGCAATGCACCGCCACCGGCAAAGGGATCATGAAAGCCAGGCAGTTTTTCCGGATTGAACAGCTCAGCAGCCTGCGGATGACCTTTATTGAGCTCACAGGTCTCGCGCCAACTCTTCCAGATTTCAGCCCGCGCTCGTTCCAAAACCTCCTCGTTATTGGTGTTCTCCCACTGCACCAACTCTTCGATGATCTTGAATAGACGCTCGCGTTCAGCTGCGGCTTTTTCCTTGTTTACCCCACGGCCTAGATGACGTTCAAATCCCGGGTCATTGACCATCTGCGCAAAAATTACCGCACGTGCTGCGGCCAGGGGACGACGTGCCCACCACAGGTGCAAGGTGCTCGGGTGGCCATGGCGGATTGACTTTTCACGCGCTGCTGCGGCATTGATCGCGTCCAGTGGCAGAGCGACTTCGATGAGTTTCTTGGGGGTCTTAATGGGGTACATCGAAAATTCCTTAGCTCCAGTGGGGTGGGCGATGCAGGGCAAAGCCACTGGAAGTCATCACAGTATTTGTCAGTTGATTTTGACGTAGCTTGTCTTCACCAATGGAGAGGTAACCATTGGCTGCCTTCTTGAGCTGCGCGGATTGGCTATTGGCCGGAAACACCACAATCAACCGCTTGTTCGGGAAGCGCTTGCGTACCTGCTGGATAGGTTTAGTCAGATCGCTATCGCCAGCGATAACATCGCTGGCCCGACGCCCCGGTAGCGAAAGCTCTGGAGCGTCTATCTTTGTTCGCTGGGAAAAATTGCTACTGCTCAAAGGCTGGCCTCTGGTTGAATAGCGCGACCAAGTAGCTCTTGCAGGTCATAGTTGACGCTAGCTACACCGAACTCAGGCTCAGTCTTGAACGGGTGCTTGATGTAGTAGGGGCCATCGACCTGATCACCGTCCACCAACACGATGGCGAGGATGAATTTCTCGCCCTGGTTGAAGCTGGAGAAGATCTCGTTCTTGGTCACTGTGACGGTAGTGGCGCCCTTGACGCGCCCCTTGACTTCGATATGACGATCATCGCGTAGGGCATTATCTGGCCCAACAGGTGGACGGGCCGTGATATCCCAGCCGCACTTCTGTGCTGACACATCAAAAATCTCATGGCCCATGGCTTTCTCAGCTGCAATGACTGCATTCATTGCGGCCCATTCAATGCGTGAACGGGCTTCGGCATCGGCACAGAAGGTAGTTTCGCCTTTACGCTGTGCCAGTAAGCCAGCCGGAATGACCAAGGCACCACCTAGGACAACTGGGGTGCTCGATACCACATTCTTCATCGCCTCCAACTCACTCTTGCGCTGGCTGAGGCGAGCGGTAAGTTCATCTACACGGCGACGGGCATTTTCTGGCTGCATACGCGGCTGTTTACCCGCGCTGACATCCTCGCTGAGCTTGATAAAGCGATCCGACCAGTAGTTGATCTCCTTCACCAGGCGCTCATTCACTGCACCCAGAATCTTATCCGCCTGGCGCTCAAGTCGAACCTTCACCTCTTGGTAATGCTCCGGAACCAAATGTTCGGAAGCATGGTGCAGGGCCAAAGCTTCAAGATTTTGGGTAATCCATGGAGCTGACAACACATCACCAATCAACTGGCGATCCGTGTTCTCGATGGGTAGCAGGTCTAGGTGAGGTGCCCAACCAGCGTTGATGGTGTTGCCATGTTGATCGATCTCGACAAACTGCAAACGGCGGGAAACGGTTTTAGCCTGAGCAGTGTTCTGAGACATGTTCTCCCGAACACTGTGGTCAATCATGAACAGCACCTTGGGTTGAATGCCGTCGTCATTGGGGTCAACGAGAATCGCGCCTTGCTTGAGCTTGCTGCGATGTGCCGAGAGGATCAGGTCGGTGCTGGCCATCATCAATGGATGACCAGGATGAATCAGGTCGGCCATAGGTTTGCCATGCAAGCGGACATGCTGCTTTTCAAAGCAGATTCGCTCGTACTGCTTCAACACGGGTGTACGGCTTTCGCCGATCACACGATCCCGTTCACGTAGACCTGCCGGCACATGGCGGATCTCATAGCGACCGGACTCACGAGGACGCATTTCACCACCTAAAGAGGTGAAAGCCTCGGTGAAGAAGGCGCGGATGAAGTAGGGCTGAAGCTTGCGGGCCTCGGCCTTCTCCATTTCCTCTTTTACTGCGTAGAGGTCAGCCAGGCTCATGTGCTGCTCGACCAAAGCGTTGCGGCGAAGGATCTCCTTCAAGTGGTCGGTATCCAAAGCCCCATCAATGACCTGGGTGAGCTTGGCACGGGTCTCCGGCGCATCACCGTAGCGGATGGCTTCGATCAACAAATCCTTGAGCGAAATATTGTCAAACGCCTCGCCCAGTACATCGAAGACTTTGCCGCCTAGGGCTTGCTTCTCGATCTCCAGCTTTTCGAAAAGCTTCTGGAACACTTCCCCCTCTCGGGTCTCATTGGCAACGATGTTCCACAAGTGGCAGACCTCTGTCTGGCCAATGCGGTGGATACGACCAAAGCGCTGTTCAAGACGATTCGGGTTCCAAGGGAGGTCGTAATTGACCATCAGGTTGGCGTTCTGCAAGTTCACGCCTTCACCTGCTGCGTCGGTGGCAATCAGCACCAGGACATTGGGGTTGTTGCGGAACTCCTCCTGAATCTTGCGCCGTTCATCGCGGTTAGTACCGCCATGGATGGTCACGACAGCCTCGGGCTTGCCCAGCATGTTCCCAATTCGTGCAACCAGGTAATTCAGGGTATCGCGGTGCTCGGTGAAGATGATCAGCTTGCGGCGGCTGCCACTGCTGGTGAACATCTCAGGCGTGTCCTGCAACAAGCAGGAGAGCTGTTCCCACTTCTTGTCCTTGCCCGACTGAACCACCGAAAGCGCCTTCGCTTCCAGAGCCTTCAGTGACCAGATCTCAGCCTCAAGCTCAGGAATGGTTTCCGCAGCAGTGGCTTGGTCTACGACCTGTTCCGAATACAGCTCGTACTCGTCAGCGCTGAGCTCCTCATCCAGCTCGTCGAAGCTATCGGGAAGCTCAATCTGCTTCTTCACATGGTATTCGCCCAGCGTGCTGGCCACTCCTTGGCCACGAGCCAGCAGCTTGGTCTCTTCCAATCGATTTTCCATGCGCTTACGGCGCCGCTGGAGCGACTGGTAGATCGCTTCAGGGCTGGAAGCAAGACGGCGCTGAAGCTGCGTCAGGGCGAAGCCTACGGTGCCCTTGCGCTTCCCATCGAGCTGGTCAGCCCGATTCATTTCGTTGCGAACGTACTCGGTGACTTCGTGGTACAGCGCGGCCTCAAGGTCAGACAACTCGTAGTTGGCCGTATAGGCACGTCGCTCGGGGAAGAGGGGAGTGCCATCGAACTTCAGCAACTCCTCTTTCACCATACGGCGCATCATGTCGGAGACATCGACCTTATGCGCTCCCTCACGGAATTTGCCGTAGAAGCGGTCTCCATCCAGCAGCGAAAGCCAGATCTGAAAGTCTTCTTCCTTGCCGTTGTGCGGTGTGGCGGTCATCAACAGGAAGTGCCGAGTGATGGAACCGAGCAGCTCACCTAGTTCGAAGCGCTTGGTCTTATTCACCTTGCTGCCGAAGTAGTTGGCGGAGAGCTTGTGGGCCTCGTCGACGATGATCAGATCCCACTCAGTGTTCTTGAGCTTCTGCTGGAACTCCTCACTGCGGGACAACTGATCGAGGCGTGCGATCAGCAGATTGGTCTCCTCGAAGTAGTTACCCGAGGCGCATTGCTCTTGCTTCTCACGACTGAAGACTTCGAACTTCACTCCGAATTTTTCCAGCAATTCATCCTGCCACTGCTCGGTCAGGGAGCCAGGTGACACCACCAGGATTCGCTTGGCATCCGAGCGCATCAGGAGCTCGCGAATCAGTAGTCCAGCCATGATGGTCTTGCCTGCGCCAGGATCGTCAGCCAGAACAAAGCGAAGCGGCTGCCGAGGCAGCATGGACTCATACACAGCAGAAATCTGATGGGGGAGAGGATCTACGTTGGACGTGTGCACAGCCATCATCGGATCGAACAGGTGCGCCAGATTGATCCGATAGGCTTCCAATCCAAGCTTAAAGTCAGCACCCGGAGCATCAAATGACCAAGGCCTGCCAGCCTGAGCAAGCTCTAGACGCACCTCGTCCGAGCGGAACAGCATCTGCTCGCCTAAGCGACCCTGGCTGTCCTTGAAGTAGACGGTAATGGCATTGTCGCCAACAGGCTCGACCGTGACGACACGCACGATCTCATCCGCCTGGATCCCCCTGACCTGTGCGTCTTTCTTGATGTCTTCGAGCTTGAGCATTCTCTGATCCTGTTCGTCCTTGGTCGATGCGCGCACATCCCAATTACTGTAGATATTAACAGGGCTAACAGTGCAAATGGCGCCGAAACGGGCGCACCAAAAAACCGCTTTTTCCTCTGTTTGACCTGTGCCGATGTACTCGCATCTGCACAAATAAAAACCCCGCAAGCCCAGAGACTGCGGGGTTTCAGGTCAGCTAGCCGTTGTCGGTTAACTTTGCAGATGTCGGCTAACTTTGGAGAAAGTGCCGATTAACTTCAACGACCTCCAGCATCAGAAGTCCAGATTCGAGACCGCCAGTGCGTTGGTTTCGATGAACTCCCGGCGGGGTTCCACTGCATCGCCCATCAGCGTGTTGAAGATCTGGTCCGCCGCGATGGCGTCCTCGATCGTCACCTTGAGCATGCGCCGCACGTTCGGGTCCATGGTGGTTTCCCACAGTTGGTCCGGGTTCATCTCGCCGAGACCCTTGTAGCGCTGAACGCTGTGTCGACGGGTACCCTCGTTCATCAGCCAGTCCAGCGCTTCCTTGAAGCTGGCGACCGGCTTCTTGCGCTCGCCACGCTGCACGTAGGCACCTTCTTCCAGCAGACTGTTGAGCTTCTCGCCCAGCGCGGTCACCGTGCGGTAATCGTTGCTGCCGAAGAAATCACGGTTGAAGGTGATGTAGCTGGCCAGGCCGTGGGAGCTGATCTCCACCTCCGGGAGCCACAGGTGGCGTTCCTTGTCCTCGCGCAGGCTGAGGTTGTAGACCAGCCCCGAGCGCTCGCCACCCTTGAGCCGCGCGCTGTACTGCTCGAGCCAGGCCTGCATCGCGGAGTGGTCAGCCAGCTGCTCGAGCGTAACCCGAGGCAGATAGATGAAGTGCTCGGTCAGCTCCAGCGGGTACAGCCGCGACAGGCGCTGCAGGGTCTTCATTACCGTACGGTAGTCGTTGACCAGCTTCTCCAGCGCTTCGCCGGCCAGGCCTGGCGCATCATCGTTGACGTGCAGGCTGGCATCTTCCAGGGCCGACTGGGTGAGGTACTCCTCCATCGCCTCGTCGTCCTTGATGTACTGCTCCTGCTTGCCGCGCTTGACCTTGTACAGAGGCGGCTGCGCGATATACACGTAGCCACGCTCGATCAGCTCGGGCAACTGGCGGAAGAAGAAGGTCAAGAGCAGGGTGCGGATGTGCGAACCGTCAACGTCAGCATCGGTCATAATGATGATGTTGTGGTAGCGCAGCTTGTCGATGTTGTATTCCTCGCGGCCGATGCCGCAACCCAGCGCGGTGATCAGCGTGCCGACTTCCTGGGACGAGAGCATCTTGTCGAAGCGTGCCTTCTCGACGTTGAGGATCTTGCCCTTGAGCGGGAGGATCGCCTGGGTCTTGCGGTTGCGGCCCTGCTTCGCCGAGCCACCCGCGGAGTCACCCTCCACGATGTACAGTTCGGACAGCGCAGGATCCTTCTCCTGACAGTCGGCAAGCTTGCCCGGCAGGCCGGCGATATCCAGCGCACCCTTGCGGCGGGTCATTTCCCGCGCCTTGCGCGCCGCCTCACGGGCACGCGCGGCGTCGATCATCTTGCCAACCACAGCCTTGGCTTCGTTGGGATGTTCCAGCAGGAAGTCGGCGAAGTACTTGCCCATTTCCTGTTCCACCGCCGTCTTCACCTCAGAAGAAACCAGCTTGTCCTTGGTTTGCGAGCTGAACTTCGGATCCGGCACCTTGACCGAGATGATTGCGGTCAGGCCTTCACGCGCATCGTCACCGGTGGTGGAGATCTTGTGCTTCTTCGCCAGACCTTCCTGCTCGATGTAGTTGTTCAGGTTGCGCGTCAGCGCGGAACGGAAGCCGGCCAGGTGGGTACCGCCGTCACGCTGGGGAATGTTGTTGGTAAAGCAGAGGATGTTCTCGTTGAAGCTGTCGTTCCACTGCAGCGCGACTTCGACGCCGACGCCATCGTCACGCTGGACGTTGAAGTGGAAGACCTGGTTCACCGCGGTCTTGTTGGTGTTCAGGTAGGCGACGAAGGCGCTGAGGCCGCCCTCGTACTTGAACAGTTCTTCCTTGGCCGTGCGCTCGTCGCGCAGGACGATACCCACGCCGGAGTTGAGGAAAGACAGCTCGCGCAGACGCTTGGCCAGAATGTCCCAGCTGAAATGGATGTTCTGGAAGGTCTCGGCGGAGGGCTTGAAATGGATCTGCGTGCCCGACGTATCGGTTTCGCCCACCGCCGCGAGCGGAGCTTGCGGGACGCCATGGCGATAGAGCTGTTCCCACACCTTGCCTTCGCGGCGGATGGTCAGCAGTAGCTCCTCGGACAATGCGTTCACCACCGAGACACCCACGCCGTGCAGACCACCGGATACCTTGTAGGAGTTGTCATCGAACTTACCGCCAGCGTGCAGCACGGTCATGATGACCTCGGCTGCCGATACACCTTCTTCGTGAATATCCACCGGAATGCCGCGCCCGTTGTCGCGCACGGTAATGGATTCGTCGGTATGGATGGTGATGGAAATATCGCTGCAGTAGCCGGCCAGCGCTTCATCGATCGAGTTATCGACGACCTCGAAGACCATGTGGTGCAGGCCGGTGCCGTCATCGGTGTCGCCGATATACATGCCAGGGCGCTTACGCACGGCATCAAGACCTTTCAGCACCTTGATGCTCGAAGAGTCGTACGTGTGGTTCTCACTCATGCCTTCACTCCCGAGGGGCCGTGGAGTTGGGTTATTTGCCCATGTTCCACGTGAAACATTGAGACTGGTGTCTGTTCACCCCAGCCTTCTTGCAAAACGGTTGAATCGACGCAGGTAATAAACACCTGACAGTTCAGCTGCTCGAGCAACCTGCACAACGCCAATCGGTGCTGCGCATCCAGCTCCGAGGGCAGGTCGTCGACCAGATAAATGCATTGCCCGCGCTTGGCCTCGCTGACGAGATGACCTTGGGCAATGCGCAACGCACACACCACCAGCTTCTGTTGCCCACGCGACAGCACTTCAGCCGCGTTATGAGCACCAACCTTGAGTCGCAGATCCGCACGCTGTGGACCGGACTGCGTATGGCCAATCGCGCGATCGCGCTCCAGTGACGATGCAAGCACATCGACCAATGGCCGATCCTTGTCCCAACCGCGGTAATAGCTCAGCGTCAGGCCATCCAGGTCCAGCAACGCCTTGAGCGTCGTCTCGAAGACCGGTTTAAGCGTTTGGATGTAAGCGCGGCGGTAACCATCGATCTCGTCGCTGGCCAAGCTCAGTTCCCGGCTCCACGCGGCGTCCGAAGCGCCGTCCAGTGTACCATGCCGGAGCCATGAGTTCCGTTGCCGCAGGGCCTGCTGCAGCCGCTGCCAGGCACTCATGAAACGATGTTCCACGTGGAACACACCCCAGTCTAGGAACTGCCTGCGCAGCTTGGGGGCCCCCTCCAGCAAGCGGAAACTGTCCGGGTTGATCAGCTGCAGCGGCAGGGTGTCAGCCAGCTCGGCGGCAGAGCGAACGCTCTGCCCATCGATACGAATCCTGACTTCGCCGCTGCGATCTCTGGAAACCCCCAGGGCTCGACTGTGCTGGTCCGGAAGCTCGACCTGGCCGAACACCGTGCAGGCCGGTTGCTCATAGGTGATCACCGGATTCAGTCGAATACTGCGAAAGGAACGTGCGAGCCCGAGCAGGTGGATGGCTTCCAGCAGGCTCGTCTTGCCGCTGCCGTTGTCGCCGAAGAGGATGTTGATGCGCGGGGAAGGGGTCAGCGTCACCGGTTGCAGATTGCGAACCCCGGTGACGGAGAGACGGCTGAGGGACATTAAGCGGGGTTACAGACGCATCGGCATCACGACGTAAGCGGAATCGTCGTTGTCGAACTCCTGCACCAGAGCGCTGCTGTTGGCGTCGGAGAGAATCAGACGCACCTGCTCGGTGGTCATCACGCCCAGGACATCGAGCAGGTAGCTGACGTTGAAACCGATCTCCAGCGATCCTCCGTTGTAATCGACTGCCACTTCCTCTTCGGCTTCCTCCTGCTCCGGGTTGTTGGCCTGGATCTTCAACAGGCCGCTTTCTAGCTGCAGGCGAATGCCGCGGTACTTCTCGTTGGAGAGGATCGCCGTGCGGCTGAACGCCTCGCGCAACAGCTGGCGATCACCGACCACCAGCTTGTCGCCGCCCCGCGGCAGCACACGCTCGTAGTCCGGGAATTTTCCGTCCACCAGCTTGGAGGTGAAGGTGAACTCGCCAGTAGTAGCGCGAATGTGATGCTGACCCAGCACGATGCTGACTTCGGCATCCTGATCGTTGAGCAGGCGCGCCAGTTCCAAGATGCCCTTGCGCGGGACGATCACCTGATGGCGATCCGGCTGTTCGATGCCGGCCTGCATCGAGCACATGGCCAGGCGATGGCCATCGGTGGCCACGGCACGCAGCATGCCGCTGGACACTTCGATCAGCATGCCGTTGAGGTAATAGCGCACATCCTGCTGGGCCATGGCGAACGCGCTGCGCTCGATGAGCTTGCGCAGCTTGCCCTGCTCGACAGTAAACGACAGCGAGCCAGGACCTTCTTCCACTGTGGGGAAATCGTTGGCCGGCAGGGTCGACAGCGTGAAGCGGCTGCGCCCCGACTTGATGACGACCTTCTGGTCATCCAGGCGAATACTGATCAGCGCATCGCTCGGCAGGCTCTTGCAGATATCCATCAGCTTGCGTGCCGGCACGGTGATCTCGCCAGGCTCGGCGGCTTCTTCGAGCGCGACGCGCCCCACCAGTTCAACCTCTAGATCGGTACCGGTCAGCGACAACTGCTGCCCCTGTACGACGAGAAGAACGTTGGACAGCACCGGCAAGGTCTGACGGCGTTCGACGACGCCAGCAACCAGCTGCAGGGGTTTCAACAGGGCTTCGCGCTGAATGGAAAAATGCATGGTCTGGTCCCTTGCCTATAGATAAGGTCGCACTCAGGTTGTCAAAGTTCGCAGCAGATTTTTGTAATCTTCACGTATATCCGCGTCTGTTTCCCGCAATTCGGCGATCTTACGACAGGCATGCAGCACCGTGGTGTGATCTCGACCGCCGAACGCATCGCCGATCTCCGGCAGGCTGTGATTGGTCAATTCCTTGGACAAAGCCATGGCCACTTGCCGCGGACGCGCGACAGAACGGGAACGCCGCTTGGACAGCAGATCGGAAATCTTGATCTTGTAGTACTCGGCCACGGTGCGCTGGATATTGTCGACGCTGACCAGTTTATCCTGCAACGCCAGCAGGTCTTTCAGCGATTCGCGTATCAGCTCGATGGTGATATCGCGGCCCATGAAGTGGGCATGGGCGATCACCCGCTTCAGCGCTCCCTCAAGTTCGCGGACGTTGGAGCGAATGCGCTGGGCAATGAAAAACGCCGCATCGTGGGGCAGATCCACCTTCGCTTGATCCGCCTTCTTCATCAGGATCGCCACACGGGTCTCCAGTTCGGGCGGCTCGACCGCTACGGTCAAACCCCAACCGAAACGCGACTTCAGACGCTCTTCGAGCCCATCGATCTCCTTCGGATAGCGGTCGCTGGTGAGAATGACCTGCTGGCCGCCTTCAAGCAGCGCATTGAAGGTATGGAAGAATTCTTCCTGGGAGCGCTCTTTCTTGGCGAAGAACTGGATGTCATCGATCAGCAGCGCATCCACTGAACGGTAGAAGCGCTTGAACTCGTTGATCGCGTTGAGCTGCAGGGCCTTGACCATGTCGGCCACGAAACGCTCCGAGTGCAGGTACGCCACCTTGGCATTCGGGTTCTTTTTCAGCAGATGGTTACCCACAGCATGCATCAGGTGGGTCTTGCCCAGGCCCACCCCCCCATAAAGGAAGAGCGGGTTGTAACCGTGCTTGGGGTTGTCCGCCACCTGCCAGGCCGCAGCCCGCGCCAGCTGGTTGGATTTGCCTTCGACGAAATTCTCGAAAGTGAAGGTGCGATTCAGATAGCTGGTGTGCTTTAGACCACCTTCGACCTGGACGGTACGCTCGGTACGCGGCGGCTCGGGCTCTGGGGGCTCGGCAACCACCGGCTCGAACCGGGCCGCTTGCGGTTGCGCCACCGCTGCGGGCGCGACCGGCGTGGTTGCTGCTGGTTGCGGCTGGGCGCGCGCGGCTGCGGCCGCGGAGGGCAGGGCGGCGGACGAGGTGCGCTTGCTACCTATAAGAAGGGAGAGCGCCGGCGCCAGCCCGGTGGACCGTTCGGAAAGCAGCTCCAGCAGTCGCGACAGGTACTTTTCATTGACCCAGTCGAGCACGAAGCGATTGGGGGCATAGACGCGCAGTTCATCGCCGTCGCCCTCCACCTGCAGGGGACGAATCCATGTGTTGAATTGCTGAGCAGGCAGTTCATCGCGCAAAAGCTCAACACACTGCTGCCAAAGTTCCACCGACACGGAAGCTCCTATCGACTCTGTCGAGGTAAGACGGCGGCCATTGTAGCTGTGCACCGGCTGGTTATCCACAAGAACCCGACCCGTGCCACTGCGATCCCGGCTTAGCAGACAGAACGAAAAGCCGCCCTGCAAGCCTGTTGATAACTCCACCTAAGGGCGGGTGTTCAACCCTGTGGGAAAGCGATGAGTTCTGTCCGCTGTGGATATATCCGGATTTCATCCCCAGGCTGCACAGAGGCTCCCTACCCCCGGCGCACCGCTTTTCCACCTGGTTTGCAATCGCTGCAGCCCTTGCTGCGTATAGCCTGCAGAAAGGTATCCACAGATCGTGGTCGGTACATACATAAGCATTACATCTTAAGAGCTTATATTTCTTTTCTTTCTTATCTATTTTCTGGCTCGGCGGAACTGGTTGGAAATTGACCTGGCTGGACAGCTTCTCTACAATCGCCGGTCTCTTAAAAGGGGGCCATTCCGGCCCGCAATGGATCACCAGGTAACCGCACATGAAACGCACTTTCCAACCCAGCACCATCAAGCGCGCTCGTACCCATGGCTTCCGTGCCCGCATGGCCACCAAGAACGGTCGTCAAGTTCTGTCCCGCCGTCGCGCCAAAGGCCGTAAGCGTCTGACCGTCTGATATCGGAACAGGTAGTGAGTCGGGGCTTCGGCCGGGAAAAGCGTCTGCTGACTCCCCGCCAATTCAAGGCAGTCTTCGACTCCCCTTCCGGTAAGGTGCCTGGCAGGAACGTCCTGCTGTTGGCACGCGAGAACGATCTGCAATATCCCCGCCTCGGGTTGGTGATCGGCAAGAAAAGCGTCAAGCTTTCCGTGGAACGTAACCGCATCAAGCGGCAGATACGGGAAACCTTTCGCCACCACCAACTGGAATTGGCGGGCTGGGACATCGTGATCATCGCCCGCAAAGGATTGGCTGATCTGGACAATCCCGAACTGGCGAAGCAGTTCGCCAAGCTCTGGAAGCGACTGTCACGCAACCCAGCCAAGGCCGCCGTCGAACCTGGAGCCGCCAACAGCACCCATGCGTAAATTGGCCATTGCTTCGATCAAGGTCTACCAGTACGCCATCAGTCCGATGATGGCCAGTCACTGTCGTTTCTATCCAAGCTGCTCCTGCTATGCACTAGAGGCCATCGAAACCCATGGTCTGTTGCGTGGCAGCTGGCTGAGCCTGCGCAGGTTGGGGCGTTGCCACCCGTGGAACCCTGGTGGCTACGATCCTGTGCCTCCTCACAATACTTCCAATTCATCTCCGATGGCCGAGTAACCATGGATATCAAACGCTCGATACTGCTCGTAGCTCTGGCAGTCGTTGCCTACCTGATGGTTCTTCAGTGGAACCAGGATTACGGTCAGGCAGCTTTGCCGACCGAAACCGCGCAAAGCCAGCCAGCCGCGCCGGCACTACCGGACAGCCCGAGTGCGACGACCGAAGGCAATGCTGATGACGTCCCGGCCGTGGCCGGTCAGCAGCAGGCCAGCGCCCTGCCAGCCAGCGCACCGAGTAGTCAACTGATCCGGGTGCGCACCGACGTATTGGATCTGGCCATCGATCCGCGTGGCGGGGACATCGTCGAGCTGCATCTGCCGCAGTATCCTCGCCGTCAGGATCGGCCCGATGTGCCGTTCCAGCTGTTCGAGCGCAGCGGCGAGCGTACCTATGAAGCGCAGAGCGGCCTGATTGGCGATGGTCCGGACAAGGCCAGCGGCCGTCCGCAGTACAGCAGCGAAAAAACCGAGTATCGACTGGCCGAAGGGCAGGATGAGCTGGTTGTCGACCTGAACTACAGCGCCGATGGGGTCAACTACACCAAGCGCTTCACTCTGGAGCGAGGCAACTACGCGCTGAAGGTCAACTATCTGATCGACAACCAGAGCGAAAAGCCCTGGACCGGCTATCTGTTCGGCCAGCTCAAGCGCGACAACAGCGGCGACCCATCCTCGAGCACCGCCACCGGCACCGCCACTTATCTGGGTGCCGCGCTGTGGACCAAGGACGAGCCCTATCGCAAGGTCTCCATGGGCGACATGGATGAAAGCAACCTGCGCGAAAGCGTGCAGGGCGGCTGGATCGCCTGGCTGCAGCACTACTTCGTCACCGCCTGGATCCCGCAGGCGGGCGACACCAACCAGGTGCAGACCCGCAAGGACAGCCAGGGCAACTACATCATCGGTTTCACCGGCCCGGCGGTCACCGTGCCGGCCGGTGCTCAGGGTGAGACCGGCGCCACGCTGTATGCCGGCCCGAAGAGCCAGGACAAACTGGAAGAGCTCTCGCCGGGACTGCGTCTGACGGTCGACTACGGCATTCTCTGGTTCATCGCCCAGCCGATCTTCTGGCTGCTGGAGAACATCCACGCGCTGCTCGGCAACTGGGGCTGGTCGATCATCGTGCTGACCATCGTCATCAAGCTCGCCTTCTTCCCGCTCTCTGCCGCTAGTTACCGGTCGATGGCCCGCATGCGCGCGGTCTCGCCGAAGATGCAGGCGCTGAAGGAACAGCATGGAGACGATCGCCAGAAGATGTCCCAGGCGATGATGGAGCTGTACAAGAAGGAAAAGATCAATCCGCTGGGTGGCTGCCTGCCGATCCTGGTGCAGATGCCGGTGTTCCTGGCGCTGTACTGGGTCCTGCTGGAAAGCGTCGAGATGCGCCAAGCGCCCTGGATGTTCTGGATCACCGACCTGTCGATCAAGGATCCGTTCTTCATCCTGCCGATCATCATGGGCGTGACCATGTTCATTCAGCAGCAGCTCAACCCGACGCCGCCGGACCCCATGCAGGCTCGGGTGATGAAGCTGTTGCCGATCATCTTCACCTTCTTCTTCCTCTGGTTCCCTGCCGGTCTCGTGCTGTACTGGGTCGTCAACAACGTCCTGTCCATCGCTCAGCAGTGGTACATTACCCGCAAGATCGAGGCCGCGGCGAAGCCCGCCTGACGCCTCAGATGCCCATGCACAACGCCCCTTGATTGGGGCGTTCTGCTATCTGCGATCCAGAAAGGAGGCCGCATGAATCCAGTTCGCGACACCATAGCTGCCGTCGCTACCGCTCCAGGGCGCGGAGGGGTCGGTATCGTCCGGGTCTCAGGGCCACGGGCCAAGGCCATCGCCATTACCCTGACCGGTCGTGAGCCAACACCACGGCATGCGCACTACGGTGCATTTCACGCAGACGATGGCGAGGTGATCGACGAGGGCTTATTGCTGTTCTTTCCAGGCCCGCATTCGTTCACCGGAGAAGACGTACTCGAACTACAGGGGCATGGTGGCCCGGTTGTCCTGGACATGCTCCTGCAGCGCTGCGTCGAACTCGGCGTGCGTCTGGCTCGGCCAGGCGAGTTCAGTGAGCGCGCCTTCCTCAACGACAAGCTCGATCTGGCCCAGGCCGAGGCGATCGCCGATCTCATCGAAGCGAGCTCCGCACAGGCGGCGCGCAATGCGGTGCGTTCGCTGCAGGGCGAATTCTCTCGCCGCGTGCACCAACTGACCGAGAAGCTGATTCAGCTACGCATCTACGTAGAAGCGGCGATAGATTTTCCTGAAGAAGAGATCGACTTCCTGGCCGATGGGCATGTCCTGGCGCAGCTGAACGCCGTGAAAGCAGAGTTATCCACAGTGCTGCGGGAGGCCGGGCAGGGTGCCTTGCTGCGGGACGGGATGACGGTAGTGATCGCGGGACGCCCGAACGCCGGTAAATCCAGCCTGCTCAATGCACTGGCGGGCCGCGAGGCTGCGATTGTGACCGATATTGCCGGCACCACCCGCGACGTGCTGCGCGAACACATCCTCATCGATGGCATGCCGTTGCATGTCGTCGACACGGCCGGTCTGCGCGACACCGACGATCAGGTCGAGCGCATTGGCGTGCAACGGGCGCTCAACGCCATCGGCGAAGCGGACAGAGTGCTGCTGATGGTCGATGCCAGTGCACCTGAAGCGCTGGATCCCATGGCCCTCTGGCCGGAGTTTCTTGAGTTCAGCCCGGCACCGAACCGGGTGACGCTGATCCGAAACAAAGCCGATCTGAGCGGTGAGCCGATCGCGATTCGCTTTGACGACAGCGGACAGGCAACATTGAGCCTGTGCGCCCGGTCAGGTGAAGGTATCGAGCTGCTCCGCGAACACCTCAAGCAGTGCATGGGCTACGAGCAGACTTCTGAAAGCAGCTTCAGCGCTCGGCGCCGCCATCTGGACGCACTGCGTCTGGCCGACCAGTATCTGCAGCATGGGCATGCTCAACTGACACTGGCCGGCGCGGGCGAGTTGCTGGCCGAGGATCTGCGCCTGGCACAACAGGCGCTCGGCGAGATCACCGGAGCGTTCAGCTCGGACGACCTGCTCGGGCGAATCTTCTCCAGCTTCTGCATCGGCAAATGACTCAGAACGGGCGTTGATCGCGCCCGCTTCACTTCCTCTCCCTTCACCCACAACGCGCAACTTCGCGCTGAAGAAACCCAGCGCAGGCATTCGGCTGCCCGTTGTGCCGTCAATGAGCCCTGTGGAAAAGCCCGCCTGAAGGCAGTAGAAAAGTCATCTTAAAAACGGGTGAAAAATCCATATGTGCATAACTAGGCCTTTAATCCACAGGATGCGCGTCGCGTTCACACGGCTAACACCCAGCCGAAGCACAGGCTTATCCTTTCCTAGAGAGCTAGAGCGACGCGGGCTTCAGAGGGTTATCCACAGGACGGTAGTTCACCATACATAAACATAAAAATAAGCTTCTTATCTATTTCTTCTCTATTTCTATGTTTACCACTGACGTACCCCGTCGAATGGTTGGTCATTTTTTGCTCAGAGCCCTTCTTTAGCTCCAGCTAAATCCCTATACTTCGCGGTTTCCCAAACTCCCATCTAGACAGGCACGAGGTGCGTGGTGGACTTCCCTTCCCGTTTTGACGTGATCGTTATCGGCGGCGGCCATGCCGGCACCGAAGCTGCGCTGGCAGCGGCACGCATGGGCGTGAAGACCCTGCTGCTCAGCCACAACGTGGAAACCCTCGGCCAGATGAGCTGCAACCCTGCCATCGGTGGCATCGGCAAGAGTCATCTGGTCAAGGAAATCGACGCTCTAGGCGGCGCCATGGCAACCGCCACCGACAAGGGCGGCATCCAGTTCCGTGTGCTCAACAGCCGCAAGGGACCTGCCGTGCGTGCCACCCGTGCACAAGCCGACCGGGTGCTTTACAAGGCTGCAGTTCGCGAAGCCTTGGAAAACCAGCCCAACCTGTGGATATTTCAGCAAGCGGCCGACGACCTGATCGTCGAGCAGAACGAGGTCCGTGGCGTCGTCACGCAGATGGGGCTGCGTTTCCTCGCCACGTCAGTGGTGCTGACCACCGGAACCTTTCTTGGCGGACTTATCCACATAGGTCTGCAGAATTATTCAGGCGGACGTGCAGGCGATCCGCCTTCGATCGCCTTGGCCAAGCGCCTGCGCGAACTGCCGCTGCGCGTCGGTCGGCTGAAGACCGGCACGCCGCCACGCATCGACGGCCGTTCGGTGGACTTTTCGCAGATGACCGAGCAACCTGGCGACACGCCGCTGCCGGTGATGTCCTTTCTCGGCAGCCGGGAGCAGCATCCGCCGCAGGTCAGCTGCTGGATCACCCACACCAACGCGCGTACTCACGAGATCATCGCCGCCAACCTCGATCGCTCGCCGATGTATTCCGGCGTGATCGAAGGCGTGGGACCGCGCTACTGCCCTTCGATCGAAGACAAGATTCATCGTTTTGCCGACAAGGACAGCCATCAGGTCTTCCTCGAGCCGGAAGGCCTGACGACTCACGAGCTTTATCCCAACGGCATCTCCACCTCGCTGCCGTTCGACGTGCAGCTGCAGATCGTGCAGAGCATTCGTGGCATGGAAAATGCGCACATCGTGCGGCCGGGCTACGCCATCGAATACGACTATTTCGATCCACGTGATCTCAAGTACAGCCTGGAGACCAAGGTCATTGGCGGGCTGTTCTTCGCCGGCCAGATCAATGGCACCACCGGTTACGAAGAAGCCGGTGCTCAGGGCCTGCTCGCCGGCGCAAATGCGGCGCTGCGTGCTCAGGGCAAGGACAGCTGGTGTCCGCGTCGCGACGAGGCCTATCTTGGCGTGCTGGTCGATGACCTGATCACCCTCGGCACGCAGGAACCGTATCGCATGTTCACCTCGCGCGCCGAGTACCGGCTGATTCTGCGCGAGGACAATGCCGACCTGCGCCTGACCGAGAAGGGCCGTGAGCTCGGGCTGGTGGACGACGCCCGCTGGGCGGCGTTCTGCGCCAAGCGCGAGGGCATCGAGCGCGAGGAACAGCGCCTGAAGAACAGCTGGGTGCGCCCCGGCACGCCGCAAGGCGATGCCATCGCCGAACGCTTCGGCAGCCCGCTGGCCCGCGAGTACAACCTGCTCAATCTGCTTGCGCGTCCCGAAATCGATTATCAGAGCCTGATCGAACTGACCGGGCCGGGCGAACCGGATCCGCAGGTCGCCGAGCAGGTCGAGATCAAGACCAAGTACGCAGGTTACATCGAGCGGCAGCAGGACGAGATCGAGAAGCTGCGGGCCAGCGAGAGTGTCGCGCTGCCGGCAGATCTCGATTATGCCACCATCCCGGGGCTGTCCAAGGAAATCCAGCACAAGCTCGGCCAGGCTCGCCCCGAGACGCTTGGCCAAGCCTCACGTATTCCCGGGGTCACTCCCGCTGCGGTGTCTCTGCTGATGATCCACCTGAAGAAGCGCAGCGCTGGCCAACAGCTGGAGCAGAGCGCCTGATGAATCTGGTCAGCGAATCTCACGCCGAAGAACTTGTCCGCGGCGCCAGACAGCTCGGCATCCCCCTGGACGACCGCCAGCAACAACTGCTGCTGGCCTACCTGGCGCTGCTGATCAAGTGGAACAATGCCTACAACCTGACCGCCGTACGCGACCCGGACGAGATGGTGTCGCGGCACCTGCTCGACAGCCTCAGCGTGGTACCCTTCGTCGCCGAAGGTGGGCGCAACTGGCTGGATGTCGGCAGCGGTGGCGGCATGCCTGGCGTGCCGCTGGCGATCATGTTCCCCGAGCTGGCCTTCACCCTGCTGGACTCGAACGGCAAGAAGACGCGCTTTCTCACCCAGGTGAAGCTGGAGCTGAAACTGGCCAATCTCGAGGTGGTGCACAGCCGTGTCGAGCAGTTCCAGCCAGCCATCGCTTTCGACGGCATCACCTCGCGTGCCTTCAGCTCGCTGGAGGACTTCGCCAGCTGGACACGCCATCTGGGCGATACCGAAACGCGCTGGCTGGCGATGAAAGGCGTGCAGCCGGACGACGAGCTGCAGCGGCTGCCAGCGGACTTCCGCCTCGATGCCTGTCACGTACTCAAGGTTCCCGGTTGCCAAGGCCAGCGCCATCTGCTGATACTGCGCCGCACTTCATGACCCGGACAGACACTGACCATGGCTAAAGTCTTCGCCATTGCCAACCAGAAAGGCGGTGTCGCCAAGACCACCACCTGTATCAACCTGGCCGCTTCGCTGGTTGCGACGCGCCGGCGCGTGCTGCTGATCGATCTCGATCCGCAGGGCAACGCCACCACCGGCAGCGGTGTGGACAAGCTCGGCCTGGAATACTCGATTTACGATGTGCTGATCGGCGAATGCAGCCTGGTTGATGCCATGCAGTTCTCCGAGCACGGTGGCTACCAGTTGCTGCCGGCCAACCGCGACCTGACCGCGGCCGAGGTGGCCCTGTTGAATCTGCCGGCCAAGGAAAAGCGCCTGCGCGAAGCCCTGGCGCCGGTCCGCGAAAATTATGACTACATCCTCATCGACTGCCCCCCGTCGCTGTCGATGCTGACTATCAATGCTCTGGCTGCATCGGACGGAGTGATCATCCCAATGCAGTGCGAGTACTACGCGCTCGAAGGGCTCACCGACCTGGTCAACTCGATCCAGCGCATCGGTCAGGCACTCAATCCGAGTCTGAAGATCGAAGGTCTGCTGCGCACCATGTACGACCCGCGCAGCAGCCTGACCAACGATGTCTCCGAGCAGCTCAAGGCGCATTTTGGCGACAAGCTCTACGACACCGTCATCCCGCGCAACGTCAGGCTTGCCGAGGCACCCAGCCACGGTATGCCGGCGCTGGTCTACGACAAGCAATCCAAGGGCGCACTGGCCTACCTGGCCCTGGCCGGAGAACTGTCGCGACGCCAGCGCCAGTCGGCGCGTGGCGCCCTCGCATAAGGACTACTCATGGCGACCAAGAAAAGAGGCCTAGGCCGTGGACTCGATGCCCTGCTCGGCGGCGCCAGTGTTTCGGCCATGCAGGAAGAGGCTGCCAAGGTCGATACCCGCGAACTCCAGCATCTGCCGCTGGAGCTGATCCAGCGCGGCAAGTACCAGCCGCGACGTGACATGGACCCGCAGGCACTGGAAGAGCTGGCCCAGTCGATCAAGAACCACGGCGTGATGCAGCCGATCGTGGTGCGACCGCTGAGTGGTGGTCGCTACGAAATCATTGCTGGCGAGCGGCGCTGGCGGGCCAGCCAGCAGGCCGGGTTGGAGAAGGTGCCAGCGCTGGTTCGTGAGGTCCCGGACGAAGCGGCGATCGCCATGGCGCTGATCGAGAACATTCAGCGCGAGGATCTCAACCCGATCGAAGAGGCGGTGGCGCTGCAGCGTTTGCAGCAGGAGTTCCAGCTGACCCAGCAACAGGTCGCCGATGCGGTCGGCAAGTCGCGTGTCTCCGTCAGTAATCTGCTGCGACTGATAGCCCTGCCGGACGAGATCAAGACGCTACTTGCCCATGGTGATCTGGAGATGGGCCATGCGCGCGCCTTGCTGGGTTTGCCGGGTGACCAACAGGTCGAGGGCGCGCGGCATGTTGTCGCACGTGGTCTGACGGTCCGCCAGACCGAGGCCCTGGTACGTCAGTGGCTGAGCGATAAGGAAAAGCCGAAGGCCGAGGTCAAGAGCGATCCGGATATCAGCCGCCTGGAACAGCGCCTTGCCGAACGGCTGGGCTCGCCGGTGCAGATCAAGCATGGGCAGAAGGGCAGGGGCCAACTGGTGATCCGCTACAGTTCGCTGGACGAATTGCAGGGCGTTCTGGCGCACATTCGTTGATACAAAATCCATGTAGTGCCGGTCGGAAAATACTACCGGAGAGTTGAACCCCGGCTGGCCTGCTCCTATACTCGCCGCGCTTTTTTGACTGCGGACAATTATTTACGCGGCCCGCTGCAGCGATGGAAATCCGGTGAACATACGCAACAGAACACCCTTCCATCGCCTCCCGGCTTTTCGCGTATTGCTGATGCAGGCGATGGTCGTGGTTGCGACCGCTGTGTCATGTGGCCTGGTATTTGGTATGGTCGCCGGCTACTCCGCGCTGTGTGGCGGTCTGATTGCGCTGTCGGCGAACGTGTATTTCGCGTACAAGGCCTTTCGGTACTTTGGCGCACGTTCGACTCGGGCAATCATCCAGTCCTTCTGGTCTGGCGAGATGGGTAAACAGATTCTGGCAGCAGCGCTGTTTGCGTTGGTGTTCGTGGGAGTGAAGCCGCTGGACCCGATTGCCTTGTTTGCCGGCTATCTGCTGGTTCTGGGTGTCGGAGCAAGCGCGCTCCTGCTGATGAAAAACAATCCGAAGCATTGAGCATTGAGGCGTTTATGGCGAGTACCCCCGCTGAATATATCCAGCACCACCTGCAAAACCTCACCTACGGCAAGCTGCCGGCAGGTTACGAGCGTGCTGATGGCTCCGTTCTCGATCAGGCCACCTGGACCATCGCTCAGACGGGTCTGGAAGCTCGTGACATGGGCTTCATGGCCTTTCACCTGGATACCCTTGGCTGGTCGCTGCTGATGGGCGCCATCTTCATCCTGCTGTTCCGCAGCGCCGCCAAGTCTGCCACCGCCGGCGTACCGGGCAAGCTGCAAAACTTCGTCGAGATGTGCGTCGAGTTCGTCGAAGGCGTGGTCAAGGACACATTCCATGGCCGCAACCCACTCATTGCTCCGCTGGCGCTGACCATCTTCGTCTGGGTGTTCCTGATGAACAGCCTGAAGTGGATCCCGGTCGACTACATCCCGGGCATCGCTGGGCTGCTCGGTTTGCCGGCCTTCAAGATCGTGCCGACCGCCGATCCCAACGGCACCTTCGGTCTGTCGCTCGGCGTGTTCATTCTGATCCTGTTCTACAGCGTCAAGGTCAAGGGTATCGGTGGTTTCAGCAAGGAACTGGCTTTCACCCCGTTCAACCACTGGTCGCTGATTCCGTTCAACCTGTTCCTGGAAATCCTCGGTTTGCTGACCAAGCCGCTCAGCCTCGCGCTGCGTCTGTTCGGCAACATGTATGCCGGTGAGGTGGTGTTCATCCTTATCGCGCTGCTGCCATTCTACGTGCAGTGGACCCTGAATGTACCCTGGGCGATCTTCCACATCCTGGTGATCCCGCTTCAGGCGTTCATCTTCATGGTTCTGACCGTGGTGTACCTGAGTTCTGCTCATGAAGATCATGGGCACGCCGAGCTCACGCCGTAACAGCTGAACCGTTACAACCGTTTTGCTTTACCCAAGAAAACCTTAACCCCCTTAGCTTCAGGAGCTTTACATGGAACTCGTCTACATCGCCGCCTCCATCATGATCGGTCTGGGTGCCCTGGGCACCGGTATTGGCTTCGCCATGCTGGGTGGCAAGCTGCTGGAATCCACTGCTCGTCAGCCGGAGCTGGCTCCTCAGCTGCAAACCAAGACCTTCCTGATGGCCGGCCTGCTCGACGCCGTACCGATGATCGGCGTTGGTATCGCGATGTACCTCATCTTCGTTGTCGCCGGTTAATCACTTTCCGGTTTGAGATGGGGTTCGCCGGGCGGACCCCGTCGCCGTGGAATGACTCCCGCGTTGAACGAGATAGCACGAGGTAAATCGCTGTGAACATTAACTTGACGCTGTTCGGTCAAACGCTCGCCTTCGCTATCTTCGTCTGGTTCTGTATGAAGCTCGTATGGCCGCCAATCACGGCAGCCATGGCAGCGCGCCAGAAGAAGATCGCCGAAGGACTGGATGCGGCAGGCCGTGCGCAGCAGGACCTGAAACTGGCTCAGGACAAGGTGTCCAACACCCTCCGCGAGACCAAGGAGCAGGCAGCCCAGATCATCGAGCAGGCGAACAAGCACGCCAACGCGATCATCGAGGAAGCCAAGCAGCAGGCACGTGTGGAAGGCGAGCGACTGGTCGCCGGCGCCCGCGCCGAGATCGAACAGGAAGTGAACCGTGCCAGGGACCAACTGCGCAGCCAGGTAGCGGCTCTTGCCGTCGCCGGTGCAGAGAAGATCCTGGAGTCCCAGGTGGACGCCAAGGTACACAACGAACTGGTCGAAAAACTGGCCTCCCAACTCTAAGCGAGGCAAGCGATGATCAATACCCAGACGCTTGCTCGGCCTTACGCGAAAGCCGCTTTCGAGTTCGCCAGCGCCGCAGGACAGACCGATTCCTGGTCGAAAATGCTCAACCTGGCCGCCGTCGCTGTTGAAGTCCCAGAAGTCGCAGCGTTGCTGAACGATCCCCGTCTGACCAGCGAAAGCAAGGTCCAGGCGCTGGTACGCGTACTTAGTGACGATGCCGACGAAGCGTTCCGCAACTACGTTCAGACCCTTGGCGAAAACGATCGCCTGTCGGTCCTGCCGACCGTATGGGAGCTGTACGAGGACATCAAGGCGCAAGCCGAGAAAACGCTCGAGGCAGAAGTTGAAACCGCCTTCGAGCTCAGCAACGCGCAACTCCAAACTTTGGCTGCCGCCCTGTCGAAGCGGCTAGATCGCACCGTCAACCTCCAGCAGGTCGTGAATCCTGCTCTGATCGGCGGCGTGTTGATTCGCGCCGGTGACGTGGTTGTCGACGGTTCGGTCCGCGGCAAACTGAGCCAGTTGGCCGAATCGTTGAAATCCTGATTTGAGGGTCATGGCATGCAGCAACTGAATCCTTCCGAGATTAGTGAAATCATCAAGCAGCGCATCGAGAAATCGAATGTCGCTGCTCAAGCCCGTAACGAGGGCACCGTCGTCAGCGTTTCTGACGGTATCGTACGCATCTACGGTCTGGCCGACGTCATGTACGGCGAGATGATCGAGTTCCCTGGCGGCATCTTCGGCATGGCACTGAACCTGGAGCAAGACTCCGTAGGTGCCGTGGTTCTGGGTAACTACCTGGGCCTGACCGAAGGCATGAGCGCCAAGTGTACCGGCCGTATCCTCGAAGTTCCTGTTGGTCCGGAACTGCTGGGTCGCGTGGTCGATGCGCTGGGCAACCCGATCGATGGCAAGGGCCCGATCAACGCTCAGGCAACTGATGCGGTCGAGAAAGTCGCACCGGGCGTGATCTGGCGTAAGTCGGTCGACCAGCCGGTGCAGACCGGTTACAAGTCGGTCGACGCCATGATCCCGGTAGGCCGTGGCCAGCGTGAGCTGATCATCGGTGACCGTCAGATCGGCAAGACCGCCCTGGCCATCGACGCCATCATCAACCAGAAGAACAGCGGCATCCGCTGCGTCTACGTGGCTATCGGTCAGAAGCAGTCGACCATCGCCAACGTAGTGCGCAAGCTGGAAGAGCACGGTGCCCTGCAGAACACCATCGTGGTGGCTGCTTCGGCTTCCGAGTCCGCTGCGCTGCAGTACCTGGCTCCGTACGCCGGCTGCACCATGGGCGAATACTTCCGCGACCGCGGCGAAGACGCACTGATCGTCTATGACGATCTGTCCAAGCAGGCTGTGGCCTACCGCCAGATTTCCCTGCTGCTGCGCCGTCCGCCGGGACGTGAAGCCTACCCGGGCGACGTGTTCTATCTCCACAGCCGTCTGCTGGAGCGCGCTTCCCGCGTTTCCGAAGAGTACGTCGAGAAGTTCACCAACGGCGCCGTGACTGGCAAGACCGGTTCCCTGACCGCTCTGCCGATCATTGAAACCCAGGCTGGCGACGTTTCCGCGTTCGTTCCGACCAACGTGATCTCCATCACCGACGGTCAGATCTTCCTGGAATCGGCCATGTTCAACGCAGGCATCCGTCCGGCCGTCAACGCCGGTATTTCGGTATCCCGCGTGGGTGGTGCGGCGCAGACCAAGATCGTCAAGAAGCTGTCCGGTGGTATCCGTACCGCACTGGCTCAGTACCGTGAACTGGCTGCATTCGCCCAGTTCGCTTCCGACCTGGACGAAGCGACCCGCAAGCAGCTGGAGCATGGTCAGCGCGTTACCGAGCTGATGAAGCAGAAGCAGTACGCGCCGATGTCCATCGCCGACATGTCCCTGTCCCTGTATGCCGCCGAGCGTGGCTATCTGGCGGACGTGGAAGTGGCCAAGGTTGGCGCCTTCGAGCAGGCCCTGATCGCCTTCTTCAACCGCGAGTTCGCCGACCTGATGGCGAAGATCAACGTGAAGGGCGACTTCAATGACGAAATCGACGCTGGCCTGAAGGCTGGTATCGAGAAGTTCAAGGCCACGCAAAGCTGGTAAGCCGCAGCGGGAGCCGCGAGGCTCCCGCCTGCTAACCCGATAGGTGTCAAATGGCAGGCGCAAAAGAGATTCGCAGCAAGATTGCGAGCATCAAAAGCACGCAGAAGATCACCAGCGCCATGGAAAAGGTGGCGGTCAGCAAGATGCGCAAGGCACAGATGCGCATGGCTGCCAGCCGCCCTTATGCGGAGCGGATCCGGCAGGTAATCGGCCATCTGGCCTACGCCAACCCGGAATACCGTCACCCGTTCATGGTGGAGCGTCCGGTCAAGCGTGTCGGCTATATCGTCGTGTCTACTGATCGTGGTCTGTGCGGTGGCCTGAACATCAACCTGTTCAAGGTCCTGATCAAGAACATGAAGGAGTGGCACGATCAGAAGGTCGAAGTCGACCTCTGCGTGATCGGCAACAAGGGCGCGAGCTTCTTCCGCAGCTTCGGCGGCAACGTCGTCGCGGCGATCGGCAACCTCGGCGAAGAGCCATCGATCAACGATCTGATCGGCAGCGTCAAGGTCATGCTGGACGGCTTCCACGAGGGCCGTATCGATCGCTTGTACCTGGTATCCAACAAGTTCATCAACACCATGACCCAGAAGCCGACGCTCGATCAGCTGCTGCCCCTGGCTGCAGACGACAGTGCCGAGCCGGTGAAGAAAGGTCAGTGGGACTACCTCTACGAGCCGGACGCCCAGCAGCTGCTGGATGCCCTGCTGGTTCGTTTCATCGAGTCCCAGGTCTATCAGGCCGTGGTTGAGAACGGCGCAGCCGAACAGGCCGCGCGGATGATTGCCATGAAGAACGCAACCGACAACGCCGGTGAGCTGATCAGCGACCTGCAACTGGTCTACAACAAGGCCCGTCAGGCTGCGATCACTCAGGAAATTTCGGAAATCGTCGGCGGCGCTGCCGCGGTTTAAGAACGGTTCAAATATTCAGAGGAACCAAACATGAGTAGCGGACGTATCGTTCAAATCATCGGCGCCGTTATCGACGTGGAATTTCCGCGCGATCTGGTACCGAACGTCTATGACGCACTGAAAGTTCAGGGCGCCGAGACCACCCTGGAAGTCCAGCAGCAGCTGGGCGACGGCATTGTCCGTACCATCGCCATGGGTTCGACCGAAGGCCTCAAGCGCGGCCTGGACGTCGTCAACACCGGCACCGGTATCTCCGTACCGGTCGGCAAGCAGACCCTGGGTCGCATCATGGACGTCCTGGGTAACCCCATCGACGAAGCCGGCCCGATCGGCGAAGAAGAGCGCTGGACCATCCACCGCGCTGCGCCGTCCTATTCCGAACAGGCTGGCGGCAACGAGCTGCTGGAAACCGGCATCAAGGTTATCGACCTGGTCTGCCCGTTCGCCAAGGGCGGTAAGGTCGGTCTGTTCGGTGGTGCCGGTGTAGGCAAGACCGTAAACATGATGGAGCTGATCCGTAACATCGCGATGGAGCACAGCGGTTACTCCGTGTTCGCCGGTGTGGGTGAGCGTACTCGTGAAGGTAACGACTTCTATCACGAGATGAAGGATTCCAACGTTCTGGACAAGGTGGCCCTGGTCTACGGCCAGATGAACGAGCCGCCAGGAAACCGTCTGCGCGTTGCGCTGACCGGTCTGACCATGGCCGAGAAGTTCCGTGACGAAGGTCGTGACGTTCTGCTGTTCGTCGATAACATCTACCGTTATACCCTCGCCGGTACCGAAGTATCCGCCCTGCTGGGTCGTATGCCTTCGGCGGTAGGTTATCAGCCGACTCTGGCCGAAGAAATGGGCGTTCTGCAGGAGCGCATCACCTCCACCAAGAACGGTTCGATCACCTCCGTGCAGGCCGTATACGTTCCCGCGGACGACCTGACCGACCCGAGCCCGGCGACCACCTTCGCCCACCTCGACGCTACCGTCGTACTGTCGCGTGACATCGCTTCCCTGGGTATCTACCCGGCGGTCGATCCGCTCGACTCGACTTCCCGTCAGCTGGATCCGCTGGTCATCGGCCAGGAGCACTACGACACCGCTCGCGGCGTTCAGTACGTGCTGCAGCGCTACAAGGAGCTGAAGGACATCATCGCGATCCTGGGTATGGACGAACTGTCCGAGACCGACAAGCAGCTGGTATCCCGCGCTCGTAAGATCCAGCGCTTCCTGTCCCAGCCGTTCTTCGTGGCCGAAGTCTTCACCGGTTCGCCGGGCAAGTACGTTCCGCTGAAGGAAACCATCCGTGGTTTCTCCGGCATCCTCAATGGCGACTACGACCATCTGCCGGAACAGGCGTTCTACATGGTCGGCAGCATCGACGAAGCCATCGAGAAGGCCAAGAAACTGTAACTGGCGCGCCCGCTTGCGGGCGCCAATCCAGCCTGACCGGCCGCTGCTGGTCGGGCTGATTACCGAGGCATGAACATGGCTATGACAGTCCATTGCGACATCGTCAGTGCGGAAGAAGAGCTGTTCTCGGGGCTGGTGGAAATGGTCATCGCCCACGGAAACCTTGGTGACATCGGCGTCCTGCCGGGTCACGCGCCGCTGCTGACCGATCTCAAGCCCGGTCCGGTGCGGGTGATCAAGCAGGGTGGTGAGGAAGAGATCTTCTACATCTCCGGCGGCTTCATCGAAGTTCAGCCGAACATGGTGAAGGTCCTCGCCGATACCGCTACGCGCGCCAAGGACATCGACGAGGCTGCTGCTCAGGCCGCCGTCAAGGCTGCCGAGAAGGCCCTGCACGAGAAGGGCGCGGATTTCGACTACGGTTCCGCGGCCGCACGTCTGGCCGAGGCCGCAGCTCAGCTGCGTACCATCGAGCAGATGCGCAAGAAGTACGGCCGGCACTGATCGGCTAGCGACTTCATCGCGCACGAGTAAAAGGGTAGCCTTGGCTACCCTTTTTCTTTGTCTGCCATTTGTCGGCGCTGATACAGCTGCACCCTGACTACCTACAGGTGAGCTGTCGGGCCGAACCCGTTCAGGAATCGCTTCATGTCCCTCGATATCGTCATTCTCGCCGCCGGTCAGGGCACCCGCATGCGTTCGGCACTGCCCAAGGTGCTGCATCCAGTCGCTGGCCAATCCATGCTCGGTCACGTCATAAGCACGGCGCGTGCGCTGCAGCCGCGCAGTATTCAGGTGGTGATCGGCCACGGTGCCGAGCAGGTGCGCCAGCGGCTGGTCGGGGACGACCTTAACTACGTGGTTCAAGCCGAGCAGCTGGGTACCGGGCATGCGGTGGCCCAGGCGTTACCGAATCTGTCGGCCGAGCGCGTGCTGATCCTCTACGGCGATGTGCCGCTGATCGAGGCCGAGACCCTTCAGCGTTTGCTGCAGAAGGTCGGACCTGAGCAGCTGGCATTGCTGACGGTGACCCTGGATGACCCGACTGGCTACGGCCGGATCGTCCGTGACGCGCACGGCGAAGTGCAGGCCATTGTCGAGCACAAGGATGCCAGTGCCGAGCAGAAGGCGATCCGCGAGGGCAACACCGGGATTCTCGCCGTACCGGGCAGCCGCATCGGCGAATGGCTTGGCCGCCTGTCCAACAGCAACGCCCAGGGCGAGTACTACCTTACCGACGTGATTGCCATGGCCGTGGCCGACGGCCTGCGGGTGGCCACCGAACAGCCACAGGACGCCATGGAGGTGCAGGGCGCCAACGACCGCATCCAGCTTGCCGAACTGGAGCGCCACTACCAGCTGCGTGCTGCGCGCCGGCTGATGGCCCAGGGCGTCACGCTGCGCGACCCGTCGCGTTTCGATCTGCGCGGCGACGTGAGTGTCGGCCGGGACGTGCTCATCGACGTCAACGTGGTGCTCGAGGGCGAGGTCGTCATCGAGGATGATGTACAGATCGGCCCGAACTGCGTGATCAAGGACAGCACCCTGCGCCGCGGCGCTATCGTCAAGGCCAATTCTCATCTGGACGGCGCAGTGGTGGGCGAGGGCGCCGACTGCGGGCCGTTCGCCCGGCTGCGCCCCGGCAGCACACTCGGCGCCAAGGCGCATGTCGGCAACTTCGTCGAGATGAAGAATGCGAGCCTCGGCGACGGCGCCAAGGCCGGTCATCTGAGCTACCTCGGCGACGCCGAGATCGGCGCGCGGACCAATATCGGCGCCGGGACCATCACCTGCAACTACGACGGCGCCAACAAGTTCAAGACGGTGATGGGCGAGGACGTGTTCATCGGCTCCAACAGCTCGCTGGTGGCGCCGCTGAATCTGGGCGACGGCGCCACTACCGGCGCCGGGTCGACCATCACTGCGGACGTACCGGCGCATACCTTGGCACTCGGTCGCGGGCGTCAGCGCAACATTGATGGCTGGCAGCGACCGGTGAAAAACAAATCCTGAGGAAAAAGGACCTTGGCCGGATGGCTTGTGCCGACTGCCGACTGCCGACTGCCGGGCAGGGCTTGCGATCGCCTCGGGCATATGTTTTGATTCGCGCCGTTAACTTTCGAATCGAAACATATAAATGTCGAAGCGCAATACGCCACAACGTCGTCACGTTATCCTGGCGCTGCTCAACGAGCGCGGCGAGGTCAGCGTCGATGAGCTGTCGCGGCGCTTCGAGACGTCTGAAGTCACCATCCGCAAGGATCTCGCCGCCCTGGAAAAGAATGGCTTGCTGCTGCGCCGCTACGGCGGTGCGGTGTCGCTGCCGCAGGAGCTGATCGGCGACACTGCACAGCCCGTCTCGCCCTACAAGCAGGCGATCGCCCGCGCGGCTGTCGGCTGCATTCGCGAGCACGCGCGGATCATCATCGACAGTGGCACCACCACTGCGGCGATGATCCCTCAGCTCGGCTACAAGCACGGGCTGGTGGTGATGACCAATTCGCTAAACGTGGTCAATGCCCTGCGCGAGCTGGAGCACGAGCCGGTGCTGCTGATGACCGGCGGCACCTGGGACCCGCACTCGGAGTCTTTCCAGGGCCAGGTGGCCGAACAGGTGCTGCGATCCTATGACTTCGACCAGCTGTTCATCGGCGCCGACGGGATCGACTTGAAGCGCGGTACCACCACCTTCAACGAGCTGCTTGGGCTGTCGCGGGTGATGGCCGATGTTGCGCGCGAGGTCATCGTGCTTGCCGAGGCCGACAAGATCGGTCGGCGCATCCCCAATCTGGAGCTGCCCTGGAGCAGCGTGCACACCCTGATTACCGATGAGCGCCTCAGCGACGAGGCGCGCACCAGCATCCTGGCCCGCGGTGTGAAGCTGATCTGCGTGGCCATCGAACCCCATTTGGAGACCTGAGTATGTGTGGCATCGTTGGCGCCGTCGCCGAACGCAACATCACCGCGATCCTTCTCGAAGGCCTCAAGCGCCTGGAATACCGTGGCTATGACAGTGCCGGCGTTGCCGTGCTGGACGAGAACGGCGCACTCGAGCGCCTGCGCCGCAACGGCAAGGTTGCCGAACTGGAGCAGGCTCAGCAGCAGACGCAGCTGGCCGGCCGCCTGGGCATCGCTCACACCCGCTGGGCCACCCATGGCGCGCCCTGCGAGCGCAATGCCCATCCGCATTTTTCCGGCGATGACCTGGCGGTGGTGCATAACGGCATCATCGAGAACCACGAGGCGTTGCGCGCTCGGCTCAAGGAGATGGGTTACGTATTCGTCTCGGATACCGACACCGAAGTCATCGTCCATCTGCTACACCACAAGCTCGATTCGCTCGGTGACCTCACCGCTGCACTGAAGGTAGCGGTCAAGGAACTGCATGGCGCCTATGGTCTGGCAGTGATCAGCGCCAAACAGCCGGATCGCCTGCTCGCCGCACGCAGCGGCAGCCCGCTGGTGATCGGTCTGGGCCTGGGCGAAAACTTCCTCGCATCCGACCAGCTGGCACTGCGGCAGGTCACCGACCGCTTCATGTATCTGGAAGAGGGCGATATCGCCGAGATTCGCCGTGACGCCGTGCAGGTTTGGGATGTCGATGGCCAGCCGGTGAAGCGCGAGGCCGTGCAGTATCACGAAGGCGCCGAGGCGGCGGACAAGGGCGAATACCGCCACTTCATGCTCAAGGAGATTCACGAGCAGCCCAAGGTCGTGCAGCGCACCCTGGAAGGCCGTCTGGGCGACCGTCAGGTGCTGGTCGAGGCCTTCGGTCCGCAGGCCGGCGAGCTGTTCGCCAAGGTCCGCAACGTGCAGATCGTCGCCTGCGGCACCAGCTATCACGCCGGCATGGTGGCGCGTTACTGGCTGGAAGAACTGGCCGGCATCCCCTGCCAGGTCGAAGTCGCCAGCGAGTTCCGTTACCGCAAGGTGGTGGTGCAGCCCGACACCCTGTTCGTCACCATTTCCCAGTCCGGCGAGACGGCCGACACCCTGGCGGCGCTGCGCAACGCCAAGCAGCTGGCCAGCGGCGAGGGCGGCTATCTCGCCAGCTTGGCCATCTGCAACGTCGGCATCAGCTCACTGGTGCGCGAGTCGGACCTGACCCTGCTGACCCAGGCCGGGCCGGAAATCGGCGTCGCCTCGACCAAGGCGTTCACCACCCAGCTGGTCGGGCTGATGCTGCTGACACTCGCCCTGGGCCACGTCCGCGGCACGTTGAGCGCGGCCCGCGAAGCGGAGCTGGTCGACGAACTGCGGCGCCTGCCGACCCGCCTGGGCGAGGCGCTGGCCATGGATGCCACGGTGGAGAAGATCGCCGAGCATTTCGCCGAGAAGCACCACACGCTGTTCCTCAGTCGCGGCGCGCAGTACCCGGTGGCGATGGAAGGCGCGCTCAAGCTCAAGGAGATCTCCTACATCCACGCCGAGGCCTATCCGGCTGGCGAACTCAAGCACGGCCCGCTGGCCCTGGTGGATGCCGACATGCCGGTGGTCACCGTGGCGCCGAACAACGAGTTGCTGGAGAAGCTCAAGTCGAACCTGCAGGAAGTGCGCGCCCGTGGCGGCGAGCTGATCGTCTTCGCCGATCGCGAGGCGGGTTTCGACAATGGCGAGGGCATCTTCCTGGTGAACATGCCGCACATCCACGATGCGCTGGCGCCGATCCTCTACACCCTGCCGTTGCAGCTGCTGTCGTACTACGTCGCCGTGCTGCGCGGCACCGACGTCGACCAGCCGCGCAATCTGGCCAAGTCGGTAACGGTGGAGTAACACCGACCTTGCAGGGTTCTCGGCTGTGGGATGCGAATAAAGTTTCATCCGTACTAATAAAGTTTCATCCCAATAAAGCGGCTTCTGGTGGCGTTCAAACCGTGCGATCCGGTAGGGAATTAGCAAGATCACAATAGAAATCAATGGCTTATGCTTGCGGCCTGTGTGCAGCAAAATGCAGGAAAGGATGAAACTATATTTGCATGGCTCCGTGGTTTTCAGACCGTTTGAAGGCCGCTGCGAGGCATTAGGATGAAACTTTAGATGCAGGCCGGGCAGGGTGCTTCCCAGCCAGTCCAGCAAAATCGTTCGCGTTAGGGTGAAACTTTATTTGCATCCAACATCGGCTGTGGGATGCAAATAAAGTTTCATCCGTACAAATAAAGTATCATCCTTACAAATAAAGTTTCATCCTAAGCCTGTATCCGCTATGTTGAGGTCATCGACACGGTGGATGCAGGCTTTTTCATGTCTGGAACATTCAAGGGCCTGACCCAGGCACAGATTGATAGAAGGCTCAAGGAGGGGCGTGGCCAAGGCCAGGGACGGGACTACAAGCCGTTCATCTACACCAGGGATGTGTCCTCGTTGGGGCGCTCCCACCGCCTGCCTGGCAGCAAGACCCGGCGTCTGCACCATCTTTTATCCGATCTTGAACTGGCCATTTTCCTGACCTTGGATCGGTCTCCCCAGGTCACTGATATCCGTGAGCAGTTCCCGATGCGGGCCGAAGATACGGTGCGCATCGCCGAGGAACTTGGCCTTGCTCACGGTCGCTACAAAGGAATCCCTCAGGTTCTGACCAGCGATTTCCTGGTGGATTTTGATGACCCCCAGCGCCCATCCGTCGCGATCCAGGCCAAGTACAGTGCCGATCTGCAGAAGCCGGAAGTCATCGAGAGACTTGAACTTGAAAGGCGCTACTGGCAGGAAAAAGGGATTCCCTGGTTCATCATCACGGAGCGCGAGGTATCCAGAGAGGCATTTGCCAATATCCAATGGCTCTATCCGGCCCATGCTGAAGACGACATTGCACAGGATGATCTCGCACACTATCAGCAGCTGTTTTTGCTCGAGTTTCAGCGTCACCCAGACCGGAAGCTGACCGCCATTGCCCAGGAAATGGATACTTCCGGCCAACTGGAGGCTGGTCAAGCACTCTATTGGCTACGCCAGCTGCTGGCTCGGCACTGGTTTCTCTTCGATCTTGACACCCCTTACCGCGTGCTGAAGCCGAAGGATCTAGCTGCCAACCCTCATCAGATTCATCAGGAGCTGATCAGTGTTGTCCGTTAATCAGGTGTTCCGTATGGGAGAGCTCCGAAAGCGCCTGCTCTGGTCCGGTACCGAGCAGGCTGTCTGGATTGATATCGATTTGGACACGGCGCTGCCCGAATCGATATCGGTTGCAGAGCTGGAGCGTCTGATTATTGAGGGTGAGCTGGAGAGCATTGGCGATCCCTTCGAGGAGACGGTCCTTCGGGAGGTGGAGGCAGGCTCCCCTGAACAGCTGAAACGTGATGAGGCGTGGGCGATGCTGGCGGATTATATGCACGATCCCCAGCTTTTCGTGCGGCGCCCCAGAGGGCTCATTGTCGGAAGCATCATGCAACGCCATGGTGTCACCAAACAGACGGTGTACAGATTACTGAGGCGCTACTGGCAACGAGGCATGTGTAGGAACGCCCTCTTGCCGGACTATGTCAACTCGGGTGCCCGTGGCAAGCGCCGAAGGCCGAACAGAGCCAAGCTGGGCAGGCCAAGAGTGGTGATGGCGGGGAAAGGGCGTAATGTCACGCCGGATATCGAGCGCATTTTTCGCCGGGTCATCGAGGAACGCTTGCTCAAGGAAAAACATCCGTCCATTCCTGATGCCTACGCCTCCGGGCTGAACCTGCTCCGTGCTGTTCAGCCGGAGCTGCCGACCTCCGAACTGCCTACATTGGGGCAGTTCCGGTACTTCTATGGGCGCGAATATCATTTCACCGACACCTTGCCGCGCAGGATGTCCGCAGTGGACTTTGCCAAGGACTTCCGGCCGCTCAACAGCACATCGACGACTGAGACCCTGGGTCCAGGATACCGTTACCAAATAGATGCCACCATCGCAGATATTTATCTGGTTTCAGAGCATGACCGCAGCCTTATCGTCGGCAGGCCTGTCGTTTACATGGTGCTCGACGTGTTCAGCCGCATGGTCGTTGGTATGTACGTCGGATTCGAGGGGCCCTCCTGGGTCAGTGCCATGGTGGCATTGGCCAACACGGTCGCCGACAAGGTCGAGTATTGTCGCCAGTATGGTTTGGAGATCGATGCCAGCGATTGGCCGGTCAAGGGTTTGCCGGATGTGATACTGGCCGATAAGGGCGAACTGAACGGCACCAAGGTTGAGGCATTTTCCCAAGCCTTCGGCGTCCGCATCGAGAACGCACCGGCCAGGCGAGGTGATGCCAAGGGCATCGTCGAGCGCTATTTTCGAACGGTGCAGGAGCGTTTCAAGCCTTACGCCAGCGGTGTGGTCGAGGACACTACCAGCCGGAAGCGAGGTGGCCACGACTACAGGCTTGATGCCAGTCTGGCCTTGCCCGAATTCACGAAAATCATCATTGCCGGCATCCTCCACCACAACAATTTCCACACCCTGAGCAAATACGACAGGGCTGCGGGAATGCCGGGCGATCTGCCGGCGATTCCAGTCATGCTGTGGAACTGGGGCTTGGCCAGCTTGACCGGTCGGTTGCGCACTGCGCCGGAGGAACTGGTGTGGATCAATCTCTTGCCCCATGAGTCGGCCACGGTTTCGGAGCTGGGAATCAGGCTATTCGGCTGCTTCTACAGTTGCCCGGAAGCAATCAGGGAGGGTTGGTTTCACCGAGGCCAGGGGCGTCGGCCGACAGGGGTAACGGTCGCATACGACCCGCGTAGTGCGGACCATATCTACTTGCGGCCGTCCAATAGTCTCAAGGATTACTGGGTTTGCGATCTTGCCGACCGTAGTCGACGTTTCAGGGGGATGACCTTCTGGGATGTCTGGATACTGTCCAGAGAGGAACGGCGGAGCGATGTCAATGCGGCGTCAAAAGCCTTGGCGGAAAGAGGCAAGCTTCTGGAGCAGATCGAGTCGATTGTTGCCCAGGCAGAGAACGCCAGTCCGCTCAAAACTGGCATTAGCAAGAAAGATCTGGGCACCCAGATCCGCGAGAACAAGCAGCAGGAAAAGCGCCAGGAGCGCCTGAAAACAGCATTTAAACCTGAGAAAGCACAGCGGGCGAAACCCGCGGAGGTGATCCCACTGCGGGGCGAGAAGCAGGAAGATTATGCCTTTCCGGATCTCAGTGACCTGATATTCAAGGAGGAAGAAGATGACTGAAGAATTACAGCGCGGAGTGATTCCCCTGGCGCGTTATCATGAGCAGCAGCTTCCCGAGTATCAGGACAATCCACTCATCAGTGCATTACCTCCGATTCCTGATCTGCAGGAAGTGGTCGGCCTGATGCAGCAACTTCCCAGTTTCGAGCCGCAGGAGGCGCTTCTGGATGGTCGGCTCCGGGCTCATGCCATTGCCCGTCTGTTGCACGGCTTCTTTCAGCCACTCAGCCACCACTTGGAGCTGGAGAGCAAGATCAGCCTGATGATCCGTCAGGGCTACATCGGTCGGAACCCGGCCAGCGGTGCCTGGTATGCACACCTGCAGAATGGCTATCGCCGGGTGGAGGAGGAGGATCTTGATGCGGCGGTGTACCAGAGTGTTACCTCCACAGCCAACAGTTTGTCGCTGTTCGGCTGCTCCGGTTGCGGCAAGACGCGCACGCTGGAGCGGATTCTGGGTATGTACCCCCAGGCTCTCCATCACCCCGATTACAACATCACTCAATTGGTCTATCTGAAGGTCGACTGCCCCATTGACGGTGACCTGGATGAGCTGTGCCTCAGCTTCTTCAACGAGGTAGACAAGATCCTGGGCACCCACTACAGCCGTAGCCACGGACGCAAGAAGCTGGGTACCAAACGTTTGATGGCATCCATGTGCCAGGTGGCCAACCTGCACGCACTCGGAGTGCTGATCATCGATGAAGTTCAGAACCTCAACGAGGCACGCTCCGGTGGTGCCGAAAAAATGCACAATTTTTTCGTGTCGTTGGTGAATACCATTGGCGTTCCGATCATTCAGGTCGGTACTCACCGGGCCAGCAAGTTCTTCCAGCGCACCTTCCGGGCAGCGCGTCGGGTCTCCGGGCTGGGCAGTATTCGCTG
>NZ_JACBXH010000035.1:0-47289 GCF_041381355.1 Pseudomonas sp. LM13
CTAGTGCAGCGCTAGAGCAAGCTGTGTGACGCCTATTGCGGCGTTTTGAAGCCATTGCAGCGCCCGCTGCTCGATCTTTTGCAAAAAGCGGACCCAAATGCGTTTTTGAGGCTTTTGCGACGCTTCATGGCATCCAGTGCAGCGCTGTTGCACTCTCAGAGTGCATGTTCTGATGGTGCGGCCCCATCTTCGCGCAGGCAGGTCAGGGTTGTTAGCTTTCCTGTCTGGAGTATGCTTCTGAGTGTTCGGGTAGTGCAGTCCCGCACTGCTTCACAATCAGGTCGAAGGGGAGTGTCATGTTCGTTCTCGATTCACGTTTGGAGCAGGACACCCTGCCGCTCGGGGACTTCCCGCTGTGCCGGCTGCTGTTGATGAACGATGCTCATTATCTGTGGTTCATTCTGGTTCCGCGGCGCGAGGAGATAAGCGAGTTGTTTCAGCTCGATCCGGTCGACCAGCAGGCGCTGTGGCGAGAAACCACCGCGCTGGCCGAAACCGTCAAGGATACCTTCGGTGCGGACAAAATGAATGTCGCCGCGCTCGGTAATGTGGTTGCACAACTACATATGCACGTCATCGCCAGGCGTCGGGACGATGCGGCCTGGCCGGCGCCTGTTTGGGGCAAGCAGCCGGCGCAACCCTATACCGAGGGTCAGGTAGCGGTGATCAGGGAAAAGCTGCGGTTGGTACTTACCGGCGATTTTCGTTTCGAGGAATGATGATGGATCTGGAGTCCCGTGTAACAGACCTGGAGGCGCGGTTGGCCTTTCAGGATGACACCATTCAGACGCTCAACGATGTGCTGGTCGAGCAGCAGCGACTGGTGGAGCGTCTGCAACTACAGTTGGGTGCGCTGGCGAGACGACAGGAGGAAATGCAGAGCTCGCTGGATGCGGGCGAAGATGAGGCACCGCCGCCTCACTATTAATTATTGCGAGCGAGATTGGCTGGTCTCGCTCGCGGGGACCGTCTCAGCGGGCCGAATCTACGGTGACGACATCCTCGGCCTGCAGGCCCTTGTCACGCATCATGATAGTGAATTCCACGCGCTGGCCTTCCACGAGAATGCGGTGGCCCTCGCCGCGAATTGCGCGAAAGTGCACGAATACATCGTCACCGCTATCCCGGGAAATAAAGCCGAATCCCTTCGATGTGTTGAACCACTTCACGGTGCCCGATTCGCGCCCGGCTGCCGGCAGGGGGCTCGCTTTCTGGTGCGCGGGTTTTACCTTTGTCGGGCGTTCCTGAGGCGTGGCAAGGTGGAGCAGGACGGCAATCAGGGCGAGCAAGAGGCTGGCGAGGGTGGCCGGCTGGCCTGCGATCTGCGGAAAGGGGGCGAGCAGGATGGTTGCTTGCAGGGCAATGGCGACCAGTAGGAGTGCCGATGTGGCGATGATGACCGGGCGGGTTCGGCTGTCGTCCAGTTTGGCAGAAGGAGCGAACTGGGCGTTCAGCAGGCCGAGCATCAGCAGGCACAAGGCGTCGGGCTGCAGGAGAAGCGGCATTCCGCCGCGTAGACTGGGTACAAATGACAAAAGCAGGGCAATGACGCCCGCCAGGACATGAACGATCTTAAGCATTCTTGGTATGGCTCACGGTTAATAACACGACAGGAAGAAGCCGCAGGCCAGGATGCTCGTGGTAAACGTTGTTCGCTCAGGGCTGAAACTGCTCTGGAGGAACCGCGCGGGCTGGCTTGCAGCGCGGCGTATTTAACAGCAAAGGCGAAGGGGGCTCAAATGAGCGTGCGGCGCGGGGCTGCGTCGCATAGAGAGCGCATGTCGGATGTGGGGACAGGGCACGCAGGTGCCCTGTCGTGAAAAATTATGCCGACAGGAGGCTGCGCAGCATCCAGGCCGTCTTTTCGTGGCTTTGCATGCGCTGGGTCAGCAGGTCCGCGGTGGGCTCGTCATTGACCTTGTCCAGCAGCGGGAAAATGCCTCGCGCGGTGCGGACTACCGCTTCCTGGCCTTCAACCAGCAGTTTGATCATTTCCTCGGCCGACGGAACGCCTTCCTCTTCCTTGATCGAGCTCAGGCGGGCGTAGGCGGCATAGGTGCCGGGCGCCGGAAAGCCGAGGGTGCGGATGCGCTCGGCGATATCGTCGACCGCGACAGCCAGTTCGGTGTACTGGGTCTCGAACATGGTATGAAGCGTGTTGAACATCGGCCCCGTCACGTTCCAGTGAAAGTTGTGGGTCTTCAGGTAAAGCGTGTAGGTGTCGGCAAGCAGGCGGGACAGCCCTTCGGCGATAGCTGCACGATCCTGTTCGGCGATGCCAATGTTGATTTCCATGTGTTTCTCCTGGTGGATGGTTCAGGCCTTAGTTATGCCAGAAAACGACGCGCTGTTGTGAAGCGATAGGTTTCTGGTCCGATGCTCATGGTTGGAAGGCGTCGACCGATTCTGGGTTCCATGACCGGCCTGATGGGCTGCCGGTGAGGGCAACGGCTGCGCCGCGGTGATTATGTCGATATAATCCCGCGCTTGTGCCTGGCAGCATCAGCATGTGCTGCAGCGCCTGGCGCCCTAGGCGGTATCGCATACGGTACAGCCGCTTGCGCAGAGCAGTGACGGCGCCATTAGCCGGTCCCAGCTCTGGCGCCCCATCGAATTCAAGATACGAGAAGCGAACCTCACCATGATGCGCAGCCACTATTGCGGCCAATTGAACGAAAGCCTGGACGGTCAGGAAATCACTCTTTGCGGCTGGGTACATCGCCGTCGTGACCATGGCGGGGTGATCTTCCTCGACGTTCGCGATCGTGAGGGTCTGGCCCAGGTGGTCCTCGATCCGGATCGTGCCGAGACCTTCGCCGCGGCAGACCGCGTGCGCAGCGAGTACGTGATCAAGGTGACCGGCAAGGTGCGCCTGCGTCCGGCCGGTGCGGTGAACCCGAACATCGCTTCCGGCGCCATCGAGGTGTTGGGTTACGAGCTGGAAGTGCTGAACGATGCGGAGACTCCGCCGTTCCCGCTCAACGAGTACAGCGATGTCGGTGAAGAAACTCGTCTGCGCTACCGCTTCATTGACCTGCGTCGCCCGGAGATGGCCGAGAAGCTGAAGCTGCGCTCGCGCATCACCGCCAGCATCCGTCGCTACCTGGACGAGAACGGCTTCCTCGATGTCGAAACGCCGATCCTCGGTCGCCCGACGCCCGAGGGTGCTCGCGACTATCTGGTGCCGAGCCGCACCCATGCCGGCAACTTCTTCGCCCTGCCGCAATCGCCGCAGCTGTTCAAGCAGCTGCTCATGGTGGCCGGCTTCGATCGCTACTATCAGATCGCCAAGTGTTTCCGCGACGAAGACCTGCGTGCCGATCGTCAGCCCGAGTTCACTCAGATCGATATCGAGACCAGCTTCCTCGACGAGGCGGACATCATCGGTATCACCGAAGGGATGATCCGCAAGCTGTTCAAGGAAGTGCTGGATCTGGAATTCGGCGAATTCCCGCACATGCCGTTCGAAGAGGCCATGCGCCGCTATGGCTCGGACAAGCCGGACCTGCGCATCCCGCTCGAGCTGGTGGATGTTGCCGATCAGCTCAGTACAGTCGAGTTCAAGGTATTCTCCGGTCCGGCCAATGATCCGAAAGGTCGCGTGGCCGCCCTTCGGGTGCCGGGTGCCGCAAGCATGCCGCGCAGCCAGATCGACGACTACACCAAGTTCGTCGGTATCTATGGCGCCAAGGGCCTGGCCTACATCAAGGTCAACGAGCGCGCCAAGGGCGTCGAGGGCCTGCAGTCGCCGATCGTCAAGTTCATTCCGGAAGACAACCTCAACGTCATCCTCGATCGCGTCGGTGCGGTCGATGGCGATATCGTCTTCTTTGGTGCCGACAAGGCCAAGATCGTCTCCGAGGCGCTGGGCGCGCTGCGCATCAAGCTCGGCCATGACCTCAAGCTGCTGACCTGCGACTGGGCGCCGCTGTGGGTGGTCGACTTCCCGATGTTCGAGGAAAATGACGACGGCTCGCTGTCCGCGCTGCATCATCCGTTCACGGCGCCGAAGTGCTCGCCGCAGGAGCTGGAAGCCAACCCCAGCGCTGCGCTGTCGCGCGCCTACGACATGGTGCTCAACGGTACCGAGCTGGGCGGCGGCTCCATCCGCATCCATCGCAAGGAAATGCAGCAGGCGGTATTCCGCATTCTCGGCATCGACGAGACCGAGCAGGAAGAGAAGTTCGGCTTTCTGCTCGATGCGCTGAAGTTCGGTGCGCCGCCGCATGGCGGTCTGGCCTTCGGCCTGGATCGTCTGGTCATGCTGATGACCGGCGCGCAGTCGATTCGCGAAGTCATCGCCTTCCCGAAAACCCAGAGTGCTGCGGACGTCATGACCCAGGCGCCGGGTGCGGTGGACAACAAGGCATTGCGCGACCTGCACATCCGTCTGCGCGAGCAGCCAAAGGCGGAATAAGCGCTACCCGAAGCCTGGTCATGCCAGGCTTCTTCGTCTTGCGGCTCCGGCCGTGCAGACGTTACGGCGATAGCCGTTCCCGGCCAGCGATACAGCGGCGGGCGTGATGGCTATCGGATTTCTGATTCAGTCGAAGAATGGAGTGAGTTATGGCTGGTCATTCCAAATGGGCCAATATCAAGCACCGCAAAGAGCGCCAGGACGCCAAGCGGGGCAAGATCTTCACCAAGCTGATCCGCGAACTGACCGTGGCGGCCAAGCACGGCGGCGGTGTGCCGGCGGATAATCCGCGCCTGCGCCTGGCTGTGGACAAGGCGCTGACGGCCAACATGTCGCGCGACGTCATCGATCGCGCAATCGCTCGCGGTGCCGGCTCGAACGAAGCCGACAACATGACCGAGCTGAGCTACGAGGGATACGCACCGAGTGGTGTGGCAATCATCATCGAGGCCATGACCGACAACCGCAACCGCACCGCTGCCGAAGTGCGCCATGCCTTTAGCAAGAACGGTGGCAACCTCGGTACTGACGGTTCGGTGGCCTACATGTTCGATCGAAAGGGACAGATCAGCTATGCGCCGGATGTCGACGAGGACGCGCTGATGGAAGCGGCGCTGGAAGCCGGTGCCGACGACGTGGTCGCTCAGGAAGACGGCTCGGTCGAGGTCTATACCAGCTTTTCCGACTTCCTTTCGGTCAACGAGGCACTGACCGAGGCCGGCTTCAAGGGTGACGAGGCGGAGGTGGCGATGATCCCGTCGATCACGGCGCCGATCACCGATGTCGAGACCGCGCAGAAGGTTCTGCGCCTGATCGATGCGCTGGAAGATCTGGATGACGTGCAGAACGTTTATCACAACGCCGAAATTTCCGACGAGATCATGCAGCAATTGGGCTGAGTCGCATCGGCGAATGAAAACCGGAGGTCGCAGCCGCACTTCCGGTTTTTTTATGGTCCGGGGCAATGCCAGTCGAGCATCTGGATGTGATGCCGCCGGTGGCGTCGCGGCAGGTGCCTCCGTATACTCGCCACTGGATAAATAGACAGCACGGCCAAGGGCATGACGCTGATTTTGGGTATCGATCCCGGCTCTCGGATTACCGGTTACGGCGTCGTGCGCGACACCGGCCGCGGTTGCGAGTACGTCGCCTCGGGCTGCATTCGAACGGGTAGTGGAGAGCTGTCTGAGCGCTTGCGTGCCGTGTTTAGTGGGGTGAGCGAGGTGATTCGCACCTACGGGCCGGTGACCATGGGCATCGAGCAGGTGTTCATGGCCCGTAATGCCGATTCGGCGCTCAAGCTGGGTCAGGCCCGGGGTGCTGCCATCGTTGCGGGAGCCGAGGCGGGCCTGCAGATCGCCGAGTACACTGCGACGCAGGTCAAACAGGCCATCGCCGGCACTGGCGGCGCGGACAAACAGCAGGTGCAGATGATGGTCATGCACCTGCTCAAGCTGCTGGAGAAGCCGCAGATCGATGCGTCGGACGCCTTGGCCATTGCCCTGTGCCATGCGCACCACCGGCAAAGCCTGGTCCCGCACGGGTTGATCGGTGCCAAGCGGCGAGGCGGGCGGCTGCGGCTGTAGCCGTATTTTGCTGGCGGGAATAATTCGATGGCTTCGGCACTCGACGAAGACGTGGAGGAAACGAGTTTGATCGGACGATTGCGCGGCACCTTGGCGGAGAAGCAACCGCCCCACATGATTCTCGACGTCAACGGCATCGGCTATGAAGTCGAAGTCGCTATGACCACTCTGTATCGCCTGCCGGCGGTCGGCGAGCCAGTGACCCTGCACACCCATCTGGTGGTGCGCGAGGATGCGCAGCTGCTTTACGGGTTCGCCGAGAAGCGCGAGCGTGAGCTGTTCCGCGAGCTGATCCGTTTGAATGGGGTCGGACCCAAGCTGGCGTTGGCGTTGATGTCGGGGTTGGAAGTCGACGAGCTGGTGCGTTGCGTCCAGGCGCAGGATACCTCGGTGCTGGTGCGCATTCCTGGCGTAGGCAAGAAGACCGCCGAGCGACTGCTGGTCGAACTGAAGGACCGTTTCAAGGCCTGGGAAAGCATGCCGGCAATTGCCCCGTTGGTAGTTGAACCTGGCAGCAAAACGGCAGTCTCAAGCGCCGAGAATGATGCGGTCAGCGCTTTGATCTCCCTGGGCTTCAAACCTCAGGAGGCCAGCCGGGCAGTGGCCGCCATACAGGAAGAGAATTTGAGCAGTGAAGAAATGATCCGCCGCGCCCTCAAGGGGATGGTGTAAATCATGATCGAAGCGGATCGTATCGTCACGGCCAGCAGTCGCGAGCGTGATGAGCAGCTGGATCGCGCCATTCGCCCCCTGCGGCTGGCGGAATACATCGGCCAGCCGGTCGTGCGCGAGCAGATGGATCTATTCATCCGCGCCGCGAAAGGGCGCCAGGAGGCGCTCGACCATACTCTGATCTTCGGTCCGCCCGGGTTGGGCAAGACCACCCTGGCGAACATCATTGCCGAAGAAATGGGCGTGTCGATCAAGAGTACTTCTGGTCCTGTCCTCGAGCGGCCGGGCGACCTGGCCGCTTTGCTGACGAACCTGGAAGCCGGTGACGTGCTGTTCGTCGACGAGATCCATCGCCTCTCGCCGATCGTCGAAGAGGTGTTGTACCCGGCGATGGAAGACTTTCAGCTCGACATCATGATCGGCGAGGGGCCGGCGGCGCGTTCGATCAAGCTCGATCTGCCGCCCTTCACCCTTGTCGGCGCCACGACCCGTGCCGGCATGCTGACCAACCCACTGCGCGACCGCTTCGGTATCGTCCAGCGCCTGGAGTTCTACTCCACCGAGGATTTGGCGACGATCGTCAGCCGGTCGGCCGGTATCCTCGGCCTGCCTACCGAGCCGGAGGGCGCTTTCGAAATCGCCCGTCGTGCGCGCGGCACGCCACGGATCGCCAATCGCCTGCTACGCCGTGTCCGCGACTTCGCGCAGGTGCGCGGCAAGGGCGAGATCACCCGGCAGATCGCCGACCTGGCGCTGAACATGCTGGACGTCGACGAGCGAGGCTTCGATCATCAGGACCGGCGCCTGCTGCTGACGCTGATCGAGAAGTTCGACGGCGGTCCGGTGGGCATCGACAGCCTTGCTGCGGCAATCAGCGAGGAGCGACACACCATCGAGGATGTGCTCGAGCCGTACCTGATCCAGCAGGGCTACATCATGCGCACGCCGCGCGGTCGCGTAGTGACACGCCATGCCTACCTGCACTTCGGCCTCAATCTGCCCAAACGCATGAATGAGACGCCGACGCCGGACTTGTTCGACGGCGACATGGTTTGAAGAAAATATTGTTCTGTTACCCGATTGGCATTTACAGGGCCGAGCACTAGTATGCGCGCGCAAGCCGGAGCTGAAATCTTCACCCACCGCTGTCGAGTCTATTACGAGGACACCGATGCGGGCGGTATCGTCTATTACGTCAACTACCTCAAATTCATGGAGCGAGCTCGTACCGAGCGGTTGCGCAGTCTGGGATTCGCCCAGTCGCAGCTTGTCGGTGAGGACTTGCTGTTCGTCGTGCATTCTGTCGAGGCGCGTTATCGAGCGCCGGCGCGCCTGGATGACGAGCTGCTGGTGAGCGCCGAGGTGGTCGAGCTTACCCGTGCCAGCCTGCGTTTCCGTCAGCAGGTCCGGCGTGCGGTCGATGATGTTCTGCTGTGTGAAGGGCAGGTCCTAGTGGCCTGTGTACGTGCCGAAAGTTTGAAACCCCGAGCCATCCCCGAGGCGCTTCGTGCTGCCTTCGCCGGCTCGGGTCTATCCCCTGCAGGAGAGTAAGCGTGGAAGCCAACGTCGATCATATGTCCATGTGGAGCCTGATCAGCAATGCCAGCTTCGTGGTCCAGCTGGTCATGCTGATCCTGGTGGCCGCTTCGGTGACCTCATGGATCCTGATTTTCCAGCGCGGCAACATGCTGCGCGCTGCGAAGCGATCACTGGACGCCTTCGAAGAGCGCTTTTGGTCGGGTATCGACCTGTCCAAGCTGTATCGCCAGGCTGGCAGCAATCCCGACCCCGATTCGGGTGTCGAGCAGATCTTTCGTGCCGGTTTCAAGGAGTTCTCGCGCCTGCGCCAGCAGCAGGGCGTAGACCCGGATGCCGTGATGGATGGTGTCAACCGCGCCATGCGTGTCGCCATTTCCCGCGAAGAGGAAAAGCTAGAACAGAGCCTGCCGTTCCTCGCCACTGTCGGCTCCACCAGCCCCTATATCGGTCTGTTCGGTACCGTCTGGGGCATCATGAATTCCTTCCGTGGATTGGCTCAGGTGCAGCAGGCGACGCTGGCCACTGTCGCGCCCGGTATCGCCGAAGCCCTGATCGCCACGGCAATCGGTCTGTTCGCCGCAATTCCGGCGGTGATTGCCTACAACCGCTTCTCGGCTCGTGGCGAGATGCTCATCGGCCGTTACTACACCTTCGCCGATGAGTTCCAGGCCATCCTGCACCGTAAAGTTCACACCACCGAAGACTGAGGCCCACGGCCATGGCCAGAATCCGCAACAGACGCAAGCCCGTCGCCGAGATGAACGTGGTGCCCTACATCGACGTGATGCTGGTGCTGCTGGTCATCTTCATGGTGACGGCGCCGATGCTCAACCAGGGCGTCAAGGTCGATCTGCCCAAGGTCAGCAGTGAGGCCTTGCCGCAGGACAACGACAAGCAGGTGCTGACCATCTCCATCAAGGCCGACAAGACCTATTACTGGAACGTCGGCAGCGAAGTCGATACCGAGAGCAAGGGTAACGAAGCGGTTGCGCTGGAAGACATGACTCGCGCGGTCGTGGCGATCATGCGTCAGCGTCCGGATACCCAGGTGTTCATTCGTGGAGACCGCGCCGTCGATTACGGTGCGGTGATGGCTGCCATGGGTGGCTTGCAGGAGGCCGGCGTGGGTAACGTCGGCCTGATCACCGAGGCACCTTGATGCAGCAGCGCGACTCTTCGTCCTCGCAGAGCTACTTCTGGCCGACCGTGCTTGCGGTCGGCCTGCATGTCCTCATCTTTGGCATGCTGTTCATCAGTTTTTCCATGACACCTGAGCTGCCTCCGTCGAAGCCGATCGTGCAGGCGACGCTATATCAGCTCAAATCGCAAAGTCAGGCGACCACGCAGACCAACCAGAAAATTGCCGGCGAAGCGAAGAAGACGGCTGCCAAGCAGTTCGAAACCGAGCAGATGGAACAGCGCAAGGTCGAGCAGGAAAAGCAGGCGGCCGCTCGCGCTGCGGAACAAAAGAAGGCCGAGGAGGCTCGAAAGGCCCAGGCGGCGAAAGCAGCGGCCGAAAAGGCGGCTGCGGCGAAGAAGGCCGAAGCGGCCAAGAAAGCCGAGCAGCAAAAGCAGGCCGAGATTGCCAAGAAAAAGGCTGCCGAGGAGGCTGCCAAGAAAAAAGCCGCTGAAGAAGCGAAGAGAAAGGCTGCCGAAGAAGCGAAGAAGAAGGCGGCGGAAGAGGCCAAGAAAAAGGCAGCAGCCGAGGCGGCCAAGAAAAAAGCCGCTGAAGAGGCGAAGAAAAAGGCCGCAGCCGAGGCGGCGCGCAAGGCTGCAGAAGACAAGAAGGCGCAGGCGCTTGCCGAGCTGCTGTCGGATACTACCGAGCGCGAGCAGGCATTGGCCGATACGCAAGGCGATCAGACTTCCGGCAATTACGATGACTTGATCAAAATACGTGCTGCGGAGGGGTGGAGCAGGCCACCTTCGGCACGCAACAACATGACTGTTCAGCTGCAGGTCAACATGCTGCCCGATGGCACCATCACTAATGTCAGTGTTTCACGCTCGAGCGGGGACGTACCGTTTGACAACTCCGCGGTCGCCGCGGTGAAGAACATCGGCAGGTTGACTGAGATGCAAGGGCTCAGCCCGCAGGAATTCCAACCCTACCGATCATTCAAAATGACATTCACGCCTGAGGATCTTGCGTTGTGATCAACTCCCTACGAGGTCTACTTGTCCTGTTGTGCTGCCTGGCAGGCATGGCAGTGGCGCAGGAGAAAAACATCGTCGTGACCAGTGGTGCCGATCGGGCGATTCCGATCGCCGTGGTTCCGTTCGGCTGGCAAGGTGGAACCGTCTTGCCGGAAGACATGGCCGAGATCATCGGCAACGACCTGCGTAATTCCGGCACCTTCCAGCCGATACCGCGGCAGAACATGATCAGCATGCCGAGTCGCGGTAGCGAGATCATCTATCGCGACTGGAAAGCGCTTGGGGCGCAATACGTGATGGTCGGCAACATCGAGCCGGCGGGTGGGCGTTTGCAGGTTCGCTACGAAGTGTTCAACGTAGCCACCGAGCAGCAGGTCATGAGCGGGACGGTTGGTGGTGCCACCGACCAGCTGCGCGACATGGCGCATCACGCTGCGGATCAGGCCTTCGAGAAGCTGACCGGCATCAAGGGCGCGTTCTCCACTCGCCTGTTGTATGTGACGGTCGAGAGGCTGGGCGGGGCGAATACTCGCTATACCCTGCAGCGCTCCGACTACGACGGCGCGCGAGCGGTGACGCTGCTGCAATCGCGCGAGCCGATTCTTTCGCCGCGTTATTCCCCGGACGGTCGTCGTATCGCTTATGTGTCCTTCGAGCAGAAGCGCCCGCGTATTTTCGTGCAGCACATCGATACCGGTCGGCGCGAGCAGATCACCAACTTCGAAGGCCTGAATGGCGCACCGGCGTTCTCTCCGGATGGCAATCGTCTGGCGTTCGTGCTCTCGAAAGACGGCAATCCCGAAGTTTATGTGATGGATCTGGGCTCCCGCCAACTGCAGCGCCTGACCAATCATTATGCGATCGACACCGAACCGTTCTGGGGCGCTGACGGTCAGACCATTTACTTCACGTCCGATCGCGCCGGAAAGCCGCAAGTCTACAAGCAACGGTTGGGTAGCAATTCGGCCGAGCGCGTGACGTTTGTTGGCAACTACAACGCCAATCCGAAATTGTCGGCTGACGAGAAAACGCTGGTCATGATCCATCGCCAGGACGGTTACACCAATTTCAAGGTCGCTGCGCAGGACCTGCAGCGCGGCAATCTGCGCATACTCTCGGACACCAGTCTGGATGAGTCGCCCACTGTTGCGCCTAATGGCACCATGCTAATCTACGCCACCCGCCAGCAGGGCCGGGGAGTCTTGATGCTCGTGTCCATCAATGGACGCGTTAGGCTCCCGCTTCCTACTGCTCAGGGCGAAGTCCGTGAGCCGTCCTGGTCCCCTTACCTGAACTGATGCGGTATCAACGCTTTTAACCAAAACACACCTGGGGTTGTTACAAATGGAAATGCTGAAATTCGGTAAGTTCACCGCTCTGGCTCTGGCCATGGCTGTTGCTGTCGGTTGTTCCTCCAAGGGCGGCGACGATTCTGGCGAAGGTTCGGGCGCGATCGATCCGAATGCCGGTTACGGCGCTGACTCCGGTGCCGTTGACGGCAGCATGAGCGAAGAAGCCGCTCTGCGCGCCATCACCACCTTCTACTTCGAGTACGACAGCTCCGACCTGAAGCCGGAAGCCATGCGCGCTCTGGACGTTCACGCCAAGGACCTGAAAGGCAACGGCGCTCGCGTCGTTCTGGAAGGTCACACCGACGAGCGTGGTACCCGTGAGTACAACATGGCCCTGGGCGAGCGTCGTTCCAAGGCCGTTCAGCGCTACCTGGTTCTGCAGGGCGTTTCCCCGGCTCAGCTGGAACTGGTTTCCTACGGTGAAGAGCGTCCGGTTGCCATGGGCAACGACGAGCAGTCCTGGGCTCAGAACCGCCGCGTCGAACTGCGTAAGTAATTCGTCATGCGCAAGTACCGCCACGCTCTGACTTTTACAGTGCTCGGCCTGCCGCTGATGGCGGTGGCTCAAGTGCCGGTTGTGGATTACGAACAGGGTGCCGCCAGTGGCGGGTCCGGTTATTCCACAGCCGCGCCGAGTGGTGGTGGTGCCTATGCCGGAGGTGGAGCTGCTGCTCCATCTTCGGCGCAGGGCATGCTCTTCATGCAGCTGCAGCAGATGCAGGAAGAGATCGCGCAACTGCGCGGCATGCTCGAGGAACAACAGAATCAGATCCAGCGCCTGCAACAAGAGGGGCTGGAACGCTATCAAGATCTGGATCGGCGTCTGTCCAGCGGGCCCGCAGCTTCGCCTAGCCAATCGGCCCCGTCGCGCGAGCCAGCTGCTACGGCAAGTACCGGTGCGTCCGCCGCCTCAACCGGGCAGTCGCAGGGCGCTTCGGGTGACCCGGCACAAGAGAAGCTCTATTACGACGCCGCATTCGACCTGATCAAGGCGAAGGATTTCGACAAGGCCAGCCTGGCCTTTGCTGCATTCCTGCGCAAATATCCGGAGAGTCAGTACGCTGGCAACGCGCAGTATTGGCTGGGTGAGGTCAATCTGGCCAAGGGCGATCTGCAGGGCGCTGGTCAGGCTTTCGCCCGCGTCAGCCAGGCGTATCCGCAGCACAGCAAGGTGCCGGACTCGCTTTACAAGCTGGCCGATGTCGAGATCCGCATGGGCAATCGCGACAAGGCCCAGGGGATCTTGCGCCAGGTCATCGCGCAGTACCCGAATACGTCCGCGGCGCAGTTGGCACAGCGCCAGCTCAATCGCTGAATTCGCCTGCGTTAACGAACGAAACCCGCCCACAGTGCGGGTTTTTTCGTTAGAATCGCCGCCCCTATTTCCCGCAACGGAGGCGGATGGCCTGTTTAGCCGTCACGCCCGTAGCTGATATGACCCTGCGAATTACCGAGATTTTCTACTCGCTGCAGGGGGAGACGCGCACCAGTGGCCTGCCCACGGTGTTCGTTCGCCTGACCGGCTGTCCCCTGCGCTGTCAGTACTGCGATACCGCCTATGCGTTCAGTGGCGGAGAGGTCATGACCCTCGATGCAATCGTCGAGCGTGTCGCCTCCTACAATCCACGTTACGTCTGCGTAACCGGTGGCGAGCCGCTGGCTCAGCCCAACTGCGTGCCACTGCTGCAGCGGCTTTGCGATGCCGGTTATGACGTGTCATTGGAAACCAGTGGTGCGCTGGATATCTCCGAAGTGGATGTGCGGGTCAGTCGAGTGGTTGACCTGAAAACACCAGGCTCCGCGGAAGTTGGACGCAACCGCTACGAGAACATCGCGCACCTCACCCGTAACGATCAGGTCAAATTCGTCATCTGTTCCCGTGAGGACTACGATTGGGCCGTATCGAAGTTGATCGAGTTCGGGTTGGAGCGCCGGGCCGGTGAGGTCCTGTTCTCGCCAAGCCATGGTCAGGTCGATGTGCGCGCACTGGCGGACTGGATCGTCGCGGACAATCTGCCGGTGCGACTGCAGCTGCAGTTGCACAAGATCATCTGGAACGATGCGCCTGGCCATTGAGCATGGCGCCCATCGATCGTTTTGAAGGTAAAACGCGGAAATGAACGAGAAGAAAGCAGTCATCCTGCTCTCCGGTGGGCTTGATTCGGCGACCGTCGTGGCCATGGCGCGCGCCCAGGGCTATGCCTGCTACACCATGAGTTTCGATTACGGCCAGCGCCATCGAGCGGAGCTGCAGGCGGCCGAGCGAGTCGCGAAGCAGCTGGGGGTCGTCGAGCACAAGGTCATCGGGCTGAACCTCAACGGCATCGGCGGCTCGGCATTGACCGACGCCAGCATCGATGTGCCGGAAGTGCCCGGTGAGGGAATTCCCGTGACCTACGTACCGGCGCGCAATACCGTCTTCCTGTCGCTGGCGCTTGGCTGGGCCGAAGTGCTGGAGGCTCGCGACATCTTCATTGGCGTCAATGCGGTGGACTATTCCGGTTACCCCGATTGCCGCCCGGAATTCGTCTCCGCCTTCGAGCGGATGGCCAATCTTGCCACCAAGGCCGGCGTCGAAGGGCAGGGGTTCCGCATTCAGGCGCCGCTGCAGAATCTCAGCAAGGCGCAGATCGTCCAGGAGGGAAGCCGGTTGGGCGTCGACTATGCGATGACGGTCTCCTGCTATCAGGCGGATGAAGACGGTCGCGCCTGCGGCAAGTGCGACAGCTGCAGATTGCGGTCGGCTGGTTTTGCCGAAGCCGGGCTGACAGATCCGACGCGCTATTTCTGAAGTTGGGTTTCCGGTAGGGCGTTCGCTCACGCGACTGCTACGGGTGAAACTTTTTTAAAAAAAAGTTTGTTTTCATCAATCAAATCAGTATCATGCGCACCGCATCGGGTCGTTAGCTCAGTTGGTAGAGCAGTTGGCTTTTAACCAATTGGTCGTAGGTTCGAATCCTACACGACCCACCATATCGCTCCCCTTGGAGCAGAGAAGCCGGAGGCCAGCAGGTCATCCGGCTTTTTTATATCCGCAGTTTTTTGCCGCTTCGCTTGAGTCATACATCTGTCCATAAACAGCGTGTTTCTCTACGACCTTAGTAGATGGCTCAAGCGTTTTTAAACGTAATAGACTGCGGCCCCCCTGATTTGTCCGTTGGTTCGAGGCTCAAATGTATTCTGATCGCATCCGCTTGTCCTCTCTGCAGAACAAGGTCATGAGCGCCCACGAGGCTGCTTCCCTTATTCGCGACGGCATGACCGTTGGCATGAGCGGCTTCACCCGTGCGGGTGAAGCCAAGGCCGTACCTCTTGCGTTGATTGACCGTGCCAAGGACGAGAAGCTGCAGATCAGCCTGGTGACCGGTGCCAGCCTGGGTAACGATCTCGATGGCAAGATGGCTTCTGCCGGCCTGCTGGCCCGCCGCATGCCGTTCCAGGCCGACCCGGTACTGCGCAAGGCGATCAACGCAGGTGAGGTCATGTTTATCGACCAGCACCTGTCGCATACCGTGGAGCAGATGCGCAACCATCAGATCAAGCGTCCCGACGTCACCATCGTCGAAGCGCTGTGCATCACCGAGCAGGGCCACATCGTGCCGACCACCTCCGTGGGCAACTCGGCCAACCTGGCCATGTTCGCTGATCAGGTGATCATCGAGCTGAACCTGGCGCACAACCTGAACCTGGAAGGCCTGCACGATATTTACTTCCCAGGTGAGCGTCCGAACCGTGGCCCGATCCCGTTGACCAAGGTCGATGACCGTCTCGGCAGCGCAGCCATCCCGGTCGATCCGGCCAAGATCGCCGCAATCGTGATCACCAATCAACCTGACTCCTACTCGACCGTCACGCCGCCGGACGAAGAAACCCAGGCCATCGCCAATCACCTGGTCGAGTTCTTCAAGACCGAAGTGGCTGCCGGTCGCATGGCAAAGAACCTCGGCCCGATGCAGGTCGGTATCGGCAACATCGCCAACGCCGTTATGTGCGGTCTGATCGACTCGCCGTTCGAAGACCTGGTGATGTACTCCGAAGTACTGCAGGACTGCACCTTCGAGCTGATCGACGCCGGCAAGATGACCTTCGCTTCCGGTTGCTCCATCACGCTTTCCGAGCGTTGCAACGATCGCGTGTTCGGCAACCTGGAAAAGTACAAGGACAAGCTGGTGCTGCGTCCGCAGGAAATCTCCAACCATCCGGAACTGGTGCGCCGCCTCGGCATCATCGGCATCAATACTGCGCTGGAGTTCGACATCTACGGTAACGTCAACTCCACCCATGTGGGCGGCACCAAGATGATGAATGGTATCGGTGGCTCGGGCGACTTCGCGCGCAACGCTCACCTGGCTATCTTCGTGACCAAGTCGATCGCCAAGGGTGGCAGCATTTCCAGCGTCGTGCCGATGGTCGCTCACGTTGACCATACTGAACACGACGTCGAGATCCTGGTGACCGAGCAGGGCCTGGCTGACCTGCGTGGCCTGGCACCGCGCGAGCGTGCCCGTGTGATCATCGACAACTGTGTGCATCCGTCCTACCGCGATGTGCTGAACAAGTACTTCGAGGATGCCTGCCAGAAAGGTGGCCAGACCCCGCACCTGCTGCGCGAGGCCATGCAGTGGCACATCAACCTGGAAGAACGCGGTCACATGCTCAAGGGTGAGTGATCCAAAGAAACCGCCGGCGCACAGCCGGCGGTTTTCGTTTGCGGCTGCGAAAACCACCCCCGCGCCCGATGCTTTCCCTTTTGCCAATGCATCGGCTAGTATTCCTGCCCCGTCGAATGGCAGGAGCCTCGCCCGAATCCTGCTCCTCCCGTCTTATCGACAAGCCCGACGTTACCGATGCCGCTGTGCTACCTGGCGCTTCGTGCAATCCCGTGTTGGCAGGACCCGCAACCATGACGCAGATACCCGAACGCATCCTTGTGCAGGCACACCTGGCGGCCAAGCAACCCCAGCCGCTTACGCCTGAGCAGGAGGCTATGTTGCGCAGCGAGATCGCTGCCGAGTTGAAGCGCCAGAATGCGGTGCTGGTGGCGCATTACTACACCGATCCAGTGATCCAGGCGCTGGCCGAGGAGACAGGTGGTTGCGTTTCCGATTCGCTGGAAATGGCACGTTTCGGCAATGAACACCCGGCGCAGACGGTCGTGGTGGCCGGCGTCAAGTTCATGGGTGAAACGGCGAAAATCCTCAATCCGGAAAAGCGCGTGCTGATGCCCACTCTCGAGGCGACTTGTTCGCTCGATCTGGGTTGCCCGGTCGAAGAGTTTTCCGCGTTCTGCGACCAGCATCCCGATCGTACGGTGGTGGTGTATGCCAATACCTCTGCAGCGGTGAAAGCACGTGCCGACTGGGTGGTGACTTCCAGTTGCGCACTGGAGATCGTCGAGAGCCTGATGGATAACGGCGAGAAAATCATCTGGGCGCCGGACAAGCATTTGGGCAATTACGTCCAGCGCGAAACCGGTGCGGATATCCTGCTCTGGGATGGCGCCTGCATCGTGCATGAGGAGTTCAAGGCCAAGCAGCTGGCCGACATGAAGGCGCTGTATCCGGATGCGGCAATTCTGGTCCATCCGGAGTCGCCGCAGGCGGTTGTCGAGCTGGCCGACGCAGTGGGTTCCACCAGCCAGCTGATCAAGGCCGCGCAGACCCTGCCGCAGCAGACCCTGATCGTGGCAACCGACCGCGGGATCTTCTACAAGATGCAGCAGCTGTGTCCGGAGAAGATCTTCATCGAGGCGCCGACGGCGGGGCAGGGCGCGACCTGTCGCAGCTGTGCGCATTGCCCGTGGATGGCGATGAATACCCTAGAGCGCACCCTGGAGTGCCTGCGTACCGGAAGCAACGAAATCTTTGTCGACCCGGCACTGATTCCTCGGGCGGTTAAGCCGCTCAAGCGAATGCTCGATTTCACCCAGGCGGCACGGTTGAAGCAGGCCGGTAACGCCTGAGTCCACATTCTGCGGTGAACCAAGGCCACGCTTCGTCGAGCGTGGCCTTTTCGTTGGTGCAATGTGCGTGGATGACGGCGCTGCGCTGATCAGCGCAGCATGTCCTCGACCATGCGCTTCTCTTCGATCAGCTGCTTCTGCCTGGCGTCGATTCGCGCGCCAATCTGGAAATTGCTGGCTCGGCGCTTGGCAAGATCGAGTTGCTCGATCGCCTGGTCGTAGTCGCCGACCAGCGCGAAGTATTCGGCGCGCGCCTGATGCAGGCCGACGATGTTTCCGCTCAGTCCCCGGACCTCGGCGACTTGGTACCAGATGTCCGGGTCCCGGTGGCGCTGCTCTGCCAGTTTGTCCAGCTCACGCTCGGCTTGTTGTGTCTCGCCCCGTTCCATCAGTAGATCGATGTGCATCTGGCGCACCGGGTAGTTACCCGGATACAGCTGGAGCAGGCGCTGCAGACGGGTCTGAGCGTGCTGCAGGCGATTGGCGGTGATGTCGAGTTCGACCTGTGCGAGATTGTAGGTGAGGTCGTCCGGTGCCTTGGTCAGTAGCGGCGCCAGGCTGTTCGCCGCATCGGCGAGCTGTCCGGCCTTCATCTGCGCCAGCGCCAGCCCGTAGCGGGCCGCGTCCATCTCCGGATTCTCATCGAGCATCGCACGGAAACGTTTGGCTCCGACACCGGGCGTGCTTTCGAACTTGAGTTGCGTGCGCGCCCGCATCAACTGGTAGCGCAGGCTGTCTTGGGTGCCGCCTTGTGCGTATTGCTCGGCTCGGTTGGTGGTGTCGGCGATGCGCGATTCGCTGACCGGGTGGGTCAGAAGGAACTCCGGCGGCTTCTGGTCATAGCGATACTGGCGCATCAGCCGGCCGAACATCGAGGGCATGGCGCGTGGATCGTAGCCGGCGCGTTCGAGGTTGACGATGCCAATGCGATCGGCCTCCTGCTCGTTCTGTCGGGAGAAGCGGCGCTGTGCCTGGATGGCCGCGGCCTGGGTGGAGACGATCGCGGCAATGCCCGCATCGCCGGCACCGGCTGCAGCCGCCACGACGCCAGCGAGCATGGCGGCCATCATCGGCAGCTGCATGCGCTGCTGGGCTTCCAGGCCGCGAGCGAAATGCCGCTGTGAAAGGTGGGCCAGTTCGTGCGCCATCACCGACGCATACTCGGCTTCGGTTTGTGCATGGATAAACAGCCCGCCATTGACGCCGATAATGCCGCCCGGTGCCGCAAAGGCGTTGAGCTGAGGGCTATCGAGCAGGACAAATTCGAGGCGCCGATCCTGCAGCTGACTGGTTTCAGCCAGGCGGTACACGCTGCTTTCCACGTAGTCCTTGAGTTGGGGGTCGGAAAGTTGCTTGACCTGGCCACGCAGCAGGCTGAGCCAGGCGCGTCCGAGCAGGTGTTCCTGTTCCGGGGAGACGATGCCCGAGCTGGCATCGCCCAGCGAAGGCAGCTCATTGGACAGGCTTGGCTGGGCGAACAGGCAGGCGAGCGTGAGGAAGGCAGGGCGCAGCAGTTTCATCCAGGCGGGCTCTTAGAAATCAGAGCAGCTACTGTAGCCTTGACCTTGGCCGGCTGGCCAGAGCCCTGCTGGGCTAGGTATGCTGCCGGGCTTTTCCATGGAGGCTCATGATGTCTGATGCACTCTCGCAGGCAATTGCCTTCGACGCCGAACTCGATGCCGTCGGGCTTGATTGCCCGATGCCCCTGCTCAAGGCCAAGCTGGAGCTCAATCGCCTGGCCAGCGGCGCCGTCCTAAAGGTTACGGCGAGCGATCCGGGCTCGCAGCGTGATTTCCGCAGTTTCGCCAGGTTGGCCGGCCACACCCTCGTCCACGAAGAGGTCGAGGGTGACCTGTATCGCTACTGGCTGCGCAAGGCCTGACGTCCGGTACGGGGGTTCACATGCTCAAGGTTTTTCGTGGCTGGATGCAGCGTTACTTTTCGCACGAGGAAGCGATCGTCCTCGCGGTACTGCTGTTTCTTGCATTCGCGGTTGTTCTGACGCTTGGCAAGATGTTGGCGCCAGTGTTGGCCGGTTTGGTGCTGGCGTTCCTGATGCAGGGATTGGTGGGTGCCATGGAGCGTCGGCGGGTGCCGCATCTTCTCGCGGTATGGCTGGTGTTTCTGATGTTTATCGGCGTGCTGGTGGTTTGCATGCTGTTTATCGTGCCGCTGCTCTGGCAGCAGGTGCTGACGCTTTTCAACGAGCTGCCACGCATGCTGGTGGAGTGGCAGACGCTGCTGTTGCTGCTGCCGGAGCGCTATCCGCAGTTGATCACCGAAGAGCAGGTGTTGCGTGGTATCGACTTCATGCGTGGCGAGATCGGTCGCTACGGCCAGTTGGTGCTGACGTCGTCGTTGTCGAGCCTGCCGTTGCTGATCGGGCTGATGATCTATCTGGTGCTGGTTCCGATCCTGGTGTTCTTCTTTCTCAAGGATCGCGAGCAGATCAGCGACTGGATCAAGGGCTACCTTCCGCGCGAGCGTGGTTTGATCACTCAGGTCTCTCAGGAGATGAACCTGCAGATCGCCAATTACATTCGGGGCAAGGCGATCGAGATCCTGATCTGTGCCGTGGTGTCGTACGCGGTCTTCGCGGCTCTGGGGCTCAACTATGCCGCGCTGATGGCGATGCTGGTCGGCGTCTCGGTCGTGGTGCCCTATATCGGCGCGACGGTCGTGACCATTCCGATCGCACTGATCGGGATATTCCAGTGGGGGCTGGGAGATCAGTTTTTCTACCTGATGGTGGCTTACGCGATCATCCAGACGCTGGATGGCAACGTGCTGGTGCCCCTGCTGTTCTCCGAGGCGGTGAATCTGCACCCGGTGGCGATCATCTGCGCCGTATTGCTGTTCGGTGGGCTCTGGGGTTTCTGGGGGGTATTCTTCGCGATCCCGCTGGCCACCCTGTTCAAGGCCGTTCTGTATGCCTGGCCACGCGAGGCTGCGGCGGTCGTGGTCGAAACGGGCGAATGAGCGACGCGGCGGCTGCGGGCCGCCGCCGTTGCATCAACCTTGATTCAGTGACTGAGCGGCCTCCAGCACCGCCTCCACGTGACCTGGAACCTTCACGCTGCGCCATTCGCGGCGCAAGACCCCGTTGCGGTCAATAAGGAAGGTGCTCCGGTCGACGCCCAGATATTCCTTTCCATAGAGTTTCTTCAGCTTGATGACGTCGAACAGCTGGCAGAGCTGCTCGTCCTTGTCGCTGATCAGCTCGAATGGGAAGCCCTGCTTGGCGCGGAAATTCTCATGGGTTTTCAGGCTGTCGCGCGATACCCCGAAAACCAGGGTGTCGGCTGCCAGGAAAGCCTGGTGATGGTCGCGAAACCCCTGACCTTCGGTCGTGCAGCCCGGGGTGTTGTCCTTCGGATAAAAGTACAGCACGACCTGCTTGCCGGCGAATGTTTCGGGGCTGACGACCTGGCTGCTGGTTGCCTGCGCCTGGAAGTGCGGAACGGGATGATCGATTTCGACGGCCATGTTGGCTCCTGTACTGGGACCTTACGGATTCTGCGGGCGCCACGGCTCGATCAGTGCGTCGAGATTGAGCGCATCGGCGAAGTCTAGAAACTGGTCGCGCAGCCAGCTGATCTGGGTGCCGGCGGGCAGCGTCACCGTCAAGGTGGCGTTGAGCATGGTGCCGCCGGTCTGCGGGGCCTGGTAGGTGTCACAGGTCAGGCTTTCCAGTTCGACGCGATGATCGATGAAGAACTGGCAAAGCTCGTTGAGGATGTCCGGACGATAGACCGCGCTCACGTAGGCTACATACGGCAGGGCTTGCGGGCGGCTTTCCAGCGCCTCGCTGCGGACCACATTGGACGTGAACGCATGCTTTTTCGACAGGCCCGGCAATCCGGCTTCCATGCGGGCCAAGGCATCCCAGCTACCGGCGACTTCGAGGACCAGTGCACTGCAGGCACCATGGCGCGTCAACCGCGTACTGACCACCGCGCAGCGGTTCTCGTTGGCGGCTCGGCAGAGCACATTGGTCAGCTCCATGGGGTTGGCGCCGAGGGCGCTGATGACGAGAAATTGTTCGCGAGGTAGAGGGGGGGTGGACATGCAGCGTTCCTGGCGGTGGTGAATCGGTCGGCCAGCCAAGCCGAAAACGGCTAAGGGTAGCGAAAAGCGCCTTCGGAGGGAATGCGTAACGCCACGCGGCCGCTGGCAGCGGCGGAGCCTGCCACTGTGTCAGACCAGCGCTCAGGCTACTCGCAAAGCGCCGGGGAGCCTTGTACCATTACGCCTCTTTTCGAATCCGGCAGGAGTGGTTGCATGATTGCGGGCAGTATGGTGGCGCTGGTCACGCCCATGGATGCGCAAGGCGGTCTGGACTGGGACAGCCTGAGCAAACTGGTGGACTTCCATTTGCAGGAAGGCACCAATGCAATCGTTGCTGTCGGGACCACCGGCGAGTCGGCTACGCTCAGCGTCGCCGAGCACATCGAAGTCATCCGGCGTGTCGTCGACCAGGTCAATGGCCGCATTCCAGTGATCGCCGGAACGGGCGCCAACTCCACCAGCGAAGCAGTAGAGCTGACCGAGAACGCTAAGGCTGCCGGCGCCGATGCCTGCCTGCTGGTGACGCCCTACTACAACAAGCCGACCCAGGAAGGCCTGTACCTGCATTTCAAGCACATCGCCGAAGCCGTGGCGATTCCGCAGATTCTCTACAACGTGCCCGGTCGTACCGTTTGCGACATGCTGCCGGAGACCGTAGAACGTCTGTCCAAGATATCCAACATCATTGGTATCAAGGAGGCCACGGGTGACCTCAAGCGCGGCCAGGAAGTGCTGGATCGCGTCAGCAAGGACTTTCTCGTGTACTCGGGTGACGATCCCACTGCCGTCGAACTGATGCTGATGGGCGGCAAGGGCAATATCTCCGTGACCGCAAACGTCGCGCCGCGCGCCATGAGCGATCTCTGCGCCGCTGCGATGGCCGGTGATGCCACCACTGCTCGCGCCATCAACGAGCACCTGATGCCGCTGCATCGCGCGCTGTTCCTGGAAGCCAATCCGATTCCGGTCAAATGGGCATTGCACGAGATGGGCCTGATGGGTAACGGCATCCGTCTGCCGTTGACCTGGCTCAGTCAGAGCTTCCAGGAACCGCTGCGCCAGGCAATGCGCCAAACCGGCGTGCTGGCTTAATAACAAAGGAATACGCATGAAGCGACTGGCCGGACTCTCGACCCTTGCCCTGATCATGTCCACCACCAGCGGCTGCGGCTGGCTATGGGGCGACGAAGGATATTTCCGTGACCGTGGCAGCGACTATCTGTCGGCACGCCAGACAGCGCCGATGCAGGTCCCTGTCGAGGGAAAGACCCGGCCGCTCGATCCGCTGTTGCCAATCCCACAGCAAGTCGCCGATACCAGCGCGACTGGCAAATATGAAGTGCCACGCCCCCAGCGTCTGGCCGTTGCCGCCGATACCAGCGATTTCAGCGTGCAGTCCTCTGGCGAAACGCGCTGGCTCGTGGCGCAATATGCGCCGTCGCAGGTTTGGGTCGCAGCCCGGCAGTTCTTCACCGACAACGGCTTCAGCATCGCTGAGGAGCGGCGTCAGACTGGCGAGTTCGTCACCGCCTGGCAGACCGCCGCCGACTTGAACGATGAGCTGGTTCGCGATCTGGGTATTCAGGATGGCGAGACCCGCGTGCGTGTCCGGGTTGAGCCCGGCGTGCAGCGCAACACCAGTGAGATCTTCGTGGTTAGCGTCAAGCGTCCGGCTGGCAGCAGCGCCGATGTCGCCTGGCCGGAAACCTCCAGCAACAAGGAACTCGATCGGGTACTGCTTGACGAACTGCAGGCCAGTCTGGATCGCAGTTCGCAGCAGGGCGGTTCCGTTTCACTGCTGGCCGAGCGCGACTTCGATGCGCCTAGCCGTGTCAATCTGACCGAGGATGGAAGCGGCAATCCGACGCTGCAGCTGGACAGCGATTTCGACCGGGCGTGGTCCAGCATTGGTCGTGCCTTGCAGGCCGCCGATGTGCGCGTCGAGGACCTTGATCGTAGCCTGGGCGTGTATTACGTGAACCTCAGTGAGGGTGCCGACGATCCGGATGACAAGCCTGGCTTCTTCAGCCGGCTATTCGGTGGTGCTCCGGACAAGGACGAGATCGAGGCACGTGCCGAGCGCTATCAGGTGCGGCTGACCCGTGCTGGCAACGGAGTGCAGGTGACGCTGGACAAGAGCATCGATACCGTTGCGCCAGCGGACGTCGCCCGTCGGGTGCTCAGTCTGATCAAGGACAACCTGGGCTGACTGCGAGCTGCCCCGTTACACGAACACGGATAGGCGAAACCCATGGTTTCGCCTGTTTCGTTTCTGCTGACCTGCCAACTGCGGAAATTTGCGTATGACCATTCCCACCGCCCTCAGCCTGAAGAAGATCTACTCGGGCAAGGTTCGCGACCTTTACGAGATCGACGAAAAACGCATGCTCATGGTCGCCACCGACCGCCTGTCGGCCTTCGACGTGATCCTTGCCGAGCCGATTCCGGAGAAGGGCAAGATCCTTACCGCCATCTCCAACTTCTGGTTCGACAAGCTCAAGGGCGTGATCCCCAATCACTTCACCGGCGACAAGGTCGAGGACGTGGTGCCGGCTGACGAGTTGCCGCTGGTCGAAGGGCGTGCTGTTGTCGCCAAGCGTCTCAAGCCGGTTGCGGTGGAGGCCATCGTGCGCGGCTATATCGTCGGCTCAGGGTGGAAGGAATATCAGAAGAGCGGCACCGTCTGTGGCATCCAGCTGCCCGCAGGCCTGAAGGAAGCTGCCAAGCTGCCGCAGCCGATCTTCACCCCCTCGACCAAGGCCGCGGTAGGCGACCACGACGAGAACATCTCCTTCGAGCAGTGCGAGGCGATCATCGGCAAGGAGCTGGCTGCGCAGGTGCGTGACGTGTCTATCGCGCTCTACAGCGCAGCCGTCGAGTACGCCGCCACCCGCGGAATCATCATCGCTGATACCAAGTTCGAGTTCGGCCTGGATGAAGACGGCACGCTGACCCTGATGGACGAGGTACTGACGCCCGACTCCAGCCGTTTCTGGCCTGCCGACAGCTATGAAGAGGGCAAGAACCCGCCGAGCTTCGACAAGCAGTTCGTCCGCGACTGGCTGGAGTCCACCGGCTGGAACAAGCAGCCACCGGCGCCTGCCGTGCCCGCGGAGGTCGCGCAGAAAACCGCCGACAAGTATCGCGAAGCACTGACGCGGCTGACCGCCTGAAGGGTGCAGGGCGGCCGGAATCGACTACCCGGCCTTGCAAGCGGCTGAAAAACGGTAAAAAATCTGTGCAGTTGGGGTTCGACAAAGCCGATCCAGCTGCTATGATGCGCGCCGCTGGAGAGATGCCGGAGTGGCCGAACGGGACGGATTCGAAATCCGTTGTACCTTCGCGGGTACCTAGGGTTCAAATCCCTATCTCTCCGCCATTACATGTAGCCTGAACCCCTGTACTCGCGAGAGTGCGGGGGTTTTTGCTTTTCTGGGTTGGCGTTTACCGTGCGGGGCATCGGTATGCGATACGACCTGCCCGGGAGAGGACGGGCTTGCTGTTCATTCAGGTGCCGGGGAGGCTGATGTCGCAGTTGCAGCAGGGTTTCATCCTGACCCGCCACTGGCGAGAGACGCCTGCGGGTACCGAGGTGAGTTTCTGGCTCGCCACCGACAGCGGGGCGCGACGGGTGTGTGTGCCGTACCGGCATTCGGTCGCCTTCTTTGCGCAGGAGCGGCGCGCTTTCGTCGAGTCCATGCTGCGACAAGAGCCTGACATTGAGCTGCGGCCGCTCGACCTGCACGACTTCCATCATCGCCCGGTCATGGGGCTGTACTGCCGGTCGCATCGCCGACTGATGGACTGCGCGCGGCGGCTGCGCGATGTCGGTGTGGATGTCTACGAGGCGGATATCAGGCCGCCCGAGCGTTACCTCATGGAGCGCTTCATCACCGCACCGGTGTGTTTCGAGGATGGCGCCGATCGCGATGACGCCTCACCCGTGCAGCTCAAACCCGCGGCGGACTATCGTCCGAGGCTCAGGCTGGTCTCGCTGGACATCGAGACCACGGCCCGTGGCGATCTGTATTCCATTGCCCTGGAAGGCTGCGGCCAGCGTCAGGTCTATATGCTCGGCCCGGAAAACGGCGATGCTTCGGCCGTCGATTTTTCTCTGGAGTACTGCGAAAGCCGAAGCCAGTTGCTCGAACGGCTGAACACCTGGTTCGCCGAACACGACCCGGACGCGATCATCGGCTGGAATCTGGTGCAGTTCGACCTGCGGGTACTGCATGAACATGCGCAGCGCTTGCAGGTGCCGCTGCGCCTGGGGCGCGCCGGGGCGACGATGGAATGGCGCGAGCATGGCGCACGCAGTAATCACTTCTTCGCCGCGGCCGAGGGCCGGCTGATCATCGACGGTATCGAGGCGCTGCGCTCGGCGACCTGGAGCTTCCCCTCGTTCAGTCTGGAGAATGTCGCCCAGACCTTGCTGGGGGAGGGCAAGGCGATCGACAACCCCTACCAGCGCATGGCGGAGATCGACCGTATGTTCGCCGAGGACAAGCCGGCGCTGGCCCGCTACAACCTCAAGGATTGCGAGCTGGTGACGCGCATCTTCGCCCATACCGAGCTGCTGACGTTTCTCCTCGAGCGAGCCACTGTCACCGGCCTTGCGGCAGATCGCAGCGGCGGTTCGGTGGCGGCGTTCGAGCATCTTTATCTGCCGTTGATGCACCGGCAGGGCTTCGTTGCGCCTAACCTGGGCGCGTGCCAGGGTGAGGCGAGCCCGGGCGGTTTCGTGATGGACTCGCAGCCGGGGCTATACGAATCGGTGCTGGTGCTGGACTACAAGAGCCTGTACCCATCGATCATCCGCACCTTCCTCATCGACCCCGTGGGGCTGATCGAGGGGCTGCGCCAGCCGACCGGCGAGGCATCGGTTGCAGGCTTTCGCGGGGCGCGCTTCTCGCGCACCCGGCATTGCCTGCCGGCCATCGTCGAGCGCGTCTGGGAAGGGCGCGAGGCGGCGAAGCGCGAGCACAACAAGCCGTTGTCACAGGCGCTGAAGATCATCATGAATGCCTTCTACGGGGTGCTCGGCTCCAGTGGTTGCCGCTTCTTCGACCCCCGGTTGGCATCGTCGATCACTCTGCGTGGCCACGAGATCATGCGCCGCACGCGGGAACTGATCGAGGCCGAGGGTCACGTGGTGATCTATGGCGACACTGACTCGACGTTCGTCTGGCTGGGCCGGGCGCATTCGGATGAGGCGGCCGAACGCATCGGTCGCGACCTGGTACAGCGGATCAACGACTGGTGGCGTGGGCATCTGCGTGACGAGTATGGCTTGAGCAGTGCCCTGGAGTTGCAGTACGAAACGCACTTCCGGCGCTTTCTGATGCCGACGATCCGCGGCGCCGAGGAGGGCAGCAAGAAGCGCTATGCCGGCCTGGTCACGCGTGCCGATGGCAGCGATGGCATGGTGTTCAAGGGGCTGGAGACGGTGCGCACGGACTGGTCGCCGCTGGCGCAGCGCTTCCAGCAGGAGCTGTATCAGCGCATCTTCCATCGCCAGCCGCACCAGCATTACGTGCGTGAGTATGTGCGCCGAACCCTGGCTGGCGAGTTCGACAAGCTGCTGGTCTACCGCAAGCGCCTGCGTCGCCGGCTGGACGAATACCAGCGCAACGTGCCGCCGCATGTGCGGGCGGCGCGCCTGGCCGACGAGTGCAATGATCGTCTTGGTCGGCCGCGGCAGTACCAGCACGGCGGCTGGATCAGCTACCTGATCACCGTTGCCGGGCCTGAACCGCTGGAGGCGCGCGCCTCCGCCGTCGATTACGACCACTACGTGACGCGCCAGCTGCAGCCAGTGGCCGACGCGATCCTGCCCTTCGTCGGCGACGACTTCGCCTCGCTGATCGACGGGCAGCTGGGGTTGTTCTGACTGCTGGCCAGGCGTCATCTCCGGCGGCGAGGGGTCGAAGGGTTGTCTCTTTCCTTGCCGAGGCCCGCGCATGTTCCTTGTCCAGTTGCTGTTGCCGCTTTACGACAACGATCAGCAGGCGTTACCGAAACAGTTGTTCCGCACCGTGAGCAATGAGCTGATCGAGCGCTTCGGTGGATTGACCACCTACAGCCGTGCGCCGGCCAATGGCTACTGGCTGGAGGACGGCGAGAACGCGGTGCGAGACGAGACGGTGGTCTACGAAGTGATGGTCGATGAGCTGGACCGGGACTGGTGGGCGCAGTACCGAGCCGATCTGGGGCGCAGGTTTCGGCAGAAGTCGCTGGTGGTCAGGGCGCACAGCCTGACGCTACTGTAGGCGTCGATGGGCGGTGGGAGCGATGGCCAGGCAGGCCCGGCCATCGTCTGAGGTCACTTGCGGACCCAGTTGCCGTTGAGCTGGATGATCTGGCCGGGCGGCGTCTTTTCGATGGCCTTCTTGCCCGCGATGGCTTCGACGTCGCTGACGCTGATGCCGTTCTGCTTGGCGACGCGGTGATACTCGGCGCGGCGCGCCTGGTTGATCTGGCTGGCGATGTCCTCGGCGTTCTGGCTGGAGCGCACCACGCCCAGGTAGCCGTCGGGCTTCTCACCGAGCACGCCACTGGCCTTGGCTTCGCCCAGGGCGGACATGGCTTCGTTGAGGGTCATGGCCGCGGCGGGCAGGGCCAGCAGGAGCGCCAGGAGCAGGCTGGTCAGTTTCAGATAGGCTTTCATGGTCGTCCTCAGAACAGTCCGCTGTCTTGGTTGATGATCGAGTCGAGCTGCTTGTCCACGCGGATATAAATCTCGTGCTCGATCTTCACGTTCAGGTTGATATTGATTGGCTCGTTCGGCACGGCCAGTTCCACCCGCGGTGTACAGGCGCTGGCGAAGAGACCCAGCAGCACAATGGTCAGCGTATGGCGCAACCGCATGGCGGTTTCTCCTGTGTCTATTGCGGGTCTGCATTGCCTTGCCGGAGGCGTTCCTGCACCCGCCGTTGAATGGTTTCGCTTACCCGGTCGCTCAGCTGCAAGCTGGTCAACAGCGCCGGAATGTCCTCTTCCAGATTGATCGAGAAGTTGATCGGCCGACCACCTTCCAGGGCCGGGTTGCGGCCGTTCAGACGCAGCCCGAGGTTCAGCTTGCCGCGCCCATCATAGCGGACGTCGCTGGTGAGCAGATCATAGTGAAAATTGTGCAGGGCTTCGGTGACGATCTTCATGGCCGGATTCGCCTGGCCGAGGGCCTCGATCTTCGGCGAACGAAAGCGCAGCACGCCGCCCGGTCCTCGCGCGGCGAGCTTGCCATCCTGCACGCTCAGCCCTGCGGCGCTGCGCTGCACGTCGAAGCTGCCATCGATCAGGCCACTGCCGCTGAGGCCTTCGGTCGGATAGGCGGCGAGCACGTCGCCTAGTTGCACGCCCTCGAGCCGGGCGCTGAGCCGTTGCTGTGGTGCCGCGAGGTCAAGGGCGCCGGCCGGCAACCAGAAGCGTCCACCGAGGATCCGGGTTTCTGCGATCTGCCAGGTCAGGCGTCCCTTTGCCGGCAGGTCGATCGCGGCCTCGTAATGCCCGCGCAACAGCAACGGGCCGAAGGTGAAGCCGGGGTTGAGCTCGGCCAGCCGTAGTTCGCTGATGTCCAGTAGTAGGCGGTCGCGCTGCAGGCGGGCGGTCAGGCGTGCATCGAGTCCGGAAATCTCGCTGCGGTCGAAGATGCCGGCCAGGCCTCGCGCTTCGAGCGTCAGATTTGCAGTTGGTTTGCCATTGCCAGCGGGCAGCGTCAGCTTGCCGTCGCCCGACAGGCGACCACTGCTGAGCTCAAGCGACGCCGGCCATGCGGCCAGGCTGCCGGCGATCGGGTTGCCGGCGCGCAGGAAAATTTCCTGCAGCTTGCCGCCGACCTGCAAGGGTCCGTTCCAGCGCTGCTCGAGGTTAAGCGCCATTGTCAGTCCGGCATCGTTGCTCACGGAGCCATTGGCGTTCAGCGCTGTACTGTCGGCTTTCAGCTGGCCGCTCCAGCGCCAGCCCTGGGCGAGCAGCAGCGGGTGTTCGAGACGACTCAGGCGCAGCTCCAGCGGCCCTTCGGCACGCCAGGCGGTTGGTTGCTCAAGGTTGCGCTCGATCTGCAGTGCCAGTGTGCGTGGCAGCGTCGCGCTCAACTGACTGGCGACGACCTCGCCCGTGGCGAGGCGGGCCAGCTTGGCTTGGGATGATTTCTGCAGCTGCAGCTCGACCTTCTGGAGGTCGGCACGACCAGAGAAATCCAGAGTGGCGTCGAGGTTCTGCAGCGTCAGGGCGTCCAGCTGCAGCCGCGTGCTGCGTGTCTGTAGGCGGGCCTGCTCGATGTCCAGCGAATACGGGGGGGAGGTCGCCAGTCGCATGCGCGCCTGCAGGCTGGACGGTGCGCCGCCCTGGGCGTCCAGTCGAAGTTGCACGGGTAGCTGCCCTCGCGTCACCTGAGTGGCAATTGGCTCGACGCTGATATTCAGCTGGCTTGGGCGTAGCGCGGCCGGCACGTCCGTCAGCAGGGTGGACGCTGGACGCAGTTGTAGGTTGGCTTTCAGTTCGGTGGGCAACCACAGTCCATCCTGCCCTCGAGCGGCCAGGTCGAGGTCGCCCTGCAGCTCCCCGAGGCCTACGATGGGCCAGGCGGCCGGGATGTGCGCAGAGAGGCGCAGCTCGCCGGCTGCGTTCGGCCAGTCGTAGGTACCGCCGACGGTCTGCGCCAGGGCCAGTGCCCAGCCCGCACCGATGCGCATGTCGGTTGGCATATCTGGCAGGGCGGCGGTTGGCGTGGCCGTCCACTCGCCGAGCCAATCCAGGAGCCAGGGTGCCTCCGGTAGGTTGCCCATGGAAAGGGTGCCGTCCCATTGCAGCGTCTCGCCTGAGTGCTGCAGCCGGTTGCGGGCTTCCAGTCGTGGTTGGTCGTCGATAGCCAGCGTGGCCAGAACGAGGCTTTCCGCTGGCCCAGCGCTCTGTGCATCGATGATCAGTGAAAGCCTATGTTCGTTGCGTCGCAGGTCGAGGCGGCCAGCCAGCGGCAGCAACGATTCGCCCTTTCGCTCGAACCGCAGTGCCCCCCGTTCGTCGCAGCGCCCCTTGGCGCAGGGCAGGCTGACCCGCAGATCCGCTATGGTTAATCGCTGCGGGAGCCTGGCGGCCCATCGTTCGTACTGCTCGAGATTCGTTGCTGGCGGCTCGCTATCGCCGGCGGAGGTAAATGAGCGGATGTCCAGCTCAAGCTGTTCGATATGCAGCAAACGAGGCGGTAATGGGTGAAAAAGGCTGGCTAAATCCAGTGTGATGTTGGTGGCCTCGGTAGCCAGGCTGGGGCCGTTTTCAGGCGCTTGGATATAGCGCACGCGTTTTGCCGAAATACCGCTGGATGAGAGCCGCAGCCCTTGCCAGTCCAGCTGCTCGATGCCCTGTTCGTGTTTGAACGCCTGCCACTGATGCCAGGCGAACGCGGCGAGCACCAGGAGCAAGGCGAGCAGCCCGACGCACAGTAGTAAAACGGTTCTCCACGGTTTGGTCATGGCTGCATCCATAAAGCGAGGGCTACAGCATAGCCGTAGAACGGCCGTGGCGACCGTGCGCCGGCGAGGTGCACCGCAGGACACCAAGATTACGAAAAAGTTCGTTCCTGTAGCGCTGCAACCCTTGTGGCAAGCCGCTTTGCGTCCAGTGCGCTGAACTTGTGCACATTTGGGAAAGCCGTCTGTCAAGCGCTTATGACAAACTGTCGCAAACGCCTGGAATCCATAGATCGTTAATAACCAATTGAAAAATAAGCAATTTTTTCATTGGTGAAAAAAGCGTCAGTTTAACCGCAGCCCCCATGAGACGCGGGATCGAGAGATTTGTCTGCTGTTTGTCCACCGAGTTATCCACAGCTTCTGTGGATTACTAGGGTGTGTGATATGGATCTAATTTTTTCGCTTTTGACAAGACTTTAACTCTGTCGAAAAAGGAGTAGAGTGCGCGGCCTTATCCATCCAGCCCTTGATGTGCATGAGACCGCGTACTTCTGTTTCCGCTAGTCAGATCCCTTCCGCTTCCCCGTCGCGTCTGCCGCTGCGTATGGCGCTCTGGCTGCTCGACAGCCAGCGGCTGGGCAGCAAGCAAGGGGTCAAGCGGATTGCCGGCCGGTTGCTCAAACAGCCGGCGCGCGAGGGTGTGGTCGAAGCACAGAGTCGCCTTGGTCGCTTGCTGTGTTGCGAGTGCGATGGCCAGCGTGACCGCCGGATCGGCCTGGAACTGCTGCGTCAGGCGGCTCGCGCCGGAGACTGCGAGGCGCAGCTGGAGCTTGGCCGGTTGTACAGTCAGGCCGAGCACGCTGAGCCCGCCAAAGCACGGCAGTGGCTCGAACAAGCTGCGGCTCAGGGGTCCCAGGAAGCCCTGCGCTTCCTTCAGCGCGTCAAGGGCTGACCGGCTCGCCTGACCGGCCTCCTGCGGCTGGTTATACTGCCCGGCATTTCGCCGGAGCCTCTCATGTCGTTCGATCCCCTTCATCTATTGGTTGGCTTGGCGCTCGGCCTGATCGCCCTGGCCGGGCTCTGCCTGTCCCTCCAGCGGCGCCTGGCTGCTGGTCGCGCCGAGCAGGCAGCCCTCGATGAGCGCCTCCGTCAGGCGGTGCTCGCCGAGCAAGGTCTTGCGGCTCAGCTCGACGGCTGCAGGGGCGAGCTTGCCGAGTTGAACAGCATTCGATCAGCACAGCACGCCGAGCTGGCGGCGTTGCGTCGTGAGATCGAGTTGCTGCGGGCCCAGCGTGACGAGGATCTTGAAAGTATCGCCGACCTGCAGGCCGAACGTGACGCGCAGCAGGACGAGCTGCGACGCCTGAGCGCGGCCCATGCCGGCCTGGATGCCGAACTGCGCGAACAGCAGAACTCGCATCAGCAGCGTCTCGCTGATCTTCAGGCTGCCCGTGACGAGCTGCGCGCACAGTTCGCCGAGCTCGCCGGCAAAATCTTCGACGAGCGCGAACAGCGCTTCAGCGAGTCCAGTCACGAGAGGCTGGGGCAGCTGCTGGAGCCGTTGAAAGAGCGCATCCAGACGTTCGAGAAACGCGTCGAGGAAAGCTATCAGAACGAGGCGCGCGAGCGCTTTTCCCTGGCTCGCGAGCTGGAACGGTTACAGCAGCTGAACCAGCGGTTGGGCGATGAAGCGACCAACCTGACGCGCGCGCTGCAGGGCCAGAAAACCCAGGGCAACTGGGGTGAACTGGTGCTGGAGCGAGTGCTGGAACATGCAGGCCTGGAGAAGGGCCGCGAGTACCAGACGCAAGTCAGTCTGAAGAGTCCCGATGGCGAGCGCTTTCAGCCGGACGTGCTGATTCGCTTGCCCGGTGACAAGCAGGTGGTGGTGGATGCGAAGGTCAGCCTGACCGCCTATCAGGCGCTGACCTGTGCCGAAGACGATAACAGTCGTGCCTTGGCGCTGAAGCAGCATGTGCAATCTCTGCGCAGCCATTTGAAAGGGCTGTCGGTGAAGGATTACCAGCGTCTGGATGGGCTGCACAGCCTGGATTTCGTCTTGCTGTTCGTTCCGATCGAAGCTGCGTTCGCGGCGGCCTTGCAGGCCGACCCGGCGCTGTTTCAGGAGGCCTATGGTCGCCATGTGGTAATCGTCAGCCCGACCACGCTGCTGGCCACCCTGCGGGTCATCGACAGCCTCTGGCGGCAGGAGCGGCAGAGCCAGAACGCGCGTGAGATCGCCGAGAAGGCCGGGGCGCTGTACGACAAGTTCGTCGCCTTCATTCAGGACCTCGACGAAATCGGCAGCCGGTTGCAGCAGCTCGATCGCGCCTACCTGGCAGCGCGCGCCAAGCTCAGCGATGGGCGCGGCAATCTGGTAGGGCGCGCCGAGCAACTCAAGGCGCTTGGCGCTCGGGCCAGCAAGCGCCTGCCGGGCGACTGGCTGGAGCGGGCCGGTGCCGAAGCCGTTGGCGAGGCGGGCGACTAAGCGCCGGCTGGCTCAGCCTAGCAGCAACACCGCAAGCGCTGTCAGCAGGCCAGCGAACATGATCGGCAGCGTGCGCAGGGCCAGCTCGCGGCCGCCTATCACCGCGATCAGCATGGCCTTGACCAGGCTATTGCTCAGCGCCGCAAACACGATACCGCGCGCCGCCACCTCGTGGCTGAGTCCGTCGCGTGCCTTGCTGGCCAGCGACAGGGTAATCGCATCGACATCGGTCAGGCCCGCCAGCAGCGAAACCAGGTAGATGCCGGCGTCGCCCAGCCAGCGCCGTGCGCCTTCGACCAACAGAAGAATCAGCACGAGCAGGGCGGCGAAGCGCAGGGCCGGGCCCAGCTCGAACGGGTTCCTCAGCAAGGGTTCGGGATTGTCATCGGTGGTTCGCGCGGCGCGCAGATAGTAGAAGAGCGCGCCGACGGCGTAGATGGCACCAGCACACGCCAGCGGCAGCGTCAGACCGGACAGCAGCAGCGGATTGACCAGCCCCACCTCCAGCAGCACGCGCGGAAACATCAGCGCCGAAGTCGCCAGCAGGCCGGCCGCCAGAGCGGCGCGCAGCTTCGGTGCGTCAAGCCGGGCCAGCGTGATGGTCATGGCCGTGGAGGAGACGATACCGCCAAGCAGGGCGGTCACCAGCAGGCCATGACGAGTCCCGAGGACACGAATAGCGACGTACGCGGCGAAGCCGATACCGGCGATCAGCACGACCATCATCCAGGTCGTGTAGGGATTGAGCGCTTGCCAGGGGCCGTAACCCTGATTGGGCAGCGTCGGCAGCAGGACGACGGAGATGAACAGCATCTTCAATGCGCCGCCCAGCTCGGCCTCGCTGAGCCGCTTGAGTGCTTGGTGCAGGCGCGCCTTGAGGCTGAGCAGCAGGGCCACGACGATCGCACAGGCCGCTGCCAGCTGCCGGCTTTCCGCCACGGCCAGACTGCCGAGGACGAAAGTCAGCAACAGGGCGACCTCGGTAGTCATGCCGTGATCGCCGCTGCGCCGGGCATCGATCACGTAGCCGGCGATCACCAGCAGCGCCAGCATGCAGAACATGGCGACCCAGGCGATTGCGCCTAAATGGCTGGTGCTGGTTGCGGCGAGCCCGCCGAACAGACCGGCCAGGCCAAAGGTACGGATGCCGGCGACCAGCTCCTGGCCGGGACTCTCCCGGCCACTCCAGCTGCGTTCGGTACCGATCAGCAAGCCGACGGCCAGAGCCGTGGCGAGATTCAGAAATAGCTCGATTGTCATCGCTCACCTAGCGGCGCTGTCAGCAGATTGCCAGCAGTGTAACCGGCCGTGCGGCAGAGCGCTCGTGGCGCGGCAGGTGGCCTGGCGCCCACGGGCCCGATTCGCTCAGCGCAGGGTCAGGTGGCGGCTCATTAGTGCACGCAACGCAGCGGGTTTGACCGGCTTGGCCAGGTAGTCCAGGCCGCTGGCATGGATCGCCGCCACCAGCTCCGGGCGACCGTCAGCGCTGATCACCACGCCAGGTATCGGCTCGCCAAGACGAGTGCGCAGCCAGGCCATCAGTTCGGTACCGGTCTGGCCTTCGTCCAGGTGGTAGTCCACCAGCACCAGTTGCGGGCGGATGTCCTCGGCCAGCAGCGCCTCGCAGTCGGCGCGGTTGCGGGCGGTCCAGACCTGGCAGCCCCAGCGCGTGAGCAGGCTGTTCATGCCGACCAGGATACTGTCCTCGTTATCGATGCACAGCACCTGGGTGCCGGTCAGCGCGCTGAGCTGCGGCTCGCCGCGCTTGACTGCCGGGCGGGGCTGGCTGACCGAGCGCGCGATCGGGACGGTGACGCTGAACACGCTGCCCTTGCCGGGCCAGGAACGGACCTCCAGCGGATGGCCGAGCACGTGACACAGGCCGTCGGCGATTGCCAGGCCCAGTCCCAGGCCCTTCTCGGCGCGCGTCTGATGGCTGTCCAGTCGCTTGAACTCCTCGAAGATCACTTTCAGCTTGTCCTGTGGAATGCCCGGGCCGCGGTCCCAGACTTCCAGCCGCAGCGACGATCCCTGCCGGCGTACGCCCAGCACCACGTGACCCTTGGCGTAGCGGAACGCATTGGTCAGGAAGTTCTGCAGCACCCGTCGCAGCAGGCGTATGTCACTGTCCACGCGCAGCTTGCTGCCGTGCACTCGCAGGGTGATGCCTTGCTCGCGGGCGAGTGCCGTGAATTCGGTGCTCAGCGTGTCGAACAGCGTCGCCAGCGGGAACGGATTGCGATCCGGAGTGACTCGGCCGCTTTCCAGGCGTGAGATGTCCAGCAGGTCGGTGATCAGGTCCTCGGCCGAACGCAGCGAGCTGTCCAGATGCTGGATCAGCTCCTGCGCCTCCTTGGGCAATGCGCTCTGCTGGTGCGACAGCGCCGCGGAGAACAGCCGGGCCGCATTGAGTGGCTGCATCAGGTCATGGCTGACCGCAGCGAGGAAGCGGGTCTTCGACTGGTTGGCGGCTTCGGCGGTGCTCTTGGCTTCGATCAGTGCCTGGTTGAGCTGCGACAGCTCCTGGGTGCGCTCGCTGACGCGCTGCTCGAGCCCCTCGTTGGCGTCTTTCAGCGCGCGTTCGGCCTCGCGGTAGGCGGTGATGTCGCTGAAGCTCATGACGAAGCCGCCGCCCGGCATCGGGTTGCCGATCAGCTCGACGACGCGGCCGTTGGGGAACAGCCGCTCCGAGGTGTGAGCGCGGCCCTGGCGCATCCAGTACAGGCGCTTGGCCACGTGAGTATCCGGATCGCCGGGACCGCACAGTCCGCGTTCGGCGTTGTAGCGGATGATGTCGGCGATCGGGCGGCCGATGTAGACCAGCCCGTCCGGATACTCGAAGAGTTCGAGATAGCGGTGGTTCCAGGCCACCAGGCGCAGCGACTGGTCGACCACGCTGATGCCCTGGGTGATGTTTTCGATCGCGCCCTGCAGCAGTGCCCGGTTGAACTGCAGCACTTCCGAGGCTTCGCCGACGATGCGCACCACGTCGTCGACCTGCATGTCGCGGCCTTCGAGGGCGGCCTTGACCACTGCACGGGTGGAGGAAGCGCCGAGCACGCCGGCCAGCAGGCGCTCGGTATGTGCGATCCATTGGCCATCGGCCTGCAGCTTGGGCGAGAAGTCCTGGCCATGGCGGCGGGCGAAGCGATGGAAGCTCTGTTCGGCCCGCTCGGCGCCGACGAAGCGGGAGGCGAGCATCAGCAGGTCTTCGACCCGTACGGCAAGCAGGCGGCGGCCGCCAGTCGGCGAGGCGATTTCCTGGCCGATGAAGCGGCTTGCCTGCCAGTGTTCGGCGACATGTGTCTGACTCAGGATCGACACCCAGAAGAACAGCGTCGCATTGCCCACCAGCGACAGGGTCACGCCCAGGGTCAGTGCGCTGAGGCCGAAGCCCAGGCCGCCGTTGTACATCCAGCTCAGGCCCGGGAACATTTCCAGCGGCCAGCCCAGCAGAGGAACAATCAGCGTATAGAACCAGATTGCCGCGCCGGCGGTCAGGCCGGCGAACACGCCGCGACGGTTGGCCTGCTTCCAATACAGCGCACCAACCATCGCCGGGGCCAGCTGAGTGATGGCGGCGAAGGCGATCTGGCCGATTGTAGCCAGCGATGCCGTGGAGCCGAGCAGGCGGTAGCTGACATAGGCGAGCAGCAGGATCACGACGATGCTGATGCGACGTACCGAGAGCATCCAGTGACGGAACGCCTCGAACGGGCGCTCCGTTTCCTGTCGACGTAGCAGCCAGGGCAGCAGCATGTCGTTGGAGACCATGGTCGACAGCGCCACGCTGGCGACGATGACCATGCCGGTCGCCGCCGAAGCGCCGCCGATGAAGGCCAGCAGCGCCAGCCACGGATGCAGTTCGGCCAGCGGCAGGCTGATCACGAAGGAGTCAGGAGTGACGCCCGCCGGCAGCAGCATTTGCCCGGCAAGCGCGATCGGCACGACGAACACGGCGGCCAGCACCAGGTAGAGCGGGAATACCCAGCGCGCCAGGCGGAAGTCGCGCGGCTCGATGTTTTCCACTACCGAAACGTGAAACTGCCGCGGCAGACAGACGATCGCCATCATCGCGACGGTGGTCTGGACCAGCATGGCTGACCAGTTGACGTTCTCGCTCCAGAAGTCGGCAAGTTCGGGGGCGTCGTGGGCGCGGTTGAACAGGTCGCCGAAGCCGTCGAACAGGCCGAAGGTGACGAAGGCGCCCACCGCCAGGAATGCCAGCAGCTTAATCAGTGATTCGAAAGCGATCGCCAGGACCATGCCTCGATGGTGCTCGGTGACATCCAGGTTGCGCGTGCCGAAGAGAATGGTGAACAGCGCCAGGACGATCGAGACGATGAGCGCGGTGTCGCGGGTGCCGGTTCCTGCAGCCTCGATGTTGATGCCGCTCAGCACGTTCACCCCGAGCACGATGCCCTTGAGCTGCAGCGCAATATACGGCAGCACACCGACCAGGCAGATCAGCGTGACGACCACTGCGAGCAGCTGCGACTTGCCGTAGCGTGCCGCGATGAAGTCGGCGATGGAGGTGATGTTTTCCTGCTTGCTGATCATGATCATCTTCTGGATCACGTGGGGTGCGAACAGCAGCAACAGAATCGGGCCGAGGTAGATCGGTAGGAACGCCCACAGTTGCTCGGCGGATTGGCCGACCGCACCGAAGAATGTCCAACTGGTGCAGTACACCGCCAGCGACAGGCTATAGACCCACGGCCGCAGGCGGTGTGACAGGGAGGCGTTGTTGCGGTCGCCATAGAAAGCGATGGCAAACAGAATGGCCATGTAGACGAGGGCGACCGCAGCGATCAGCCCGCCTGACAGCGTCATGCAAACTCCAGAAGCAAGGGGGTGCCGGACCGGCATCGGCGTGCCGTGGCGGGCGCCGAATTTAATCAGTCCTGGCGACTCATTAGTATGGTGAATTCGTGAAGTTTCGCAGCATTGGCGTGCCCGTGTACGGTGTTGCTACCAAGGTCGCATGTGTCTAGCACGGGCATGCCGGCCGTCCTTTAACTACCGCATCACGCGCGCTGCTGAAGTTGCCCGGCAACGGCCAGCCATCCACAAGCCTTTACAGGAGATCGCCATGTTCAGCCCACTTCCGGTAACCCTGCAACGCGGAGCGCTGCGTCTGGAGCCGATGGTGGACGCGGATATCCCCGAGCTGGTCGCCCTGGCTGAGAGAAACCGCGCCGAGCTGGCCTACATGAATGGCCCGCTGCGCCCGGATTGGTATCGCCAGGCCGTTGCCGAGCAGCGCGACGGCAGGGCTGTGGTATTCAGCATTCGGATGGCCGAGCGCCTGGTCGGCACCACGCGCTTCGCTGACTTCGTCAGCGGCCTTCCGGCCGCCGAGCTGGGCTGGACCTGGCTCGACCAGGCGGAGCATGGCAGCGGCTTGAACGCCTCGATCAAGTTCCTGCTGTTGCGCCATGCATTCGAGGAGTGGCAACTGGTCCGGCTGCAGTTGAAGACTGCGGCCAGCAATCTGCGCTCCCAGCGCGCGATCGAGAAGCTCGGCGCACAGCGCGAAGGCCTGCTGCGCAACCATCGCCGGCTGGCGGACGGCCGGCTCGACGATACGGTGCTGTACAGCATCACCGACCGCGAATGGAGCCAGGTCCGGCAGCGGCTCGCAGCCGACTGATCTCGGGCGCCGCTCTGGATCGCCTGTTGCCGCCAGTTCGGTTATCGTGCGGTGCTTTGTCGCAACAGTCCGCTCGATCGACCGAAGCCTTTCGTCGTGCCATGCCCGTAGAGTCGGTGGTGCGGCGTATGGTTCGTCGACGCGAGGCCTACAAGGAGTTCCTATGTCCCGCTCGCAAGAGTTCGCCCACGGTTGCCGTGACATCCTGCCGCTGATTCTCGGGGCGATCCCCTTCGGCGTCATTTTCGGCACGCTGGCGGTGGGGGCGGGCCTGACGGGCTGGCAGGCGATGGGGATGTCCACGCTGGTATTCGCCGGCTCCGCGCAGTTCATCGCGATCACCCTGATCACCGGTGGGGTCGGCGCGGCGGTAGTGCTGCTCACCACATTCGTTGTGAACCTTCGTCACGCCTTGTACAGCGCCGCCTTGCAGCCGTTCGTTCGCCATCTGCCTGGCCGTTGGCGTGCGCCGTTGGCGTTCTGGTTGACGGACGAGGCATTCGCTGTGGTGCAGAATCGCTATGCGCGCGACGACGCATCGCCCTACAAGCACTGGTTCTTTCTCGGGGCGGCGTTGACCATGTACGTCAACTGGCAATTGTCGACGCTCGTGGGGATCGCCTTTGGCCAGGCCGTGCCGGATATCGCCAGCTGGGGACTGGACTTCGCCATGATTGCCACCTTCATCGGCATTGCCGTGCCGATGATGCGTACCCGCCCTCAGGTGGCGTCGGCAGTGGTCGCTGGCGGCGTGGCGCTGCTGACCTGGGAACTGCCCTACAAGCTCGGGCTGATTGCCGCCGCGCTGGCGGGCATCGTCATCGGCGTATGGCTGGAGCGACGGGCCGAAGCCGCGGCCCGACCGCAGGGGGCGCTATGAATACGTGGCTGCTGATCCTAGGCATGCTGGCGATCACCTTCGTGATCCGCTACAGCTTCTTTGCCTGGCCAAATCTGCGCTTTCCACGCGCCATCGAGCAGGGCCTGCATTACGTGCCGGTGGCGGTGCTGACCGCGATTGTGGTGCCCGGCATGCTGATGCCGGACGGGCAGTTGGCGTTGAACTGGGACAACGCCTATCTGCTGGCCGGGCTGCTGGCCATCGCCATCGCCGCGTTCAGCCGCAACCTGCTGGCGACCATCGCCGGCGGTCTGCTGAGCTTCTTCGTGCTGCGCTGGGCGCTCGGGCAGTTGCCGATATGAGAGGCGAGTCAGCCAAACGCGCCGCGCGATCGGCGTCGGCCAGGGACGAGCAAGCGCCACGCTCGCAGTTCCGTCTGCTTGGCAAGCGCCGGTTTCTGCCGTTCTTCTGTACCCAGCTGCTGGGTGCATTCAACGACAACGTGTTCAAGCAAGCCCTGATCCTTGCGATTCTGTTCAAGCTCGGCACGGCCGCCGACAAGAGTCTGCTGATCAACCTCTGCGCGTTGCTGTTCATCCTGCCGTTCTTTCTCTTTTCCGCGCTGGGCGGACAGCTGGGCGAGCGCTTCGAGAAGGCCGCGCTGATCCGCCGGATCAAGTTCGCCGAGATCCTCATCATGCTGGCCGGTGCGCTGGGTATGCTGCTGGGCAACTTGCCGCTGCTGCTCTTGGTGCTGTTCTGCATGGGGACCCAATCGGCGCTGTTCGGCCCGGTCAAGTATTCGATCCTGCCGCAACAGCTGGCCGAGGACGAACTGGTCGGCGGCAATGCACTGGTGGAGATGGGAACGTTCCTGGCCATTCTCGGCGGCACCATCGGTGCGGGTGTGCTGATGGCGAGCGACGCCTATGCGGAGTGGGTGGCGCTCAGCGTGGTGCTGATCGCCTTGATCGGGTATCTGGCCAGCCTCGCGATTCCCGCTGCGACGGCCGCCTTGCCAACATTGCATATGGACTGGCGCGTGCTGCGCCAGTCATGGCGAATCCTGCGGCTGGGCTTCGGCCAGCAGCGCGCCGTGTCCCGGGCGATGCTGGGCAATTCTTGGTTCTGGTTTCTTGGCGCAACCTACCTGACGCAGATCCCGGCGTTTGCCAAGGACTATCTCGGCGGCGATGAAAGCGTGGTCACGCTGATCCTCACCCTGTTCTCGGTGGGCATCGCGCTGGGGTCGCTGCTCTGCGAACGACTGTCCCGGCATCACGTGGAGATCGGCCTGGTGCCATTCGGGGCGATCGGTCTGAGCCTGTGCGGGGTGCTGCTTTGGTGGCATGCCGGCGAGCATCCGTTGCCTGCGGCCAGCGTGGACTGGCTGACCCTGCTTGGTGAGCCTTCCGCCTGGTGGATACTGGCGGACATCCTCGGGCTGGGGATCTTCGGCGGCGTTTACATCGTCCCGCTGTATGCCCTGATCCAGTCACGCAGTGTGGTGCACGAGCGCTCGCGGGTGGTGGCGGCGAACAACATTCTCAATGCGCTGTTCATGGTCGCCTCGGCGATCATCGCGATCGTGCTCTTGGTCGTGCTGAAACTGTCGATACCGCAGCTGTTCCTGGTCGTCTCGCTGCTCAGCGTACTGGTCTGCGGCGCGCTGTTCATCGATGCACCGGAGTTCATCGAGCGCTTCCTGCTCTGGGCATTGGGGGATCGGCTGGGAGGGAAATTGCTGGTGCAGCTCGGATTGCGCTGAGGCGGGGAAGGGGGCGCCGGGCGGCGCCCCCTGCGGGTTAGATGCCCTGCGGAACCTCTTCGCCACCGAACGCTTCGAACAGCGCCGGCAGAAATTCGCGGAAGGTCATCATCATCAGCAGGAAGCTGGCGTCCTGCTGGGCGAGGGCATCGTCGCCACCATCCTGTTCGGCCTGGTCCTGCAGCAGCTCCTCGAAGCGCAGGCGCTTGATGATCAGCTTGTCGTCCAGCACGAAAGACAGCTTGTCCTGCCAGGCCAGTGACAGCTGGGTGACCTGCTTGCCGGCTTCCATATGCTGCTGGATCTCGTCGCTGGTCAGGTCCTGGCGCTTGCAGCGCACCACACCGCCATCTTCGTGGGTGTCGCGCAGTTCGCACTCGTCGAGCACGAAGAAGTCCTCAGCGGCTTTCTGTGTCTTGACCCAGTCGGTAAGCGTGGCGCTGGGCGCGATCTTCACCGTCAGCGGGCGCACCGGCAGCGAGCCGATCGCTTCACGCAGGGTAGACAGCAGGTCTTCGGCCTTCTTCGGGCTGGCCGAGTTGACCAGGATCAGACCGCGCTCGGCATCGATCGCGGCGAAGGTGCCGGACTTGCGAATGAAGGCGCGTGGCAGGAAGGCCTGGATGATCTCGTCCTTGATCTGGTCGCGCTCCTTCTTGTAGACCTTGCGCATCTGCTCGGCCTCGATTTCGTCGACCTTCTCCTTCACCGCGTCCTTGACCACGCTGCCGGGCAGGATGCGTTCCTCCTTGCGCGTGGCGATCAGCAGGAAACCTTGGCTGACATGCACCAGCGGGGCGTCTTCGCCCTTGCCGAACGGCGCGACGAAACCATAGGTGCTTAGCTCCTGGCTGGCGCAGGGGCGGGCGGGTTTGGCGGCCAGTGCAGCTTCGAGCGTCTCCGCATCTAGCGCGACATCCTGGGTGAGACGGTATACGAGCAGGTTGCGAAACCACATGGCGGGGTAGATCTCCGGAAAGCAAAGGGGTGCATTATTCCTGCCTGGCCAGTTCAGGCCAACCCTGCCGGCGGTTAATGCGCAGCAGGTGGGGAAAAACGGCTGGTAAACCGGGTGTTTCCTAAGTCTTTGGAACTTCTGCAATTTTTTTTTCAAAAGGGGGTTGCCAAGGTGCGGAACCCTCTCTAGAATGCGCCCCACTTCGAGAGCAAACGGGTGATTAGCTCAGCTGGGAGAGCATCTGCCTTACAAGCAGAGGGTCGGCGGTTCGATCCCGTCATCACCCACCACTCGAGGTTTAGCGCAGCGGTAGTTCAGTCGGTTAGAATACCGGCCTGTCACGCCGGGGGTCGCGGGTTCGAGTCCCGTCCGCTGCGCCATATTCGCTTCACGGGAATACTGAACGCCCTGAAGCAACGAAGAAAACGGCCTAAGAGGCCGTTTTTTTTTGCCCGCTTTCTGGCGGTCCGGATCGCTGCCCCGGTTCATTCATCGCCCCGCGCAGAAATGCTACGCGCTTCCTTTCTTTGCCATCTCTTTACGATCGTTGCCGGGAGGCGCGGTAGCCAGTGTCCGGATGCACTGATAAGCTCGGCCATTCGTTATCGATATGCCTCCAGCGTAATTAAGGAAACAGCATGAGACTGAGACATCAACGTTTGGCACCTGCGGTTGCGCTGGTCGGCCTGGTACTTGCCGGCTGCGATTCGCAGACCAGTGTCAAACTGGACACTCCGGCGCAGAAGGCGTCCTACGGTATCGGCCTGAACATGGGCAAGAGCCTTGCGCAGGAGGGCATGGATGATCTCGATTCCCAGGCTGTAGCGCAGGGTATCGAAGACGCCATCGGCAACAAGGAGCAGAAGCTCACCGATGAGCAGCTGATGGAAGCCTTCACGTTCCTGCAGACGCGCGCCGAAGAGCGTATGGCCGAGATGAACGCCAAGGCGGTCGAGGCCGGCAAGAAGTTTCTCGAAGAGAATGCCAAGCGTGAGGGTGTGAAGACCACAGAATCCGGCCTGCAGTACGAAGTCATCAAGTCGGCCGAGGGGCGTCAGCCGACTGAGAACGACGTAGTGACCGTTCACTACGAAGGCAGCCTGACCGATGGCACCGTTTTCGATAGCTCGATCAAGCGCGGCAGTCCGATCGACCTGCCGGTTGGCGGTGTGATTCCTGGCTGGGTCGAAGGCCTGCAGCTGATGCACGTCGGCGAGAAGTTCAAGCTCTATATCCCGAGCGAGCTGGCCTACGGCGAGCAGAGCCCGAGCCCGCTGATTCCGGCCAATTCGGTGCTGGTATTCGATCTCGAACTGCTGGACATCAAAGGTGACGAGGCCGAGGAGTCGGCTGCCGAGCAGCCTGCGGAGGCCCCGGAGCAGCAGTAAGCTAAATCGCTGGAAACGAAAACGCCCCGATCTGATCGGGGCGTTTTGTTTTGCGACCGTGCTTGGTGGATCAGTCGTCCATTTGCGACTGCAGGTAGTTCTCCAGGCCGACCTTGTCGATCAGGCCCAGCTGGGTTTCCAGCCAGTCAATATGTTCTTCCTCGGACTCGAGGATGTCTTCCAGCAGCTCCCGGCTGCCGTAGTCGCCGACGCTTTCGCAGTAGGCGATGGCGACCTTCAGATCCTGTACGCCGCCCTGTTCCAGCTTGAGATCGCACTCGAGCATCTCGCGGGTGTTCTCGCCGATCAGCAGCTTGCCGAGATCCTGCAGATTCGGCAGTCCTTCGAGGAAGAGGATGCGCTTGATCAGCTTGTCGGCATGCTTCATCTCGTCGATGGATTCGTCGTACTCGTGCTTGCCGAGCTTGCCGAGGCCCCAGTCCTCGTACATTCGCGCGTGCAGGAAGTACTGGTTGATGGCTACCAGCTCGTTACCGAGGATCTTGTTGAGATGCTGAATGACCAGCTTGTCGCCTTTCATGGAGTTGTCTGCCTGGGCCGGTGGAAATAAATGCAGTCTGGGCACGCCAGGTCGAGCTGTCAAACCGTAACACTGTGCTAAGTGCTTGAATCAGAAAGCCAAAATCCAATGAGAATGGTTGCGTTCTGCGTCGCTTTAGCAAGCCTATGATTTGCGGGCAAAAAAAAGCCGGGTTCGCCCCGGCTCTTCTGGAATCCGTTTGTTCAAGCCTGGGCGAAACTGGCAGGGAAGGCGAGGGAGGCCTGGGCATTCTGTACGTCGCTGAGTGTTTCGCGCACCACCTGCTTGGCGACGCAGGCGCATTTGCCGCATTGGGTGGCCACGCCGGTGGTCTCGCGGACCTCACGGTAACTGCAGCAGCCATCGTAGATGGCATCGCGAATCTGACCGTCGGTGACGCCTTGGCAAAGACAGACGTACATAAACACTGCTCGCTGTAGTTCGTTGATGCGGGTGATGCTAATCAGAATGAGAATAGTTGTCAAAGATCGTTCGTCGGCTTGTTGTCAGGGAGTGGGGAAAGAAGGGCTGCTGCGCTGCATTGTGCTCATGCATCCGAGCGACGCCCTGGCGCCCGTCGGTGCTTGCTGGCTTCTTGCCTCAGGCGCCGCGTAAACTGCCGTCCTCTTTGATCCCGCCTTTATCCGAGCCCAGTGAAGGATGCGGGGCTATTCCTGCGGAGCTGCACTGTGCATCTGGACGTTCCCACCCTGACGCTGGTGGACATATATGTGCTGCTCCTGCTCGGCGTACTGGTATTCTGCGCCTGGCGTAGCGGGCAGCGGGATTCGACGCTGGGTTGCACCTGTCTCATGCTGCTGTTCGGGACCGTCTCTACGGTGCTTGGCTCTCTGCGAGGCCTCGGTATCGACGTGGTGCCGATCGTGCTCGGCAACATCGCCCTGCAGCTGGCGCTGGCCATGAACTGGACGGCGATGCGCACCTTCGCCGGCCGGCGGCCTTATCTGCCTGGCATCGTTGCCGGGGCGCTGCTTTGGGGCGGGCTGTGTCTGGTGCCGGCGTTTTACTCGTCGCTGACTGCTCGGCTACTGCTGGCTTCGGCGCTGACGGTCATCTATACCGCGCTTGCCATGTTCGAACTCTGGCGTAGCCGGCTGCAAATATCCGTGTCACTGCGGCCCGCCATCGGGTTGATGATGTTCCATGTGGCGTTCTATCTGCTGCGCATGGTGGTGGACCGCGGCCAGCCGTTCGGTGACCCGGAGGCGGTGAGTTTCTTCGCCTTCGTGATCTTCGAGACGTTGCTCTATGCCATCGGAATTTCCTTCGTCACCCTGGCGATGGTCCGTGAGCGCGCCGAGCAGCAATATCGGCACGCCTCGCTCAGCGATCCGCTGACCGGCATCGGCAACCGGCGTTCGTTCATCGATGCCGGACAGGCTTTGCTCCAGCGTGGGCGCCTGCGTGGTGAACCGGTGGCTTTGCTGCTTTGTGATCTGGACTTCTTCAAGCGGCTCAACGACACCTTCGGTCATCAGGCTGGTGATCGCGCGCTGATCGATTTTGGCCAGGTGATCGCACGACGAATGCGGCGGCAAGATGTGTTCGGGCGGATCGGTGGTGAGGAGTTCGCCTGTCTGTTGGCCGATGCCGACGCGCTTGTCGCTCGCGAGGTGGCCGAGCGTATCCGTGCTGAGTTCGCGGCCATGCCCTTCGCCGAGCAAGGGCGGTTGAGCGTCAGCATCGGTGTGGCGGCTACCACCTCGCGTTACGAACTCGATGAGCTATTGGCGCAGGCTGATAGGGCGCTTTACGTGGCCAAGGCTGCGGGCCGCAATTGCACCCGCCTGGCCTGCGAAGATGGTGGGGCGCTGGTCGAGACTGCCACCGCTGCGCGGGGCGCGCCGAGGGTCGAGCTTTGAGGTAGACTGCCTGCCTTTTTTCCAACACGAAGCCCGCCAAAATGGCCCTGCAAGCTACGCCTTACAAAGTCGAGCTGAACCTCACGGACTTGGACCGTGGCGTCTATGAGAATCTGCGCTTCACCGTTGCCAGGCACCCTTCGGAAACCGAGGAGCGCCTGGGTGTGCGTCTGATCGCTTATGCGCTCTGGTATAGCGAGCAGCTGGCGTTCGGCCGCGGGCTGTCGGAAGTGGATGAACCGGCGCTCTGGGAGAAGAGCCTGGATGGCCGCGTCCTGCACTGGATCGAGATCGGTCAGCCGGACGCCGAGCGCCTGACCTGGTGCTCGCGGCGCGCCGAGCGAGTCAGTCTTTTGGCCTACGGCAACCTGCGGGTCTGGCAGGGCAAGGTGGTCGAGGCGGTTAAGGGGCTGAAGAACCTTTCCATCGCCACGGTCGGCTCCGAGTCGCTTGCCGACCTGGTGAAAGACCTGCCGAGAAGCCTGCAATGGGGGGTGATGATCAGCGACGGTACGCTGTTCATCACCGACGAGCGCGGGCAGTTCGAAGTGTCGCTCAGCTGGCTGCTCGGCGAGCGCTGATGGCATGACCTGTTCGCCGCGTTGA
>NZ_JACBXH010000036.1:0-46917 GCF_041381355.1 Pseudomonas sp. LM13
CTAGTTGCTTCATGTGGAAGGCCATCGCATCGACCAGGTTGTCGGTGAGTTGCCGGTAACGCACCCAGGCATAGCACAGCAGGTAGAGCCGGGTCTGATCCGCCTTCAGGTTGCGCAGGTCATGGACGGTATAGAAGTTCGCCAGGCTCGCGTAGTACAGCAGGTTTTGCTGCGAGATACCCAGCTTGGGCAGCAGCGCCTTGGCGATCCCGTGCAGCGGCTCCAGCGTGGCGCGCTTCCCGCGTTCGCGGGCCATCTGACGCCAGCCGAAATCCTTGGCGTCCTGCTTGAGCGCCGCCAGTTGCGACAGGGTGTCGTCACGAACCAGGAGCTGGGCCAGCGTGGCCTTGGCTGATTCGTCCAACACTTCCGCCAGCAGGCTGCCCAGCCGCCGACGTTCGGCGGACAAGACTTCACTGACCAGCTCTTGCAGGGTGGTGTAGCCGGGCCGGATGATCTTGTGCCCGTTGAGCCAGACGATCAGCTCGGCGGCGACGAACCCAAGCGTCACGTCACGGCGCACGATCTGCTCGGCCTGCTGCGCCAGTTGCGGCAGGAAGTCGGCTGCCCACGGCCGGTAGCCGAACAACTCGGCAACCCGCTCGCGCTGGGTGTAGTGCTCGTGCTTGGTGATCGCCTTGCGCTCGAACGGCTCGCCGTGGAAATAGCGGCTCAGCACGAAGGCACAATCGTCCTCGACCTCGCTCCAGTCGAAACGGAAGAAGGCACGCTTGGCCTTGAAGTAGCCGATTTGCAAGACGCAATAGACCTGAGCATGGAGGCCGGGCCGGCTACTGGCGAGCGCCAGTTCGGTTTCAGTCAGTGCCAGGTATTCCAGCCGCTGTGCATCATCGAAATCCGGCAGGCCGTACAGGGCTTCCTGCTCGGCATCCGAAAGGATGGTCAACCGCTCGCTCTTGCCGATCATCGTGATGACGCTCCACGGGAGCCCGTCCAGCCGATCCGCGCCAGGGTCTCAATCAAGGTGGTGCGCTTGACGCTGAAATTGCGACATACCGCCGCCTTGGACATGCCGCCGTCCAGCGCGGCGACGATGGCGTCGAGCTTCTCGCCGGTGATCGCCTGCGGTCGCCCGCCGATCCGGCCGCGTTTGCGCGCGGCGGTCAGGCCAGCGACGACGCGCTCCTGGATCAAGGCGCGCTCATACTGCGCGAGTGCGCCGAACACCTGGAACAGGAACTCGCCCGAGGGCGTCGTGGTGTCCAGGTTCTCCGTCAGCGAGCGGAACGCCACCCGCTTGTCCTTGAGCGAGGTCACGATGGCGAGCAGATGCGACAGCGAGCGGCCGAGCCGGTCGAGTTTCCACACGACCAGCACATCGCCAGGCCGGACGAATTCGAGCGCCCGCGCCAAGCCGGCACGGTCATCCTTCGCGCCGGATGCTCGATCCTCGAACAGATGGCGCGGATCGATGCCGGCGGCGAGCAGCGCATCGCGTTGCAAGTCCGTGCTCTGGCGGTCGGAGTCCGACGACACGCGCATGTAGCCAACCAACATAGGCGGATAACCATTAAAAACAGGTTTCCGTATGGTAGCGCATGGCGACATGGTTTTCCGCACAATTTTGAGGCCATCCAGAGGTTGGTGCACATGACTGTTGCAGATAGGTCGCAAAACACTGGGTTTCCGGCTTACAACCCCTACCTGCTGACAAGATGACGAATAAATTACATTTGCGGAGCGAGTCAACAGGCCGGCCGCCATGTGTTTCAATCATGCAGGACGTCAGCTTGGTAGGTAGGGAGACGTTTTAGAATCGCAGCTAACCACTGCGCCATGGCTTTGACCGGCCACCTCGAATCTAGCTGAGGCAAACTTGAGAGCAAGAAGTAGCAATGCACAGCAGAAAACACCTATCTGGCATTTTAATCCTGTTGGTTCCGGCTTCGCTTGCACTCGCCGAAGGGCTGCCAGGCGTTATCGTCAGTGCTTGAACCTGCGCAAACAGCGCACGGATCAGATCGTTCTTCTCGGCGTGGCCGAGTCGGTCGAGATCGGGCAGTTCATTCATGCCCTCTCTTATCGGCTCCGCCTGCCTGTCCTCAAACCCGGAATAGCGATGCTATTCCGGCCTACCTGAGTAGTTATCATGGGAGAAATCATGCTTGCGAAGACCAGTTCGCGTTTGTGGCTGCTTGCCGCGTTGAGCCTGGGCAGCCTCTTGGCGTTGGGCGGGGCCGGATTTTTCGGCCTGCATTACCTGCACGGCGGTTTGCGCTCGGCGCTCGAAACCGAGGGGCGGCAGATGGAGATACTGGTCGCCCTGGAGCGCGCGCAGACGCACTTGCACAGCCAGATGATCGGCTGGAAGAACATCCTGTTGCGCGGCCACGACAAGGCAACGTTCAACCGCCACGTGGCCGATTTCGAGCGCGAGGAGAAACAGGTGCAGGCCTTTCTCGCCAAGGGCGCCGAATTGATGGATGCGCAGCGGATGGCGACGGACGAAGTGCGCGACCTGCTGGCAACGCATCGCGCCATCGGCGAGAAGTACCGCAAGGCGCTGGCAACCTTCGATCCGTCGAATCACCTCGCCGGGCATGCGGTAGACGACCTGGTCGCGGGGATCGAAACCGGACCGTTGGCCAAGACCGAGGCCTTGCTGCAGAAGATCGAGAACCACGCGCGCAGCGTCGCCGCCGAAACCATGGCCCAGAGCGACGACCTTTACGGGGGGACCCTGCGCGTCTTCGGCATCCTCATCGCCCTGGGCGGCGGTCTTTCGCTGGCGGTGTCCTACGCGATCATCCGCAGTCTGCTGCGGCAATTGGGCGGCGAGCCCGCCGAAGCGGCGGCGATCGCGCGGCGCATCGCCGAGGGCGACCTCGCCTTTCAAGTCCAGACGTTGCCGGGCGATGCCGACAGCCTGATGGCGTCCATGCTGCGCATGCAGACGAGCATTCGGGACGCCGTCGGCCAGGTACGGCGCGGTGCCGATGCCCTGCTGATGTCGGCGCAGCAGCTTGCCGCGGCCAGCCGCGGGGTGGCCGCCAGTTCGGCGGAACAGGCGCAGGCGGCGTCGAACACGACGCAGGCGGTCGAGCAGATCACACAGCGCATCGGGCAGATCTCCGCAAGCGCGATGGACGCCGAGAGCATCGCCGCGCGCTCGGGATCCTTGTCTTCCGAAGGCGAGCGCATCGTCCTGGATGCCGCCAGGGAGATGGAGCAAATCGCCGCTACGGTGCAGCAGGCGGCATCGAGCGTGCAGCAACTCGGCGACGATTCAAAGCAGATTTTCGCCATTGTCAGTGCCATACGGGAGATCGCGGACCAGACGAACCTGCTGGCCTTGAACGCGGCGATCGAGGCGGCCCGCGCCGGCGAACAGGGCCGAGGTTTCGCCGTCGTCGCCGATGAGGTCAGGAAGCTCGCCGAACGAACCACGCAATCGACGCAGGAAATCACCGACATGATCAAAGGCGTCGAGGCCCTGACGGCCCGCGCCGTCGACGGCATGGACACCGGCACGAAGCGTGTCGGCGCCGGGGTGGAGAAGGCGGGCGAGGCGGCGCGTTCGATGGCCGACATGCGGCAGGGGTCGGCGGACGTCATCGTCGCCGTCGGCGCGATCTCGTCGACCCTGGCCGAGCAGCGGCAGGCCTCCGGGGCGGTGGCCGAAAACGTCGAACAGATCGCCCAGTTGTCGCGGCGCAACAGCCAGGCGGTGGAAGACATCGCCGACGCGGCGCGCCAGTTGGAATCGCTCGCGTCCAATCTGCAACAAGCCACGGCGAAATTCCTCGTTTAGCCGATCGCCGCCGGCGCGCCGCCATACAAGAAGGGAGACACAGCCATGCACGAGCACCACCCGATCACCGACCCCGTCTGCGGCATGACCGTCAAGCCGGAATCGCCGCACCGCTTCGATCACGCCGGCCGCGAGCCCGCGTTTGCCGGAAGGCGGTGCGCGCGGATTGGCTGCCTCGCCGTCCGCGAGAATGGCGTCGTAATCCTTGCGGCAGGACGCAAGGCGTTCGGGCGTCAGCACGCCGCCGCCTGATCGACCTCATGGCAAGCGGCGACCAGCAGTTCGATCAGGCGGTTGGCCCAAGCCTGCCCCATCTCCTCGAAGGCGTAGGTCAGTTCCCGCAGGTGATGGGCGTTACTACCTCATATTTCAACAATTATTTTTCCATCTGCCCGACAGTTGGTCAGGTGAACTACGGGAAGCGCCAATGGACCCTAACGTCAACGAGCATCTGATCTCTTTTCTGACCAGCCTGGCCATCGGCCTTCTGATCGGGGTTGAGCGTGAACGCGCCGGTTCGGCAATGGGGTTACGAACTTCGGCCTTGGCCGCGCTGTTCGGCTCCATCGCCGCCCTCGTCGGCCAGAGCGTCGGGGCGCCGTGGTTTCTCCCTGCCGCCTTGCTGGCCATGACGGGCATCATGGTTTTCGGTCAGACCGCGACCGGGGAGAGCGAGAGCCACGCTGGCCCCACCACACGAATGGCCATCCTGCTTTCGTTCACCCTCGGAGCGATGGTTTGGCTCGGCCACGGTCGTTATGCTGTTATGCTAGCCATTGCTGCCGCAGCGCTGCTCCATTTCAAGGCCGAACTGCGCGGCTTGAGTTCACGGATTACTTCCCGCGACCTGGTGTCGATCCTGCAGTTCGCTACGCTGAGTTTTATCGTGCTGCCGCTCCTGCCCAACGTCGGTTATGGACCCTATGGCGCTTTCAATCCTCACCACGTCTGGATGATGGTCGTCCTGATATCCGGCTTGAGCCTCGCCGGCTATTTGGCCATGCGTGCGGTCGGAGATCGCTTTGGCCCGCCCTTGCTCGGTCTGCTGGGAGGACTGGTGTCGAGCACCGCGACTACCCTGGTGTACGCCCGTCATGCCCGCCAGACGCCGACCATGGCGCTGACGTCGTCGATCGTCATTCTCATGGCCAATCTGGTCTTGCCCGTGCGCCTGGGCATGATCGCCGTTGCCATCGCGCCCTCCTTGATGGCGACCCTTTGGCCAGTGTTGGTCGGCAACCTGGTGGCAGGCGGCTTGGCGGTACTGTTCGTCTGGCATCGTTCGCGGACGGGGGGGCCACTTCTTTTGCCGGAAGTTGCCAATCCGACCGAGTTACGGGTTGCGCTGAGCTTCGGTGCGATGTATGCCATCATTTTACTTTTAGCCTCGTGGCTGTCCGATTGGGCGGGAACCCGCGGGCTCTACCTGGCGTCCGCCGTGTCCGGGCTGACCGAACTTGATGCCATCGCATTGTCGACCCTGCGCCTGTTTGGGAATGGGAAACTGGGCGCCGAGGTAGCCGCTAACGCGATCGGCCTGGCGATTCTCTCTAACCTGTGCTTCAAAACTGGCCTCCTCGCCTGGGTCGCAGGGCGCGACTTCCTGTTGCGCTGCCTGCCTGGGATGATGGCTATCGGGATAGGCATTGCAATCGGCATGGGGTGGGTTGGCTATGCTTGACCAATCTCTCGTGTAGTTACGGCTTGCAGCTCTTCCTACGGCTCTGCGCCATGTCCGCTGATCTAAAGGGTGCTGTGCTACGCAAGCTGGGTGATGAGCCAAGATGGGCGGGACTGAGGTTCAGACGCGAGTTGCCCCTCTGGCTAACGGAAATTTCGGCGGTTCCGGCTTACAACCCCATAATGCAGGCGCACCGCGACGCGATCGAGCACCGGCCATTTCAGCAGCAGGTACCAGAGCCTGGCGTGCGCCGCGCTGTTGTGCAGGGAGATGCGCAGCCAGGCGCCGTCAGGCTGCTTGCCCAGGGTTGGCTTGGTCAGCGGCTGCCAGGGCCATTGCGCGCCAGCGGCGTCATCGAAGGACGCCATGGGCTTGCCCAGCACATATTCCACCGCGTCGACCTGCAGTGCCGATGCATCGCGCACCTGCAGCACCGGCGACGGCCCGGCAGCCACCGCGCTCGCGAGCGAGGACAGCAGCATCAGACCGGCGATAAACAGCAGGGTGCGCATCATGGTGGCTTGCCTCGTGGACGTCGCAGCGACTGACACGCATTCTGTCAGTCATCCGGCGCCAGAAACGCGCCGGCTGCAATGCCATCATGCCATCATGCAGCCCATCTGTCCCACACAGCTGACGGGCTGTCGTCTCAGGCGCGCCGGCGTGCCCAGAACTGCTGCACCAGCTCGAGCATGCCATCGGCCAGCTGGGCGACGCCGCTGGCGCTGCGCTGGCTGTGCATGCCGCTGCTGACATGTTGATCCGAGCTGCCGCGAATGCTGACGATGCTCTGGCTGATCTCCTCGCTGGCCGAACTTTGCTGGTCCACGGCGGCGGCGATCTGGTTGCTCATCGCGCTGATCTCGTTGACCCGGTTGTTGATATCGCTCAGCGAGTGTTCGGCCCGGTCGGCATGGCTGACGCTATGCTCGGCCTGTTCGCGGCTGCGCTGCATGACGTCGACTGCCTGCCGCGTGCCGGCCTGCAGCGCGGCGATCATCGTCTGTATATCCGCCGTCGCCATTGAGGTGCGCGAGGCCAGCTGGCGCACCTCGTCGGCCACCACGGCGAACCCGCGGCCCTGATCGCCAGCGCGCGCCGCTTCGATGGCGGCATTGAGCGCGAGCAGGTTGGTCTGCTCGGCAATGCTGTGAATCACCTCGAGCACGCGGCTGATTTCCTGGCCGTGGCTTTCGAGCTGGTGGATGACTTCGGCGGCCTGCTGAATATCGCTGGCCAGGCGGGTGATGCTGCTGCCGGTCAGGCCGACGATCTCCCGGCCGCTGGCGGCTTCGCTATCGGCCTGCGCGGCGGCTTCGGCAGTGCGCTGTGCGTTGAGCGCAACTTCCTGCACGCTGGCAGTCATCTGCTGAATGGCCGTGGCAATGAGGTCGGTTTCCTGCTGCTGTCGCGAAGCGCTTGCGGAGTTGCCATGCACCGCGCCAAGCAGGTTGCGGGCGTGATCGCTTAGCTGCCGGCTGCAGTCGGCGATGCGCCCGACCATGGCTCCGGCTTCGGTTTCCAGCATCTTCATGGCAAAGGCGATTTCGCCGATCTCGTCCCTGCGTCCGGTATAGATCAGTTGGCTGACGGGATTGCGGCCGATGCGCCGTGCCTGTCGGACCAGCTGTACCAGCGGTGCCAGTGCCAGTGCCGTCAGCCCGGCGGCAGCCGCGCCAGCCAGCACGACGGCGGTTGCACCCGCGATTAGCGGCGCGCCGCCCAGCAACGCGCCGAGCGCCGCACCGGCAGCGCCGCCGAGGCCTGCCAGCAGCGCCACCCGAGCGCGCAGGCCGAGCGCTGGCGGGCGCAACGAGACCGCAGCCCGACCGTCGCGCATCTGCGCATAGAGTGCCTCGGCGGCCTGGATCTGTTCGGGCTGCGGGCGGGTCCGTACCGATTGGTACTCAACCACCTTGCCGTTGCGGCTGACCGGCGTGGCGAAGGCGCTGACCCAGTAATGGTCGCCGTTCTTGCAGCGGTTCTTGACGATGCCCATCCACGAGCGGTTCGCCTGCAGCGTCCGCCAGAGATCGGCGAACGCGGCCTCGGGCATGTCCGGATGACGCACGGTGTTGTGCGGCTGACCCAGCAGCTCGTCTTCGTCGAACCCGGAAATCGCCACGAAATCAGGATTGGCGTAGCTGATGGTGCCTTTGAGGTCGGTGGTCGAGAGGATGTTCGCCGTGTCGTCCACGATGACTTCGCGGCCGCTGACGGGCAGGTTGAGGCGCATAAACAGATCTTCCTTGGTAATGGGTCTGAGTACGCGAGGCAGGTTCGGCGGCGCGGCTTCTGTCGGCGCGCTCGCGGGATGCGGCGGGGCATCTTGTACGGCAGTCAGGTTACGAATCGGTGATCAGTCATCCTCCTTGCCGCCCGCATCGGTCTCCAGCTGCTCCAGCAGGTCGATCAGGCGTCGGCGCAGTTGGCCGAGTTCGCGCGACTTGAAGGAGCGGCGGGTGCGCTCCAAGACCTGAATGGTCTCTTCCAGGGCCTCGCGCAGGGTCTCTTCGGTCAGCATTGCTTGTTCTTCGTAGCGTCACATGCAGGTTGGGTGCCGTTTGTTCGCCCGGCGGTTCTGCCCTGACGGGGTTCGTCGAGGGCAAAAAAAGGCGCCGGCCGTATGCACCCCTGATGGGATGTCACGGCTGGCGCCTTAGCTATCAGGTCCGGGTGTCCTGAGCGGTAAAGCAACTTTCGCAAAATGCGAAACTGGTGGCATTTTGCCTGTAGCCAAGTGTGGTAACAAGCCCGGCAAGCGCATTATGGCGCCGTTCCGGCAGCGCCCTGCGTCGCACCATTACGGGGCATCCTCGCCCTGCTTCAGGCACGTCGGCGGGTCCAGAACTGGTCCACCAGCATTTCCATCCGGCCGGCCAGCTCGGCGACGCCCGAGGCGCTTTGCCGGCTGCGCAGGCCGCTCTCCACGTGATGGTCCGAACCGCTGCGGATGCTCACGATGTTCTGGTTGATGTCCTCGCTCACCGCGCTCTGCTGCTCGACGGCCGCGGCAATCTGGATACTCATTTCGCTGATCTCGTTGACCCGACTATTGATGCCCTGCAGCGAGCGCGCCGCCTGTTCCGCCTGCTCGACGCTGTGCATGGCCTGCTCACGGCTGCGCTGCATGACCTCCACCGCCTGGCGTGCGCCGCCCTGCAGGGCGGCGATCATGCTGTTGATCTCCTGAGTCGACTGCTGGGTCCGCGATGCCAGGTTGCGCACCTCGTCGGCGACCACGGCGAAGCCGCGGCCCTGTTCACCCGCGCGTGCCGCCTCGATGGCGGCATTGAGGGCCAGCAGGTTGGTCTGCTCGGCAATGCCGCGGATGACGTCCAGCACCTTGGTGATGTCGTTGCTGTGCATCTCCAATTCGTGAATCACCTCACCGGCCTGCTGGATGTCCAGCGCCAGCTGGCCAATGGCGGCACCGGTGCGATTGACCACCTCGGTGCCGGTCGCGGCTTCGCTATCGGCACGGCTGGCGGCTTCGGCGGTGCGCTGTGCGTTGCTGGCCACCTCCTGCACGCTGACTGCCATCTGGTTGATCGCGGTGGCGACCTGGTCCGTCTCGACCTGCTGACGGGCAGCGCTCTGTGTGCTGCTCTCCATCGCGCCGAGCAGTTCCTTGGCGTGCTGGCTGAGCTGGCGGGACGCATCGCCGATGCGTCCGACCATGGCGCCGGCCTCGGTTTCCAGCATCTTCATGGCGAAGGCGATCTGGCCGAAATCGTCACGGCGGCCGGTATAGATCAGCTGGCCCACCGGGTTTTCGCCGATTCGCCGCGCCTGTTCGACGAGCCGTTGCAGGGGGGCCAGCGCAAGATAGGCCAGGGTGCCGGCCGTCGTTGCGGCGACGGCCGTGGTGACCGCCGCGAATGCGAGACCCACACCACCCAGCAGCGCGCCGGCGAGCACGACGGGCGCGCTGCCCAGCGCCGCCAGTAGCGCGACGCGGCTGCGTACGCCCAGCGGGGCGCGCCGCAGTGCGGCCGGTGGGCGTTTTTCACGCAGCTGCGCATATAGCCGTTCGGCCGCAGCAATTTGCGCCGGTTGTGGTTTGGTTCTTACGGACTGGTACTCGACGACCCGCCCGTTGCGACTGATCGGCGTGACGAAGGCGCTGACCCAATAATGGTCACCGTTCTTGCAACGATTCTTCACCATGCCCATCCACGATCGGCCGCCGCGCACGGATGACCAGAGATCGCCGAAGGCTTCGCTGGGCATGTCCGGGTGGCGGACGATGTTGTGATGCTGTCCGAGCAGTTCGTGCTCTTCGAATCCGCTGACGCGGATGAAATCGGGATTCACGTAGGTGATGTCACCGTCGAGATCCGTGGTGGAGAGGATATTGGCGGTGTCGCTGATTGAAACGTCGCGGCCAGTGACCGGCAGGTTCATGCGCATGATGGGTCTCGTCAACAAGGCAAGGTGTTGTTCGGTTCCCTGGGCGCCTCTGCCGGCGCATCGGGATGCACCGTACCTTCCGTGTCGGTCTCGCCTTCTCGGCGATTCGCTTCCTGCTTCAGACGGCCCAGCGGGTCGTTCGGAACTTGTGTAGCGGTGCAGCGGACACGGAAAACGCGCCAGCACGGGTTCGCTATGTCAACGGCCCTGTTGGCTTACCATCGCCCTGACAGATCAGGACGATGTCATAGTGATATCAGTCTCTATGAACGCTTAATACGACTGAAGTCCTACTACCGTGGTCAGGCATATCAATATGGCTGAGTGCCACCAATATTGTACATATTCTTTGCCTTGTACAATGGCTGTACATAAAAACTTCATCCCTGAGCCGCAACCCTGGTTCAAGCGGCCGGTCCTAGCTAGGGATGCAGGGTAGGAACGGCACGCAGGTCGCGAAGGCTGTTGCCGACGCCGACGCCTGCTAGACTCAAGTTCCGCGCAGACTCACAAGGGATGCCCGGGACCGAAAACAACCAAAAAGGAGTGCATCCATGAAAGGCAAATCCTTGGCATGGATCTTTACCGCCGCTCTGGCGGGTACCGGCCTGAGCGGAGTAGCACAGGCGCAAGAGAAGTTCGTCACCATCGGCACCGGCGGCCAGACCGGCGTTTACTATGTCGCCGGGCAATCGATCTGCCGCTTCGTCAACCGCAATGCGGAAAACATCAAGTGCAACGCGCCGGCCAGCGGCGGCGGCGTGGCCAACGTCAACGGCCTGCGCAGCGGCGAGTTCAACTTCGGCATCATGCAGTCCGACCACCAGTACAAGGCGATGGAAGGCGTCGCGCCGTTCGAGAAGGAAGGCAAGATGGACGACATCCGTGCCGTCTTCTCGCTGCAGAGCGAAGTCTTCACCGTGCTGGCGCGTCGCGACGCCAACATCAAGGGCCTCGATGACCTGAAGGGCAAGCGCGTCAACATCGGTAACCCCGGCTCCGGCCAGCGCGATACCCTCGAAGAAATCATGAAGGAAAAGGGCTGGGACAAGTCGGCCTTCGCCCTCGCCGCCGAACTGAAGCCGGCCGAGCAGGCCAGCGCGCTGGGCGACAACAACATCGACGCCATGACCTACTTCGTCGGTCATCCGAATGGCGCCATCCAGGAAGCCACCACCACCGTCGATGCTGTCCTGGTGCCGATCACCGGCCCGGAGATCGACAAGCTGCTGGCTGCCAAGAGCTACTACACCAAGGCCGAGATCCCCGGCGGCCTGTACAAGGGCAACGACCAGCCGACGCAGTCCATCGGCGGCAAGGCCGTGCTGTCCACTACCGCCAAGGTCGATGCCGAAGTGGTCTACCAGCTGGTGAAGTCGGTGTTCGAGAACATCGAGCGCTTCCAGCGTCTGCACCCGGCATTCAAGGATCTCAAGCCGGAAGAGATGATCGAGGTCGGCCTGAGCGCGCCGCTGCATGAAGGCGCCGAGCGTTACTACAAGGAACGCGGCTGGCTGTAAGGCTCGACAGGCCGCGTCGTTCGCCGGCCTGCTCGCCGTGCCTTAGCTGAAAACCCGTGCGCCGTATGGCCACGGGTTTTCGCGGTTCCGTTACCTGAAAAAACAGGCCTCATTTCATGCAAGACAAACAACTGTCCACCGAGGAACTGATCGCCCAGGATGTCGGTGCGCGCCTGCCCGAAGGCCCGATGGCCGCGGTCATCGCCGGGCTGGCGCTGCTCTGGTCGTTGTTCCAGCTGTGGATCGCCTCGCCGCTGCCCTTTGTACTCGGCTTCGGCGTGCTGAACGACACCGAGACCCGCTCGATCCATCTGGCATTCGCGCTGCTGCTGGCGTTTCTGGCCTATCCGGCCTTCAAGAAATCGCCGAGAGACCGCGTCCCGCTGTTCGACATCGCCTTGGGGCTGATCGCTGCCGCGACTGCCGCCTACCTGTTCATCGCTTACGAGCAACTGGCGCAGCGACCCGGCAACCTGACCACCATGGACCTGATCACGGCCTGCCTCGGCATTCCGCTGCTGCTGGAAGCCACGCGCCGTGCCCTCGGTCCGCCGTTGGCAATCATCGCCCTGATATTTCTCGTCTACAGCGTCGCCGGCCCCTGGATGCCCGGTCTGCTCGCCCACCGTGGGGTCAGCTTTACCGCGCTGGCCAACCACCAGTGGATCACCACCGAAGGCGTGTTCGGCATCGCGCTCGGTGTCTCCACCAGCTTCGTCTTTCTCTTTGTACTGTTCGGCGCACTGCTCGAACGCGCTGGCGCGGGCCACTATTTCATTCAGCTGGCCTTCAGCATGCTCGGGCATTTTCGTGGCGGCCCGGCCAAGGCCGCGGTCGTGGCGTCGGGCATGACCGGACTGATTTCCGGCTCGTCGATCGCCAACGTGGTGACCACCGGCACCTTCACCATCCCGATGATGAAACGCACCGGCTTCTCCGCGGAAAAGTCCGGCGCGGTGGAAGTCGCCTCGTCGGTGAACGGCCAGATCATGCCGCCGGTGATGGGCGCCGCGGCGTTCCTGATGGTCGAGTACGTCGGCATTCCCTACGTCGAGGTCATCAAGCACGCGTTCCTGCCGGCGCTGATCTCCTATATCGCGCTGGTCTACATCGTGCACCTGGAGTCGCTCAAGCTGGGCCTGACTGCGCTGCCGCGGGCCAACGTGGCCAAGCCCTGGATGCAGCGGCTGATCGGCTTCGCCTTCGGTGCCGCGCTGATTTCGGGGCTGTCGCTGGGCGTCTATTACGGCCTCGGCTGGCTCAAGCCTGCGCTGGGCGACTCGGCGCTGTGGGTGATCGGCGCGCTGCTGGCGCTGGTCTACCTGGCACTGCTGAAGGTGGCGGCAAGCAACCCGCCGCTGCCCGCCGAAGACCCCGACGCGCCACTCGAGGCGCTGCCGCAGACCCGCCCGGTGCTGCTCTCCGGCCTGCACTTCCTGCTGCCGGTGGTGGTGCTGGTCTGGTGCCTGATGATCGAACGGCTCTCACCCGGCCTCTCGGCATTCTGGGGCTCGGTGATGCTGGTGATCATCCTGCTCACGCAGCGGCCGCTGCTGTCGATGCTGCGCAAGGACGGCGCCCACGAGCACGGCACCTTCATGGACGGCGTGGTCGATCTGCGCGAGGGCCTGATCGCCGGTGCGCGCAACATGATCGGCATCGGTATCGCCACCGCGGCGGCGGGCATCATTGTCGGTGCCGTCTCGCAGACCGGCGTCGGCCTGGTGCTGGCCGATCTGGTCGAGCTGCTGTCGATGGGCAATCTGCTGTTGATGCTGCTGCTCACCGCGTTCCTCAGCCTGATCCTTGGCATGGGCCTGCCGACCACCGCCAACTACATCGTGGTGTCCAGCCTGCTGGCACCGGTGATCGTCGCGCTGGGCCAGCAGAACGGCCTGATCGTGCCGCTGATCGCGGTACACCTGTTCGTCTTCTATTTCGGCATCATGGCCGACGTGACGCCGCCGGTGGGGCTGGCCTCGTTCGCTGCCGCCGCAGTGTCCAAGGGCGATCCGATCAAGACCGGTATCACCGCCTTCTACTACAGCCTGCGCACCGCGGCGCTGCCGTTCCTGTTCATCTTCAACACCGACCTGCTGCTGATCGATGTGGACTTCTGGCACGGCGTTCTGATCTTCGTCGTGGCGACCATCGCCATGCTGATCTTCGCCGCCGGCACCCAGGGCTACTTCCTGGTGCGCAGCCGCTGGTACGAAAGCCTGCTGTTGCTTTTGGTGGCATTCACCCTGTTCCGTCCGGGCTTCTGGATGGACATCATCCACGACCCCTACCGCGACATCGAGCCGACCGAACTGGTGCAGGCACTGGAGCGGGTCGGGGAGGACAGCCAGCTGCGCCTGCGCGTGCTGGGTGAGGATGATGTCGGCGATCCGCGCGAGTTCGTCGTGCTGCTGGCGATTCCTGACGGCGAGAGTGGCGAGGAGAAGCTGGAGAAGATCGGCCTGATGACCTATGTCGAGGAGGGCAAGGTGCTGGTCGACAGCGTGACCTTCGGCAGCCCGGCCGCCGAGGCGGGGCTGGAGTTCGACCAGCAGATCCTCAGGGTGCGCGCGCCGACCGATCGCTGGCCCAAGGAATTCATATGGGTTCCGGGCTTCCTTCTGTTCGCGCTGATCGTCTGGCTGCAACGGCGGCGACTGGCGCAGGGTCGCTAAGCGGGTCGGCCGGCGGGCGCAGCGATGTCCCCGCCGGCCTGACCGACGTGCTCGACCATCCAGGCGCGCACCTGGCGCCGCTCGCGACGGGTGCACAGCTGGCGGGTGAGCGGGCTGTCGGGCAACAGCTCGGCGCCGTCCAGGGTAAAACGGCGGGACACGCCCAGCGGATGACGATCCGAGCCATAGAAGGCCACCACGCGGATCTCCATGCCCAGAAACTGCCATTCGCCTTCCGGCTGGTGCCCGCGCAAGTCGATGCCATGCTGCTCGGCTGCCCGTCGCAGCAATGCCTGGAAGCTGCCGATGTGGGTGAAATCACCGCTGCGCAGCGGGCCCTGGTGGGTGGTCTGGTACAGCGCCAGATCGGGCGTCGCCTCATCTTCCTGACTTTCGCGGATATCGGTTACGTCGCCGAGCAGGCGGCCGCGGTTGGTATCCAGGCAGATCAGCACCTGATTGATGAACATCGGTTCGGCGCTCATGTTGGAGATCAGGCACAGCGAGGTTAGCCCCTTGCCGGCGCCGCGATTGATGATCAGGTTGGGTCGCCGCTGGCGCTTGAAGTTGGCCAGCAGCAGGTGCGCATAGAAGAGCCAGACCAGCAGTGTGCAGGTGGAAACCACCAGCGTGAGCAGCGGCTGATATTCGCGAACCCAGTCGAGCATAGGGGCCTCGTTGCGGATTGAAGCGGCTGCGGTCAGCCGGTGGGATGCGCGCGGCCTGGCAGCGGATGGTCGAGGGCGCGGTCGTCCGCTCGCGCCTCGGCAGACCGCCGCGTGTCGAGCGCGGCTGCCTCCAGCGCGGCATGCGCGGTGCTGCAGAACAGCGAGTTGAGCCGTTTCATGTCGGCGATGAGCTCCAGGTGCGCCGAGCTGGTCTGCAGGCTCTCGCTGACGCCGTGATGCAGACGTTCCACATGCGCGTGCGCCATGCGGCGCTCACTGCGGCGGAATTCGCGCTTGTGCTGGAGCAATTGACGGGCGCCGTTGGCATCGCCGGAAAGGAACACCGAGAGTCCCAGGCGCAGGTTGGCTAGCAGCTGCTCGAGCAGCGCCTGCAACTCTTCCAGGCCCTGTTCGGAAAACGGCCGGCGGGTCGAGGTTTTCAGGTCGCGAAGCTTGCCCAGCATGTGTTCGGCGCTGTCGCCGGCCTGTTCCAGATTGATCGCCAGCTCGATGATCTCCGCCCAGCGGCGCTGCTCGTCCTCGGCGAGGTCGTCGCGAGGCATGCGTGCCAGATACAGCTTCACGGCGTTGTAGAGCGCATCGACATCGTCGTCCAGGCGACGGATTTCTTCGCCGGGCTCGGGACGGTCCTCGCGCAGCGCCTCCAGCAGGCGCACCAGCATCAGTTCGACCAGATCGCCGATACGCAACGTCTCCCGCGTGGCGTTGGCCAGGGCCAGACTCGGCGTTTCCAGTGCCGCCGGGTCCAGGTGCCGTGGCCGGGCCACGCCGCCGTCCGTTTGCCGCTCCGGCAGCAGGTTTTCGCACAGGTGGGCCATCGCCGGCACGGTGGGCAACAGCAGCAGGCAGCGCAGGCTGTTGTAGGCGAGGTGGAAGCCGATCACCTGTGTCTGGGTGCTGAAGCCTAACCCGCCCATCCAGGTTACCAGCGGTTCGAGAAACGGCAGCACGGCCAGTCCGGCCAGTTTGTACAGCAGGTTGCCAAGGGCCACGCGGCGCGCCGGCACCGGTTGCAGGCTGGCATTGAGCCAGGCGAGCAGGCCGCTGCCGACGTTGGCCCCGATGACCACCCCCAGCGCCACCGGTAGACCGATCAGGCCGGCACCGGCCAGGGTGGCGATCAGCAGGACCGCGGCAAGGCTGGAATAGGACAGTAGTGCGAACACCGCGCCGACGACGACCGCCAGCAGCGTATCGCCGGCCAGCGAGGAGAACAGCACACGCATGCCGCGCGCTTCGGTGATCGGCGCCGCAGCCTGAACGATCAGCTGCAGGGCAAGAATGATCAGCCCCATGCCGATCAGCACGCGCCCTAGCTGGCCGCTGCGGCTCTGCTTGCGTGACAGGAATAAACACACACCCAGCAGTGTCAGCAACGGCGACAGCCAGGACAGGTCCATCGTCAGAACCCGTGCCATGAGTGCGGTGCCGACATCCGCGCCGAGCATGATCGCCAGGGCGGTGGGTAGCGCCATCAGGCCCTGGGCGACGAAAGAGATGACCAGCAGTGCGGTGGCGTTACTGCTCTGTACCAGGGCCGTGACGCCGATGCCGGCGCCGAATGCCAGCGGCGTGTGGCCCATGCTCCGCCCCAGCAATCGCCGCAGATGCGAGCCGTACACGCGCATGATGCCGGTGCGCACGATGTGCGTACCCCACACCAACAGGGCGATGGACGACAACAGGTGCAGCAGGGTCAGCATCGTTCGGGGCTCCTTCCCCGGCGAGCGGCAACGACAAAGTTCTGCGTCACAAGGACGCAGAACTGCACCGGGGATATCCGATTGACCCTGACCTGCCGGGCACGTTCACCGAAACGTCACGTGCCGGGGCGCATCTCACTCAGGGGCGGGTGTAGTAGCCAACCCCAAGCAGCACGTCATCGACCCGCTGGATCAGCGAATGCTTCTGCTCGACAGCGTTGGTCGCCGGGTTGCGCCAGACGTAGTCGACCGTGCCGGAACCCTGCTTGCGCGCCAGCTCGATCATGTCCTTGAACAGCGGCTTGCCGGCGGCATCGGTAACGTTGCGCACGTCGACGCCCACCAGGTTCGGCGAGCTGCCGCTGGCGCGATAGCGACCATCGTCCAGGCCGATCGCGAAGACATACTCGTCGTTGTAGACGAAGCCGCCGCGCGGATCGTTGAAGCTGCGGAAGGCTGCCTCGGCGCCCTTGTCCTTGACCTGTTGCACAGCACGCTCGAGCAGCGCCTGGGCCTGCTCGGCGGTGGCGCGGGAGATGTAGTAGCCGACGCAGAGCACATGGTCGCCGACCTTGCGGAACTGGCTGACCTTGTTCTCCAGCTTGTTATCGGCCGGGTTGAGCCACTGATACTCGACCTCTCCGCTGTCCTGGCGCGTCGACTTGTCGAGAATCTCGCGCATGAACGGCTTGCCGGCGGCATCCTTGAGATCGCCGACGTTAAGTCCCACCAGGCTGGCCGATGGGCCGCTGCTGGCCTGCATGGTGCCGTCCTCGCCGAGCACGAAGATGTAGTACTGGCCGCGGGCGAATTCGCCGTTGCGGTCGTTGAAGGTGGCCAGGGCCTGTTCCGGGCCCTTGGCCTGGTAGGTCAGCACGGCCTGGTCGAGCAGGGCGCGGGCGTTGCTGGCGTGGCTGCGCTCCACCGAGCCGAGGGTCCGCTCGCGGGCCGCTTCCTCGGCCTGCAACGTGAACGGTACGGCGCCCAGCGTGGCGCAGATGGATAGGACGAGCAGCTTCTTGCGGTTCCGGTACATGAACGACTCCTGCGCTTGTGACGGGCGACGAAGCGGCCGCCCCTCGATCCCATGCTAGGCAGCAATCGCGGAATTGATATTGGTCGTGAGAAGCAGAAAGGCAGCGCGAAAGGATGAGAAAAGGCCCTGGGCGGCGCGACAGGAGCTGTCGCACGGCAAGTGCAAACTGGCCTCGCCGGCTCGCTCCCTCATCTGGCGGCCTGTAACCTAGCGACTTCTGTTCACGCGGTGCGCCCATGCTCAGCCTCTACCACGCCCCTGATCTCGAAACCCTCGGCGAACTGGCCACCACGCTGCTCGCCCAGCCGCTGGCCGACCCCTTCGCGCCGGCGCGGGTGGTGGTGCCGAGCCAGGGCATGGGCCGCTGGCTGACCCTGGAGCTGGCGCGCCGGCAGGGCATCGCCATGCAGCTGGAGTTGCAGCTGCCGGCAGCGTTCGTCTGGGACCTGAGCCGCACGGTGCTGGGCAGCCTGCCCGAGCAGTCGGCGTTCTCCCCGACCACCCTGACCTGGCGCCTCTACGGCTGGCTGTGCGAGCCGGCCAATCTCGAGCTGGCGCCGCGTCTGGCGCAGTACCTCGATGGCGGCGATGAGCGCCGGCGGCTGTCATTGGCGGCCAAGATCGCCGACGTCTTCGACCAGTACCTGCTCTATCGCGACGATTGGCTGGCGGCCTGGGAGCGTGGCGAAACCCTCGACCTCGGTCCCGACGAAGCCTGGCAGGCGCTGCTCTGGCGCGAACTGACCAAGGACGGCCACCCGCACCGCGCGCGCCTACTCGGCGACCTGCTGCAGCGCCTGTACCGCGACGAGCCGCTGCCGGACCTACCCGAGCGCCTGCTGGTGTTCGGAATCAGCAGCCTGCCGCCGCACCACCTGCGCGTGCTCGACGGCCTGGCGCGGCATATCGACGTGGTGGTCTGCGCACTCAACCCGAGCCGCGAGGCCTGGGGCGAGATTCGCGATATCCGCGAGTTGGCAAGGCAGCTTCCTTCTTCCGGACGGCTGGGGAGCGTCGCGAGCGAAGAGCAGGCGAGGCAAAACCCGGCGAGGGAGCGGAGTGTACAGGCCGTACATGAGCATCCGACCGGGCTGGCGCTCCAGCTGGGTTTTAACGAAGCCTCCTTGAGCGCAGTAGCTCCCCAGCCGTCCGGCACGGATGACTGGTATCTGGACGTGGGCCATCCGCTGCTGGCGAGTCTCGGCAAGCAGGGCCGCGACTTTTTCGACTCGCTGTTCAGCCTGACCGCCAGCGAAGGCAGTCAGGAATTCGGCCTGTATTCCGAAGACGAGGACCTGCACGACGACAGCCTGCTGCATGCCTTGCAGAACGACATCCTGCGCCTGCGCACCCGCCTGCCCGATGAGCGGATCACTCTGGCCGAGAACGACCGTTCGCTGGAGGTGCATATCGCCCACTCGCCGCTGCGCGAGGTGGAAATCCTCCATGACCAGCTGCTGGCGCGCTTCGCCGCCGACCCGGCGCTGACGCCGGACCAGGTGGTGGTGCTGACCCCCGACATCGAACGTTATGCGCCCTTCATCGAGGCGGTGTTCGCCCCGCGCGAGGGCAGCCCGCGGATTCCCTACAGCCTCGCCGACCGCAGCCTGCGCGCCGAGGTACCGTTGATCGAGGCCTTCCTTGAACTGCTGTTGCTGGCGCAGAGCCGTTTCGCCGCCGAGGAAATCCTCGCCTGGCTGGAGCAGCCGGCCATCGCCCGCCGCGCCGGCATCGAGAGCGAAGACCTGCCGCTGCTGCGTGACTGGCTGCGCGAGGCCGGCGTGCGCTGGGGCCGCGATGGCGAGCAGCGCGCACGGCTGGGGCTGCCGGCCGAATCAGCCTTTACCTGGCGCCAGGGGCTGGACCGCCTGCTGCTGGGCTTCGCTGCACCGCCGCAGCTGGCCGGCGACCGCGCGCCCTTGCTTGGCGAGCACTGGCCGCTGGACGCGCTGGAAGGCGCGCGCGGGCAGTTGCTCGGGCGATTGGTGGGCTTCGTCGAGCGGCTCGGCAGCCTGGCCGATCAACTGGCTCGGCCGCGCCCGCTGGCCGAGTGGGCGGATGACCTGCAAGTGCTGATCGATACGCTGTTCGACGAGCGCGAGGCCGGCGAGACGCTGCTGCTGCTCTCCCAGGCCTGCGCCGCCCTGCGCGATCAGGCCCAGGCCGCCGACCTCACCCGGCCCATCGAGCTGGAACTGGTGCATCAGCAGCTCAGCGCCGCGTTGCAGCAGGGCGGCGGCGCCTCGGGCTTCCTCACCGGCGCGGTGACCTTCTGCACCATGGTGCCGATGCGCAGCCTGCCGTTCCGCGTGGTCTGTCTGCTCGGCCTGGACGATGGCGCCTTCCCGCGGCGCACGCCGCCGTCGGGCTTCGATTTGATCGGCCGGCATCCGCGCCGTGGCGACCGGGCGCGGCGCCTCGACGACCGCTACCTGCTGCTGGAGACGCTGCTCTCGGCGCGCCAGGCGCTGTACCTGTCCTATGTCGGCCGCGACCCGCGCGACAACGCCGTGCTGCCGCCCTCGGTACTGCTCAGCGAGGTACTGGAGGCGGTGGACATGACCGCCGTGCTGGCCGACGGGGCGCGGCCGGTCAGCCAGACGATCCTCATTGCGCATCCGTTGCAGCTGTTCTCGCCGCGTAATTTCGGCGAAGCGCCCTGTGCCGGCTATTCGCTGCCCTGGTTCCGCGCCGCCCAGCGCCTGGCCGAGCCACCACAGGCGCAGGCGCAACCCTTCGCCAGCCTGCTCGCCGAACCCGATGAGGCCTGGCTGACCATCGAGCCGTCGCAGCTGCTGCAGTGCTTCCGCCACCCGGCGCGCTTCCTGCTCGAACAGCGCCTCGGCCTGCGCCTTGCCGATGATCAGGAATCGCTTGCCAGCGACGAACCGTTCGACCTGGAAATGCCGGCCTGGAACGGCCTGCGCCGCCTGTCGCTGCAAGCGATGGAGCAGGGCTGGAGCGACGAGGAGGAGCGGCGCATGGCCTGCGCGGCGGGCTGGCTGCCCACCGGTGAACTGGGCCAGGCGCTGTGGGGCAAACTGCGCGGACCGGTCCGTGCCTTTGCACCGCGGCTGTTCGAACAGCGCCCGGACGCCGTGCCCGAGCCGCTGCCGGTGGATATCACCCTGGCCGGCGTGCGCGTGCATGGCTGGCTCGATGGCGTGACGCCGGGCGGGCTGTTCGGCTGGAAGCTCGGCCGCCTGGGCGAATGGGACCTGCCGCCGTTCTGGCTGCGCCACCTGCTGCTCAACCTGTGCGCCACGCCCGGCATCGAACGCCACAGCCTGATGCTTTCGCCGGCCGGTGACTGGCAGCTGGGGCCGCTGGCCAACGCCGCCGAGCTGCTGGAGCCCTGGCTCGCGGCCTACCGCAGCGCGATCCGCGAGCCTCTGCCGCTGTTGCCGCGCAGCAGCCAGGCGTTCGCCCGCGGCTACCGCAAGCCGAGCCGCGGCAGCGAGCCGCTGGACTGCGCCCGCAAGCGCGCCCGCGAAGCCTGGCTCGGCGCCGAGTTCAGCCCCATTGCCGCCGAAGCCGAAGACCCCTGGAACGCCTTGGCCTTCCGCGACCGCGATCCGCTGGACGAGCGTTTCGAAACCTTGGCCGAACAGCTGATCGGCCCGGCGTTGGATGCGTTGGCGGATGGAGAGGAGCAGAGTGATGACGTCTGAAGCATTGTGTCTCCACTTGCTGCCGTGCCTGTTCGACGGTCAGGGTTTCGCCCCTGATGGGCGAGTCACTTTCTCTTTGCTTGCGGATCGCCGCCCGGTGCAAAGAGAAAGTAACCAAAGAGAAAGCACACCCCGCATCCGGCCCCGGCTGCGCCGGGGTTCCCTCGTTCCATCGCTGCTCCAGGGGCACGCTCCGAAGGGACGTCCCTGTCCCTTCGGAGCTCTCGCGGCGTCCATGCCGCTCGACCCCTTGCGCATCGACTCCACTCGGCCTCCTGAGGGGCCCCAGTTCGCGACGCCAGCTCATGTCGGTATCCGTGCTTTTCGCGGTGGCATCGGCTTCTTGTTTTTCAGGCGCAGGCGCTGTCAGGCGACTCATGAATCCCCTTCAGGAGGCCGAGCGCAGGCGTTGTGTAGGGGGACGCGAGGCATGGATGCCGAGCGAGGCGCGAAGGGACAGGGACGTCCCTTCGCGGCGTGCCCCCGGAGCAGCGCCGGAGCGAGGGAAGTCTGGCCGCGCAGCGGCCAGACCCGGATGTTGGGGTGCCCTTCTTCTTGCTTACTTCTTCTTGGGCAAGCAAGAAGAAGTAAGGCGCCCGGCGGGGCGCAACCCGAGGGTGCGGCCAGCACTGCAAAGTCGGCTTTGACTCGGAGGATCAAGCCATGAAACTCGACCTCCTCGACTCGCCCTTCGACGGCCGCTCGCTGATCGAAGCCAGCGCCGGCACCGGCAAGACCTGGACGCTCACCGCGCTCTATGCGCGTCTGCTGCTGGAGCGCCAGCTCTCGGTGGGGCAGATTCTGGTGGTTACCTACACCACCGCCGCCACCGCCGAGCTGCGCGAGCGCATCCGCGCGCGGCTGGCCGATCTGCTGGCGGTTTATGAGGGCACGCCGAGCAGCGATGACTTCCTCAATCGCCTGCACGCCCGCTATCCGGACGACGCCTCGCGGCGGCGCCTGTTGCTGGCGGTGCACGGCTTCGACGAGGCGGCGATCTTCACCATCCACGGCTTCTGCCAGCGCGCCCTGCAAGACGCCGCCTTCGAGGCCGGCGGCGACTTCGACAGCGAGCTGACCGCCGATGACCGCGAGATCATCGACGCGCTGCTCGCCGATGCCTGGCGCAGCGAGCTGGCCGATGCCGACCCGGCCTGGGCACGCTTCCTGGCCAAGAGCCGGATCACTCCGCAGTGGTTGCGCCAGCGTCTGCGCAGTCATCTGGGCAAGCCCTATCTGCGGGTCGAGCCGCAGGGTGCGCCGGTCGTGGCCGATCTGCGCCCGGTCGAGGCGGCCTGGCAGCGGGCTGCCGAGTTGTGGAAGCAGGCGGGCAGCGCCTGGATCGCCGAACTGCTGGCGCATGGCGGGCTCAGCCAGAGCACGCACAAGAGCGTCAAGTTTGCGCCATGGCAGGCAGAACTGGATGCCTATTTCGCCGATCCGGCGGTGATGTTCGACCTGCCTGAGGGCGCGGCGAAGTTCGGCGTACGTGCACTGAGCAAGGCCTGCAAGAAGGGCTTCGACGCGCCGGTGTGCGAGCTGGCCCAGGCCCTGGACGAGCTGGCCGATCAGGTGGCCGAGGCACTGCCGGCCGGCAAGCAGCGGCTGATTGCCCTGCAGGTGGCGCTGCTCGAGCGGCTCAACCGCGAGTTGCCTGAACGCAAGGCGGCGCAGCGGCTGCTGGCCTTCGACGACCTGCTGAATCGTCTGGATCAGGCACTGCAAGGCCCGGTCGGCGAGGACCTGGCGGCCTCGCTGCGTGCGACCTATCCGCTGGCGCTGATCGACGAGTTCCAGGACACCGACCCGATCCAGTACGCCATCTTCGACCGCATCTATGCCAAGGGCCGTGATGCCTCGCTGTGCTTCGTCGGCGATCCCAAGCAGGCGATCTACGCCTTCCGCGGCGCGGACCTGGCCACTTACATGACGGCCAAGCAACAGGCCGATCGCGAACCCTTCAACCTGCCGACCAACTACCGCTCGACGCCCGAGCTGATCGCCGCGCTCAACCAGCTGTTCGACCATCCGCAGCCGTTCGCCCAACCCGACCTGCGTTATCCAGCGGTAGGCGCGGCCGACAAGCCGCGTGCGAGCCTGCGTCTGGCAGAGGAGGGCGAGGCGGCGCCGCTGTCGCTGGTCTGGCTCGGCGACGATCCGCTGGGCAAGGCCGAGGCCGCGCAACTGGCCGCGGCCGACACGGCGCGACGCATCGCCGTGCAGCTGGCCGCCGCCGCCGAGGGCCGCGCCGGCTTCGCGCAGGGCGACCGGTTCACCCCACTCAAGGGCGGCGATATCGCCGTGCTGGTGGCCAATCACCGCCAGGCCGGAATGATCGCCGATGAGCTGGCCGCGCGTGGCGTGCCCAGCGTACGCCGCGGGCGCGACAGCGTCTGGCGCAGCGAAGAAGCCGGCGAACTCGCCGCGGTGCTTGCCGCCTATGCCGAGCCGGGACGCGAGGGTCTGCTGCGGCATGCCCTGGCGACGCGCCTGCTGGGCCGCAGCGCCGCCGATCTCGCCCGCTGCCAGGATGACCAGCATGAATGGGACGCCGAGCGCGAAGCCGCCGAGCGCTATCACCAGCTCTGGCAGCAGCAGGGCTTCATGCGCGTGTTCCGCGCCTGGCTCGACGAGCAGGCGGTGGCCGAACGGCTGTTGACTCGGGTCGACGGCGAGCGTCGGCTGACCAACCTCTTGCACCTCGGTGAATTGCTGCAGGCCGAGAGCCTGCTGCGCCCGGGGCTGGAGCCGCTGCTCGCCTGGTTCAATGCCCAGCGCGGCAGCGAAGGCGCCGGTGAAGAAGCGCTGCTGCGCCTGGAAAGCGATGCCGAACGGGTGCAGATCGTCACCATCCACACCAGCAAGGGTCTGGAATACCCCTTGGTGTTCTGCCCGTTTCTCTGGGACGGCAAGCTGCTCGGCAAGAACCTCGACAATGCCCGTTGTCACGATGCCGATGGCCACCCGCTGCTGGACCTGGGCAGCGGCGAACTGGAGGACAACCTCGAACGCGCCCGTCAGGAGGTGTTCGCCGAACAGCTGCGGCTGGCCTACGTCGCCCTGACCCGCGCGCGTGACCGGCTCTGGCTGCACTGGGGGCCGGTGAGCCTGCCCAAGGCGAAGAAGGATGGCAGTCTGCCCGACGAAGGCTTGCACAGCAGCGCCCTGGCCTGGCTGCTGCACGGCCGCGAACTGCCGGGCGAGCAGCCACTGACGGAGCTGGGCAACCACCTGGCTGGTCTCAACGGCGGTAGCCTGCGTCTGGCCATCGAGCGGCTGGTCGCCACGAGCGACGGGCGCATGGCCTGCCTGCCGCTCGAGTCGCGTGAGGCCAGCACCCAGGGCAGCAGCCGCGCAGCGCCGCCCGAGCAGCTGGCGCAGCTCAACCGCAGCCTCTACAGCGCCTGGCGCATCGGCAGCTTCTCCGGGCTGGCCGCCGGCATGCACATGGAAGCGCCGGACCGCGACGCCCTGGCGATGCCCGATGCCGGCGAGCCGGGCAGCGGCTTCTTCGCTTTTCCACGCGGTGCGCGGGCCGGTACCTGCCTGCATGCCATCCTCGAGGACTGGGCGCGGGGCAAGGGCGAGCTGGCCCAGCTGGTCGAGCCGGCGCTCAAGGCCTATGGCCTGCCCCTGGACTGGCGGGACATCGCCACGGCTCAGCTGGAGCGGGTGCTGCAGACCGATCTGGACGGCGCCGGTTTGACCCTCGCCAGCCTGCAGGCCGCGCGCCGGCTGCCGGAGCTGGGCTTCACCTTCCCGGTGCGCGAGCTGGACGTGGTGCGCCTGCGCGCCTTGCTGACCGACCCTGCCAACGGGCTGGCCGCACCGCTGCGCGAGGCCGCAGCGCGGCTGGAATTCGACAGCCTCAAGGGCTTTCTCAAAGGCTTTATCGACCTGACCTTCGAGCACGGCGGCCGCTGGTACATCGCCGACTACAAGTCCAACTGGCTCGGCCCGGACGCCAGCTACTACGGCGGCGAGCGGCTGCTGCAGGCGCTGGCGGGCGAGCACTACTACCTGCAATACCTGATCTATCTGGTGGCGCTGCGCCGCTTCCTGCGCCAGCGTCTGGCAGATTTTCGCGACGAGCAGCTGGGCGGTGCCTTCTACCTGTTCCTGCGTGGCATGCCCGAGGCCGGCGTCTACTTCGCGCGGCCGGACGATGCGCTGCTCGATGCGCTGGATCGACTGTTCGAGGAGGGACGGTGATGCAGGCCCGTTCCGGTGTCTTCGCTGGCGGGCTGAAGCCCACCCTACGGCCTTCGTCGATGCCTGTAGGGTGGGCTTCAGCCCACCGTTGCGACCGCCACCCTACACCTCCTGTATCGAGGCTTACCCGATGACCCTGCCTGCAGAGCTACCCTTCGGCCCGTTGGAACGCGCCTTCATTGCCAGCCTGCAACGCCTTGAGCCAGAGGCGTCCGAGCCGGTGCTGCTCGCCGCCGCGCTGTGCTGCGAGGCGCTGTCGGCCGGCGATGTCTGTCTGCCGCTGGAACGCCTGGCTGGCAGGCGGCGCTGGCCCGATGTCGATCTCAGCATGCCGTCACTACCCGTCTGGCGTGCCCAGCTCGAAGCCTCTTCATTGGTCGGTACGCCAGATGACTATGCGCCGCTGACCCTGGTCGGCGACCGGCTCTACCTGGCCCGCTACCAGGCCTACGAACAGCAGCTGGCCGAACAGCTGCTGGCCCGCGCCGGCGATGCGCCCGAGGTGGACGAAGTACGGCTCGCCGAGAGCCTGGCGCGGCTGTTCGCCTTCAATCAGCAGCGCCCCGACTGGCAGCGCCTGGCCGCCGCGCAGGCGGTACGCCGGCGCCTGGCGGTGATCTCCGGCGGTCCCGGCACCGGCAAGACCACCACCGTGGTGCGCCTGCTGGCGGCGCTGCTCGAGCAGCCTGGCGGCGAGCGCCTGGCCATCGGACTCGCCGCACCCACCGGCAAGGCCGCCGCGCGCATGGCCGAGGCGATCCGCAACGCCAAGGCCGAGCTGCCGGTCAGCGATGCGGTGAAAGAGGCCCTGCCGGACGAGGCGCGGACCCTGCACCGTCTGCTCGGCAGCCGCGGCGACAGCCCCCGCGTGCGCCACGATGCGGCCAATCCGCTGGCGTTGGACGTGCTGGTGGTGGACGAGGCGTCGATGGTCGACCTGGCGCTGATGGCCAAGCTGGTCGTCGCGCTGCCGCCGAAGGCGCGGCTGATCCTGCTCGGCGACAAGGATCAGCTGGCCGCCGTGGAGGCCGGTGCGGTGTTCGCCGAACTCTGCGAAGGCCGTGGCTTCGATGCCGGGGCGGCAAGCGAGCTGGAGCGCATCACCGGCCAGCCCGTGCCGGTCGAGACGCCGCGCTCGCGCCTCGGCGATGCGGTGGTGCTGCTCACCCACAGCCACCGCTTCGCCGGCGACAGCGGCATCGGCGAGCTGGCGCGGCGGATCAACGCCGGCGATGCGAAAGGCACCGTCGCGCTGCTGCAGGAAGGTCGTGCGGATCTCGCCTGGAACGCGACGCCCAGCCCGACCGCCTTGATCGAGCGGCTGGAGCAGGGTTACGGCGGTTACCTGCAGGCTGCGCGGCAGGGCGATCCAGGCCCGGCGTTCGAGGCCTTCAACGGTTTCCGGGCGCTGACTGCGCAACGCGAGGGCCCGTTCGGCGTGACCGGTATCAACGAGGCGCTGGAAACACGCTTCAGGCGTCGCCTCGGCGTGCCGGCCCGCGAACGCTGGTATCCCGGCCGTGCGGTGATGGTCCGGCAGAACGACTACGCGCTGGGGCTGTTCAACGGCGATATCGGCCTGTGCCTGAAAACCGAGCAGGGCCTGCGGGTGTTCTTCGAGGGTGACGACGGTTACCGCGGCTTCGCGCCGGCACGGCTGCCGAGCCACGACAGCGCCTTCGCCATGACCGTGCACAAGAGCCAGGGCTCGGAATTCACCGAGGTGCTGCTGGCCTTGCCGGATCAGCCGAGCCCGCTGCTGACCCGCGCGCTGTTCTACACCGGCATCACCCGCGCCAAGCGCCGGGTGGAGATCTGGGCGCTGCCGGCACGTCTGGCCGAAGCGGTCAGCACCCGCGCCGAGCGCGCCGCCGGACTGGCCGAGCGGCTGGTTCTGGCGGGTGCCGTGGCCGATGCCGATGCGGTGCCGGAAGCCCCGATCAGTGCGGCGCCAGCCGAGGGCGATCAGCTCAGCCTGTTCTAAAAGCGTGCGCGGCTGCTCGAAGCCGGCACGATCGCGGCTCATCGCCTCCGTTTCGTGAAGCGGTTGTGGGTTTGGCTGGCGCAATTCTGTTCCGATGCGCGTTCGCCGAAAGCCGATACCAGGACTCGCGATGAAAACCTTCTTTCTTCTGCTCTGGGGCGCGCTCAGCCTGACAATCAGTACCGCGGCGCTGCGTGCGCTCTGGCTCGAGCCGTCGCTGGCCAGCGGTTTCGCGCTGCTGCTGGTCGTCTACTACATCGTCTGCTTCTTCCAGCTCATCCGTGCCGCCTATTTGCCGTGGGGGCTGCTGGGTGCCTACCGGCGTGCCGGCTATTGGCTGTGCCTGATCCTGCTGCCGCTGACGCTGATTCCGCTGCATGCCGCCTACGAGATATGGCAGCAGGGCGGCTACGTCGCGGCCGAAGCCTCGCTGCATACCGAGTGGCTGCACCTGCTGCTCGGCTGGTTGCAGGACGCCCTCGGTTACCTCGGGCCGCTGCTGGTGCTGTGCGCCGTGGGCATCGGCCTGGCGCTGATGCTGCTGCGCCTCCTGCGCGGACAGGTGGCGCGCTGATCAGCCGTTCAGCAGGGTCAGTACCAGCGGCAGGCTGGCCGCGGCCAGCAGTGTCTGCAGGGTGATGATGCCCGCCATCAGATGACTATCACCGCCCAGCTGGCGGGTCAGCACGTAAGCGGTCGGCGCGGTGGGCAGTGCGAAGAACAGCACCAGGATGGTCGTTTCCATATCCGGCAAGCCGAGCACCCGTGCCACGCCGAAGGCCAGCAGCGGCACGGCCAGCAGGCGTACTGCGCTGTTCCAGCCCAGCGCTGGAATCTCCCCGCCCAGTTCCTGCGGCTTTAGCGCCGCACCGACACAGAGTAGGCCCAGCGGCAGGCTGGCAGCCGCTAGCAGGCCCAGCAGCCGGTCGGTGCCGCCCGGCAATCCCAGCCCTGACAGGTTCACCAGCGCGCCGGTCAGGCAGGCCAGGATCAGTGGATTCTTGGCGATCGGCAGCAACAGACCGCGCACGCTGACGCCGCGCTCGGCGGTCAGCGCCCAGACCGACATCACGTTCACCGTCGGCACCATCAACGCCAGCATCAGGGCCGCCAGGGCCAGGCCGTCCTTGCCGAACAGGCTGCCCACCGCGGCAAGACCGAGATAGGTGTTGAAGCGCAGCACGCCCTGGGTGATGGCACCGAAACGCCCGGCTGACCAGCCGCGCAGACGCTTGGCGATCAGCAGCCCGACCCAGGCCAGACCGAGGCCGAGCAGCACGGCGCCGGCCAGCCGTGGCAACGCGGGGTTGTCCAGCGGTGCGGTGGCCAGGCTGCTGAACAGCAGGGCAGGAAAGAGCAGGAAATAGTTGATGCGCTCGGCGCCGGGCCAGAACTCGGCACTCGGAAAGGCGCGCAGGCGCAGGAAATAACCGGCGACGATCAAGGCGAATAGCGGCCAGAGGGCAAGCAGAAGGGTGGTCACGCGGATACATCCAGCAATGCATGTAGCGCGATCTTCGATGCTTGAAACGTCCAGTGCAAGCGCTCTGTCCAAAGACCAGGCTGTCCGCCACGACGCCCGTCGGACGGTTCCGATCGGCTGCTGGCGTAGTGATATCATCGCCGTCATCGAATTTGCGGGTTCTTCCATGCGACATACCACCGATCAAGCTGCGACCGAGGGCTTTCGCGAGACGCCTTACGGCCGCCAGCTGCACGGCGGCTTTCGATTGCTTCGCTTCAGGCCGCAACTCGAGCACGAATTCCGCGCCTATCTCGACGGCCAGGCCCGGGCATCGCAGCGGCTTGCGGCGCTGCTGCTGATCGTCGCGGTATCCGGCTACCTGTACTTCGAGCACCGCTATTTCCAGCTGGATGATACCGACTGGCTGGGTACGCTGACCCTGCTGCGGCTGCTACAGATCGTGCCGGGCATCGTCGTGCTGGTGCTGTCGTTCTACAGCCGTACCTTTCGCGCCCAGGCCAATCGGATATTTCCCGCGTTGCTGGTGCTGATCGGTGTGATCGCAGCATTCATCGACATCCGCTTCGAGGCGCTGGATGCCCCGCTCAACTTCCAGTACGGCGCCGGGCTGCTGATCGTCAGCTCGTTCTTCTTTCTCGGCGTGACCTTCTGGGTGGCACTCCTGGGTGCGTTACTGATCGTGCTGCTGGACGTGCTCATGGCGTACCTGATCCTGACGCCGGCACAGTTGCCGCAGCACTGGATCGCGGTCAGCTATTACACGCTGCTGCTGATCATCGGTGCCGTCAGTCGCTACCTGCACGAGTACTCCCAGCGCGAGCAGTTCCTGATGCGCCAGCTACTGAGCTGGGTGGCCGAGCACGATGCCCTGAGCGGTCTGGCCAATCGACGCAGCCATGATCGGGCGCTCGACCAGCGAATCGCCCAGGCGCGCCGGGATCGCCGCCCCCTGAGTCTGCTGCTGCTCGATCTGGATGACTTCAAGGCCTACAACGACGCGTTTGGCCACCCGGCCGGCGACGCACTGATTCGCACGTTCGGTGAACTGCTGGCAGGTTTCGCACGACGTCCGCTGGATCTGGCAGCACGGGTGGGCGGAGAGGAGTTCGCGCTGCTGTTGTACAACTGCGACAGCGCAGCGGCACAACGCATTGCGCGGCAGGTGATCGCGGCGCTGGCCGCGCTTGAACTCCGACACCCGCGTGATGCGGCATTGCGGGTTGGGGTCAGTATCGGTGTGGCGACCCTGCAGGAGGGGCAGCGGGCCGAACAGCTCTATCAGTGTGCCGACCGTGCACTGTACCGGGCCAAGACGAGCGGCAAGAATTGCTTCGTCCTGGCCAGTGGGCGGCCGGGCGCCGACGTGCCGACGGCCTAACTGTGGAAAACCAGTGTGCTGGTCTCAGCGGCGCGGGGTAACGGGGCGGGTACGGCCGCTGCCGTCGATGGCGACGAAGACGAACACCGCTTCGGTGACCTTGCGCCACTCGCTGGACAGCGGATCGTCGCTCCACACTTCCACCAGCATGCGAATCGAGCTGCGCCCGACTTCCAGCGTCTGGGTATAGAAGGACAGCTGCGCGCCGACCGCTACCGGCACCATGAACGCCATGCGATCGATGGACACCGTGGCGACACGCCCGCCGGCCACGCGGCTGGCCATCGCGGTACCGGCCAGGTCCATCTGCGACACCAGCCAGCCACCATATATATCGCCGAAACCATTGGTTTCCCTGGGCAGCGCGGTGAGCTGCAGCGCCAGGTCGCCCTGCGGGATCGGATCTTCCTGTTCGTATTCGTTCATCGGTCGGACTCGCGGCGCGTTTGTTGTTCTGGCGCGAAATGCCCGCGCTAGCGCGGGCGATGGCGCCGAGTATAACGGCTGTGAACCGCCACAGCGACCGCACCAGGTCAATGCTGCACGTGGTCATGAGATTGTCACACTTGATTCATAGAGTGTTCACACGGCCTGCAGATACTGGCCCCCGTTCCAACACACTCGAGCACACACCTGCTAGGAGCAAGGTATGAAACTGAATCGTTTGATGGCGGCCCTGACCTTCGTTGCCGCTGGCGTTGGCGCCGCGAGCGCAGTCGCTGCTGTAGACCCGGCGCTGCCGAGCTACCAGAAGACCTCCGGTGTTTCCGGCAACCTGTCCAGCGTTGGTTCCGACTCCCTGGCCAACCTGATGACCCTGTGGGCCGAAGAGTTCAAGCGCAGCTATCCGAACGTCAATATCCAGATCCAGGCTGCCGGCTCCTCCACCGCGCCGCCCGCGCTGACCGAAGGCACCTCGAACATGGGCCCGATGAGCCGCCCAATGAAGGACAACGAGATTCAGGCCTTCGAAGAGAAGTACGGCTACAAGCCGACGGCTGTGCCGGTAGCGATCGACGCCCTGGCGGTGTTCGTGCACAAGGACAACCCCATCAAGTCGCTGGACATCGAGCAGGTCGATGCCATCTTCTCCAGCACCCGTCTGTGCGGTGGCGAGAAGGACATCACCACCTGGGGCGACCTGGGCATGACCGGCGAGTGGGCGGCCAAGCCGATCCAGCTGTTCGGTCGTAACTCGGTATCCGGCACCTACGGCTACTTCAAGGAAGAGGCCCTGTGCAAGGGTGACTTCAAGTCGAACGTCAACGAGCAGCCGGGTTCGGCCTCGGTGGTGCAGTCGATCTCCAGCACCCTGAACGCCATCGGTTACTCGGGCATCGGCTACAAGACCTCCAGCGTCCGTGCGGTACCGCTGTCCAAGGGTGGCGAGGCCTTCGAGGCCAACGAAGAGAACGCTCTGGCCGGCAAGTTCCCGCTGGCTCGCTTCTTCTACGTCTACGTCAACAAGGCGCCGAACAAGCCGCTGAGCCCGATCGACGCCGAGTTCCTCAAGCTGGTGCTCTCCAAGCAGGGTCAGGAAGTCGTGGTCAAGGACGGCTACATCCCGCTGCCGAAGAAGGTGGTCGACAAGACCATGCAGGAGCTGGGTCTGTAAGACCCGCGTAACGGCCGGCGCCCACTGCGCCGGCCTTGCGCAGATGCCCGCCACGCTGAACGCGCTGGCGGGCATCGTCGCGTCACCTGGCTGTAACTTTTCTGTCACACGGCTTTATTAGATTAGGCGCCCCGAAGGGCCGCTCGGCCCAGGAGCCTGGCATGAACGACATGGACAACATGACCGCGAATTCCGATGTGCAACGGCTGGACTTCAACACGCCGGCACTGCAGCGCAAGCGGCGCATACGCGCGCTGAAAGACCACCTGGCGCGCTGGTACGTGTCCATCGGCGGCCTGGCCGTGCTGGGCGCCATCACCCTGATCTTCTTCTATCTGGCGCAGGTCGTGCTGCCGATGTTCCAGGGCGCCGAGCTGGAGGCCAGCAAGGCTCAGCAGCCGGCCTGGCTGGCCGATGCCGGCAAGCCGCTGCTGCTGGCCATCGAGGAGCAGAACCAGGTCGCCCTGCGTCTGGGCGAGGACGGCCAGGCGCGTTTCTTCAGCCTGCGCGACGGTGCGCTGCTGACGAGCAAGCCCCTGCCGCTGCCGGAAGGCAGCCGCATCGTCTCGGTGGGCCAGGACACCCCCGGCACCCGCCGGCTGGTGCTCGGTCTGGACAATGGCCAGGCCCTGGTGCTGGAGCACAACTACAAGGTCACCTACCCGAACAACCAGAAGACCATCACCCCCGAGCTCGCCTATCCCTTCGGCGAGGCGCCGCTTGAGCTCGATCCGGAAGGCCGCCCCATCGAGCGCGCCGCCATCAGCCTGAACGGCAAGACCCTGCTGGTCGCCGGCGCCACCGGCAGCGCGCTGCATGCCCAGCGCATCGCCAGCAGCGAGAACCTGCTGACCGGCGAGGTCACGCTTGAGCAGGAGCGCCTGAACCTGCCGCAGCTGGCCGAGCCGATCCGTCAGCTGCTGATCGACCCACGGCACATGTGGCTTTACGCGATCAGCGGCAAGGCCAGCGCGGATGTCTTCGACCTGCGCCGCAAGCAGCTCAACGGTCGTTACAAGCTGGTCGGCGACGGCAGCGAGATCACCAGCGTCAGCCCGCTGCTGGGCGGCATCTCGCTGATGGTGGGCGACTCCAGGGGCAGCATCGGCCAGTGGTTCATGGTGCGTGCCGCCGATGGCCAGGCCGAACTGAAGAACGTGCGCAACTTCAAGCTGGGCAGCAGCCCGATCCGCCAGATCCTCCCGGAGGAGCGCCGCAAGGGCTTCCTCGCCCTGGACGACAGCGGCAGTGTCGGCATCTTCCACAGCACCGCACACCGCACGCTGCTCAAGGAGCCGGTCGCCGATGGCGCCGCGCTGGCGGCCATGTCGCCGCGCGCCACACGTCTGCTGCTGGAGTCGGCGCAGGGGCTGCAGCGCTTCGTCATCGACAACCCGCACCCGGAGATTTCCTGGAGCGCGCTGTGGGGCAAGGTCTGGTACGAGAGCTATCCGGAGCCCGATTACGTCTGGCAGTCCACCTCAGCCAACAGCGATTTCGAACCCAAACTGAGCCTCGCGCCGCTGGCCTTCGGGACGCTCAAGGCAGCCTTCTACGCCATGCTGCTGGCGGCCCCGCTGGCCATCTGCGCGGCGTTCTATACCGCCTACTTCATGGCGCCGTCGCTGCGCCGCAAGGTCAAGCCGGTGATCGAGCTGATGGAAGCACTGCCGACGGTGATTCTCGGCTTCTTCGCCGGCCTGTTCCTCGCGCCATTCCTGGAGAACCACCTGCCGGGTATCTTCAGTCTTCTGCTCCTGATGCCGGTGGGTATTCTCTTCGCCGCCTGGACCTGGAGCCGCCTGCCGCAAAGCGTGCGCCTGGCGATCCCGGAAGGCTGGGAAGCGGTGCTGCTGATCCCGGTGATCCTGCTGGTGGGCTTCGGCTCGCTGGAGATCAGCGGGCACCTGGAGAACTGGTTCTTCGGCGGTGACATGCGCCTGTGGCTGTCCAACGACATGGGTATCCCGTTCGACCAGCGCAACGCCCTGGTGATCGGCCTGGCGATGGGTTTCGCGGTGATCCCGACCATCTACTCGATCGCCGAGGACGCGGTGTTCAGCGTGCCGCGCAGCCTCACCCTTGGCTCGCTGGCCCTGGGTGCGACGCCCTGGCAGACGCTGACCCGCGTGGTGCTGCTGACCGCCAGCCCTGGCATCTTCTCGGCGCTGATGATCGGCATGGGCCGCGCGGTGGGCGAGACGATGATCGTGCTGATGGCCACCGGCAACACGCCGATCATGGAAGCCAACATCTTCGAAGGCATGCGCACCCTGGCCGCCAACGTCGCGGTGGAAATGCCTGAATCCGAGGTGGGTGGTACCCATTACCGCGTGCTGTTCCTCGCCGCGCTCGTCCTGCTGATGTTCACCTTCGTGATGAACACTCTGGCCGAGCTGATTCGCCAGCGCCTGCGCGGCAAGTACGCCAGCCTGTAACCCGATTTCGCCAAAAGGTATCGATCCGTGAAAAAGGATTCGTTGAACAGCTGGGTCAAGAGCGGCACGCCCTGGATCTGGATGAACGCCGGCGCGGTGTCCATCGCCGTGATCATGACCCTGGGGCTGCTGGCGATCATCGCCGTGCGCGGTCTGGCGCACTTCTGGCCGGCCGACGTGATCGTCGCCGACTACAGCATGCCCGGCGCCGAGATGCGCGTGCTGGCCGGCGAGGTGGTGCAGGCCGAGGAAGTGCCACGGGCACGCCTGGCTGCCAGCGGGCTGCCGGTGAACGTCGAGGGCGGCGAGTTCATGACCCGCGAGCTGCTCAAGGTCGGCAACCGCGAGGTGTACGGCGCGGACTTCTCCTGGGTGATCGGCGAATGGCTGAGCAACCAGCGCAAGCCGGCCGAGCTGATGGTGCTGGAGCGTCGCGAGTGGGGCAACTTCTATGGCTATCTGCTCAACGTCAAGGAAGCCGGCCAGCTGGTCGCCGAAGGCGATGCCGCCTGGGGCGAGCTGCAGCATCGGATCGATCGGGTCGACCAGCTGCATGCGCAGATCTCGCGCATCGAGAAGGTGGAGATCGGCCGCATCAACCATGGCCTCGAACGCCTGCGTCTGAAGACCCGCAAGCTGGAGCTGGACGACCGTCTGGATGCGGCCGCCCAGGCCGATCTGGACGCCGAGCGCGCCCAGTGGGATGCCGAGTACCGGGTACTGGAAGACAAGCTGGTGGCGCTGCAGCAGCAGTTCAACCGCGACAGCATCACCGTGCGCACCGCCGACGGCCGCGAGCAGGAGATCACCCTCGGCAAGGTGGTGCGGGCGTTCCAGCCCAATGCCATGTCGACGCCGCAGAAGCTGATGTTCTACTTCGCCAAACTGTGGGAGTTCGTCAGCGACGAGCCGCGTGAGGCGAACACCGAAGGCGGCGTGTTCCCGGCGATCTTCGGTACCGTGCTGATGACCCTGATCATGGCGGTGATCGTCACCCCGTTCGGTGTGATCGCCGCGGTCTACCTGCGCGAGTACGCCAAGCAGGGCCTGCTCACCCGGATCATCCGCATCGCGGTGAACAACCTCGCCGGGGTGCCGTCGATCGTCTATGGCGTGTTCGGTCTGGGCTTCTTCGTCTACGTGCTGGGCGGCTCGCTGGATCGGCTGTTCTATCCCGAAGCCGCACCGGCGCCGGTGTTCGGCACGCCTGGCCTGATGTGGGCCTCGCTGACCCTGGCCATCCTCACCCTGCCGGTGGTGATCGTCGCCACCGAGGAAGGCCTGGCGCGCATCCCGCGGATGATCCGCGAAGGCTCTCTGGCTCTCGGCGCGACCAAGTCCGAGACGTTGTGGAAGGTGGTGCTGCCGATGGCCAGCCCGGCGATGATGACCGGCCTGATCCTCGCCGTGGCGCGTGCCGCCGGCGAAGTGGCGCCGCTGATGCTGGTCGGCGTGGTCAAGCTGGCGCCGAACCTGCCGCTCAACGGCAACTACCCCTATCTGCATCTGGACCAGAAGATCATGCACCTGGGCTTCCACATTTACGACGTCGGCTTCCAGAGCCCCAACGTCGAGGCGGCGCGGCCGCTGGTCTACGCCACCGCGCTGCTGCTGGTACTGGTGATCGCCACGCTCAACTTCAGCGCGATCTACATCCGCAACCACCTGCGCGAAAAATACAAGGCGCTGGATCATTGATTGGCGCCGCCAGCCGCATCGTGGGCTTCCGAGGGAAGCACCCGGCGCAGATGGCGGCCTGTAGCTTGCAGCCCGAGGCTGCAAACGGAGCGAGCACATGCAAACCACCACCCATTCGATCGACATCTCGGCCCTGGGCCGCGACAAGCGCAGCCTGAGCCTGGCCAACGAGCAGGTCGCCATCGAGGTGCCCGACCTCAGCCTGTTCTATGGCCAGAAGCAGGCGTTGCACAACGTCAGCATGAACATTCCGCGCCAGCGCGTGACCGCCTTCATCGGCCCGTCCGGCTGCGGCAAGTCGACCCTGCTGCGCTGCTTCAACCGCATGAATGACCTGGTCGACGGCTGCCGCATCGAAGGTGCCATCAACCTCGACGGGCAGAACATCTACCAGAAGGGTGTGGATGTGGCCGACCTGCGCCGCCGCGTCGGCATGGTGTTCCAGAAGCCCAACCCGTTCCCCAAGAGCATCTACGAGAACGTGGTCTACGGCCTGCGCATCCAGGGTATCAAGCAGAAGCGCGTGCTCGACGAGACCGTCGAGTGGGCGCTCAAGGGCGCGGCGCTGTGGGACGAGGTCAAGGATCGCCTGCACGAGTCGGCACTCGGCCTCTCCGGTGGTCAGCAGCAGCGTCTGGTGATCGCCCGCACTATCGCCGTGCAGCCGGAAGTGCTGCTGCTCGATGAGCCGAGCTCGGCCCTCGACCCGATCTCCTCGCTGAAGGTCGAGGAGCTGATCTACGAGCTCAAGGCCAAGTACACCATCGTCATCGTTACCCACAACATGCAGCAGGCCGCGCGGGTGTCCGACTACACGGCGTTCATGTACATGGGCAAACTGATCGAGTACGGCGATACCGATACGCTGTTCACCAACCCGGCCAAGAAGCAGACCGAAGACTACATCACCGGCCGCTACGGCTAGCCGGCCATGGCAAACCGCGCTGCGCGTTGTCGGCGGCGCTTGCCGTACTCGTTTGTACTGTCTGCGCGCCGCCTCCTAGCGCAGCACGTTTTGCCAAGGGCCGGCTCGTCCGGCGAGAGAACCACAGTTTCGCAAGGGCTCGATGATGATCAGCAAAGACAGCCACACCCAACACATTTCCCAGCAGTTCAACGCCGAGCTGGAGGAGGTGCGCAGCCACCTGCTGGCCATGGGCGGGCTGGTGGAGAAGCAGGTCAACGACGCGGTCACCGCGCTGATCGAGGCCGATTCGGGGCTCGCCCAGCAGGTCCGTGAGGTGGATGACCAGATCAACCAGATGGAGCGCAATATCGACGAGGAATGCGTGCGCATCCTCGCCCGCCGCCAGCCGGCGGCCTCCGATCTGCGCCTGATCATCAGCATCTCCAAGTCGGTAATCGATCTCGAGCGCATCGGTGACGAGGCGACCAAGATCGCCCGCCGCGCCATCCAGCTGTGCGAGGAAGGCGAGTCACCCAAGGGTTACGTCGAGGTGCGTCACATCGGCGACCAGGTGCGCAAGATGGTGCAGGAGTCGCTGGACGCCTTCGCCCGCTTCGATGCGGACCTCGCGCTGTCGGTGGCGCAGTACGACAAGACCGTCGACCGCGAGTACAAGACCGCCCTGCGCGAGCTGGTCACCTACATGATGGAAGACCCGCGCTCGATCTCCCGCGTGCTCAGCGTGATCTGGGCGTTGCGCTCGCTGGAGCGCATCGGCGACCACGCACGCAACATCGCCGAACTGGTGATCTACCTGGTGCGCGGCACCGACGTGCGCCACCTCGGCCTGGCACGCATGGCCGAGGAAGTGGAAGGCACCAAGGAGCGCTGACAGGCGCGCCGGTAGCGGTGGGCGCCAGCCCACTGTCTGCGGATGCGCGTTGCGCTCAGCTGGCTATCAATGCCTCGCTCAGATAGTCGATCAGCGCACGTGTCTTCGGCGGCAGGTGGTGATTCTGTCGCCATAGCAGCCAGGCCGCGCCCTGGTAGGAGCCGGTGTAGCGCCACTGCGGCAGCACTTCGCGCAGCTGCCCGTCGGCCAGCGCCTGGGCAGCGGTGAAATGCGGCAGGCAGGTGATGCCCAGGCCTGCCAGCGCCACCAGTAACCGGGCCTCGCTGTGGTTACTGATGTAGCGACCGCGCACCGTCACCGTTTCCTGTTGCTCGCCGCGGCGCAGGTGCCAGCGATTGTCTCCCGCCGTTTCCCCCAGATACAGGCAGCTGTGGCGCAGCAGGTCCTGCGGATGCTGTGGCTCGCCGTGGCGCTGCAGGTAGTCGGGGCTGGCGCAGAGCAGTTGGCGCACCGGCCCGAGCGGCTTGCCGGCCAGGCCTTCGGGTGGGTTGTCGGTGACCTGCACCAGCAGGTCGAAACCGTCCTCGATCAGGTCCGGGCCCTGGTCACTGATCCGCAGCTGTACATCGACCTCGGGGTAGCGCTGGAGAAAGGTCGGCATCAACGGCCCGACGACGAACTTGCCATAGGCCTTCGGCACGCTCAGGCGCACCAGCCCGCGCGGGCTGCGCATCAGCCGCTCGCCGATGGCGACGGCGGAGTCGGCCGCATCGAGCATGTCCCGGCAATGCTGGTAGAACTCCGCCCCGGCCTCGTTCAGCCGCAGCTGGCGTGTGGTGCGTTCCAGCAGGCGCAGCGCCAAGGCCTGCTCCAGCCGTGCCACCTGGCGGCTCACCGCCGACGGTGTGCTGCCCAGCAGGCGCGCGGCGCCGGAGAAGCTGCCGGCCTCGACCACCCGCACGAATACGGCCATGTAGGGCAGCAGGGCTGCGCTGTCATTCGTTCCCATGCGGAACAGGTCCTGTGCTGTTTCGCTGGATTATCGACCGTGGCGGCAGGCCCGACAATCAGCGCCTGATTGGTGCGGGGATTCGAACATGAAAGGCACGTTGAGACAGGGGCTGTGGCTGGCCGATGGCATGCTGCTGACGGTGGCGCTGATCTGGGGCAGCAGCTATGCGGTGGCCAAGCAGGCGCTGCTGTTTTACCCGGTGCTGGGTTTTCTGGCGATCCGCTTCGGCCTGACCTTTGTCCTGCTGCTGCCGCAACTGCGCGGCGCCGGTCGCCGGGCGCTGCGCTCCGGCCTGCCGCTGGGGCTGGTGATGCTGGCGATCTTTCTCTGCGAGACCTGGGGCGTGATGCTGACCAGCGCCAGCAATGCGGCGTTTCTGATCAGCCTGTGCGTGGTGATCACGCCGTTCATGGAGTGGCTGCTGCTGCGCCAGCGGCCGCACAACACGCTGTTCCTCGCCTGCGCGCTGTCGCTGGCGGGCGTCTGGCTGCTGACCGGCGGGCCGCAGCTGTCGCTCAATCTCGGCGATGCGCTGATGCTGGCCGCCGCGTTGCTGCGCGCGGTGCTGGTCTGCCTGACCCGGCGATTGACGGCCGGCCGGGAAATTTCGGCACTGGCGCTGACTGCGGTGCAGAGTGGAGTCGTTGCGGCGGGCTGCATCCTGCTCGGCGTGTCGCTGCCGGGCGGACTGCCGGCGCTGCCGGTGGAGCCGGGCTTCTGGTTCGGCACGCTGTATCTGGTGCTGTTCGCCACGCTGTTCGCCATGTTTGCGCAGAACCGCGCGCTGGGGCGCAGCAGCGCAACGCGGGTGTCGCTGCTGATGGGCTCCGAACCGCTGTTCGGCGCGATCATCGCTGGTGTCTGGCTGGGTGAGCAGCTGGGGCCGATGGGCTGGGCGGGTGGGTTGCTGATCATGCTGGCGACACTGTGCACCTTGCGGGTCGCACGTGCGCCGGTGCCGGCCGCCAATGCGCGATGCGCGCGGATGCACGGTGAAATGCTCGGTTAGTCCCTGTCTTGCCGATCTCGCCACCGATCATGCGGCAGACGCCACAGGGGTAGGGTGGGCTTCAGCCCACCGACAACCCCGCGCACGCCACCCGCTGGTGGGCTGAAGCCCACCCTACGCTCCACCTGATCGGCTCAGTTTTGCTGCAGTTGAGTTTCCAGCTCGTCCAGCGCCGTCTGGCGCTCGCCGTCCTGCAGGCGGGCGCCGGGGTTGAGCGAGGACCACTCGGGATGCGCGCGACAGCGTTGCAGGGCTTCGGGCAGCTTGCCCTCGCGCCAGCCCTGATCCTGCGGGGTGGCCAGGCGGATCGCCTCTGTGGCGGCGTGCCCCCGAATCGCAAGCACGGCCAGCAGTTGACGCTGGCGCAGGGCGAGCAGGCGCAGTACGGCGTCGTCGACGCTCAGCTCGCGCTGCCCCTTGAGCTTGCCGAGCAGGCGATTGCCATAGTGCCGCGCGGTCTGCGCGCCGCCGCCGGCGATGGCGCCGAGCAGCGCCGCGGCGCCGAGGGTGATGCCGCCGACCATCAGGTCGACCCCGGCACCGGCCGCGGCACCTGCGGCCATGCCGCCGCCGATCTTCACGCCCAGCTGCTTGAGGGTTTCGGGGTTGAACAGGTCGTCGCCCCAGCGCCCGTCGAGCAGCGGCAGATCACTGGCCGCTGCATCGTCCTGGCGAAAGGCATACAGGCGCAGCAGCGCCTCGACGCAGCGCTGCTCGCGGCGGCGCACGGCATCGTGCAATTCACGAATGGCGCCGCGCTCCAGTTCCGGCTGTGCGGCCACGCTGCGTCGGCAGGCGGCGACATCCACCAGCAGTTCGGCGATCAGTCGCTGGCCGCTGGCCAGGCGTGCGGCAGCCTGGGCCTCGTGGTCCTCGATCAGTCGCTGCAGCTTGGGGCGCGCCTGTTCCAGCAGCAGCGCCAGGCTTTCGTACAGCCGGCGCTCACCGTCCACGGGTGGCGCCACGCTGTCGAAGCGCACCAGTGCATGCAGGCCGAGGCGGGCCAGGGCCTGACGCCATTCCTCGTCGCGGTGCCCCGGCTGGGCGACGAAGTTGAGCACCGGCAACAGCGGCTTGCCGCAGCCGGCGAGCACCGCCAGCTCGTCCTTGTACTTGGCCAGCACCGGCTCACGGGCGTCGATCACGTAGAGCCCGGCGTCGCTGGCCAGCAGCTGACGCAGCACCTTGGCTTCCTGCTCGAAGCGCTGGCGTGCCTCGCTGCCGTCGAGAAAGCGCGCGGTGCGTGCCGGGCCGTCGAGGCGCTCACCGGGACGGTCCAGCCGTTCGAGGTAGTCGAGCAGGGCGATGGCATCTTCGAGGCCCGGGGTGTCGTAGAGCTCCAGCAGCGGCTCGCCGTCCACCGACAGCCGCGCACCCTCGACGTGGCGGGTGGTGCTCGGCCGGTGCGAGACCTCACCAAAGCCTGCGTCACGGGTCAGGGTGCGCAGCAGCGAGGTCTTGCCGACATTGGTATGGCCGACAACGGCGAGCTTCAGGGCTTCAGTCATGTCCGCTCTCCAGCCAGCCCAGCGGCGTCGTGTTGGAATGGGGCAGGCCCAGGCTGTCCAGCGCCAGGTGCCAGTCATCCAGACGCGCGCTGTCCAGCGCCTCGCCGGGTGGTGCCTGCAGCAGCCAGACCCGTGTCGCTGCGGCACAGCGCGACAGTTCGCCGATCAGCGCCAGCGTGCCTCGGTCGGGTGAGCGTCGCGGATCACAGGCGACGGCTAGGCGTGCCGGCGGAAAGCGGGTGAGTTGATCGAGCAGCCGTCGGCGCCCCTCGCGGTCGTCGAGGATGCCGGCATCGGCGATACCCTTGGACAGAGCCGGCGGCCACGGGCGGCTGCCGTCCAGCTCGATGGCCACCAGCACGGCGCCAGCGCTGCCATCGAGCTGAGCGCCGGCGCTGGGCGCGTGCAGTTGGGCGGGCGCCGCATCACGGATGCCGAGGCGCTCGCTGGGTGGCTGCAGGCGTTCGCGCAGCAGGCGGTAGGTCGGCAGGTTCAGATCGAGGGTCAGCGCAGCCCGCCCACGCCGCCAGCGCCACAGGCAGAGGCTCGCCAGCAGCAGTCGCGGCAGCAGGCCGTAGACCAGCAGCACGCCGACCAGCCAGCCGGCCCAGCGTTGCCGGGCGCCGTCCAGATCGCCGGCGAGTGCGCCGCTGGCGCGGATCTGCTCGACATCCGGCACGCTGAAGCCGAGCAGGGCCGGTAGCGCGCCGAAGGCCTGGGTCAGGCCGACGAAGGCGTTCTCGCCGAGGATGGTGGTTTCCCAGACGAAGCCGTAGCGGCGGGTCGCCAGCAGGGCGAGGAGGGTGAGCAGGGCGCTGGCCATCGCCAGCAGCCATAGGGCGTGCACGCCGGTTCCCAGCAACCAGCGGCCGAGTCGGCGCTGATCCAGCACGCTCAGCAGCGCTGGGGCCAGCTGCGCGGCGCGGGCATCACGGGCGAGCTTTTCGCTCAGCCAGAGCCACAGCCGCCCCAGCGCGCCGCTGCTGGCACCGGTCAGCAGCAGGCCGAGCAGCCAGCCGAACAGGGTCAGCAGGTTCAGCCCGAGCAGGCTGCCCAGCGCCCAGAACACGTTGACCGGCCGCTGCCCGTCGCCGAGCGCGGCGAAGGCCAGCCCGGCACCGGTGAAGAGCGCCAGCAGGATCAGCGCGAGCGCGCCCAGGCGGGCGCCCTGACGCCAGTGCCGGAGCGCCTCGATGAGCCCGTCACGGTGCGCCAGCCAGAGCGCGCGGCGCTCGATCAGCGCCGGCAGATCGCCGCCGTGGGTACGGGCCTGGCGGTTGGCCTCGTCGTCGTCCAGCGGCCCGGCATGCTCTTCACGCAGGCGCACGGCTTCGGTCAGCCAGATTCGGTCGAGCGGAGTGAGATCGGGAGAGGGGCGGACGGTCACGCGGCTTCTCGCTGGTGGGTCGAGCCCTGAGGATAACCGCTGCCGCGCGGAACGGGGAAACGGGGAGCCGTTGCGGCTCCCCGCTGTGGTCGTCAGTCGGCGTTGCGCAGGCGCACGGCGATATCCGGCTGGTCGATGAACAGGCCATCAATGCCGGCATCGAGGAAGGCGCGGATCTCCGCTTCGCTGTCGCCGCGCTCGTGGCGCTTGTCGCTGCTGCGCAGGTTGGCCGGGAGGAAGGCGTTTTCTGCGCGGAAGGTGTACGGGTGGACCTTGAGCCCGACCGCATGGGCGGCGGCGACGAAGCCGGTCGGCGTGCCCAGATTGCCGTTGCCGTCACGCGGAATGATGTAGCTCTTCTCCGGGCCGACGCCGGCGGCGTAGCGGGAGATGGCCTTGAGCCCGGCGGGGGTGGCCATCTGCGCGTAGGTCAGCTTGGTCCCGCGCACCTGCTGGTCATACGGCTGGCCGGAGCTGAACAGCTGCACCAGACGCAGCCGGGTCAGGCGGCTGAGGGTCTTGAGGTTGTCCACCTCGAACGACTGGATATACACCGGCGCGTGGCGCCCGACGTAGCCGTTGCGGGTGAGGATGCGCACCAGCGGCTTCTCCATGGCCAGGCCGAGCTGCTGGAAATGCGTCGGATGCTTGGTTTCCGGGTACAGGCCGATGCGCCGGCCCTGGCTGAGCTGCAGCGTTTTCACCAGGTCTATGATCTCCTGCAGGGTCGGAATTTCCAGGCTGCCGTCCATGCGGGCATTGCCCGGGCGGATATCCGGGATGCGCTCGATGGCGCGCAGGGTCTTCAGCTCGGCGAGGGTGAAGTCTTCGCTGAACCAGCCGGTGAGGGTGACGCCGTCGACCTGCTGGGTGCGCTTGCGATCGGCAAACTCGGGGCGCTGGGCGACATCGGTGGTCAGGCCCAGCTCGTTGTCGTGGCGGGCGACGATATGGCCGTCACGGGTCATCACCAGGTCCGGCTCGATGTAGTCGGCGCCCTGGAAAACGGCCAGGGCATAGGCGGCCAGGGTGTGCTCCGGTACATAGCCGCTGGCGCCGCGATGGGCGATCACCAGCGGGGTCGGCTCGCCCCGCGCAGCCTGGTGTTTCGCGGCGTGTTCATCCGGCGTAGCGAAGCCGGCGAGCGGTAGCAACAGGGTGCAGGCGGTGAGCCAGCGGCGAAGGGAAGCGGTGGTCTTGCGGGCCATTTCGGCATCTCCTCGGTTTGGATGTCACAGCCTGCGCCACTTGCATGACCGGACGTTGACGCTGCGTTGCCCCTTGCGTTGCAAAACGGTTAAACCGACGAACGGCTGGCGCTGCGGGAATCGGGGCCGCTCTGGTATTCTCGCCGCCATGAATCAGACCCGCCTTCCCCTCGCCATGATCGCCGCCCTCGCGCAGAACCGCGTGATCGGCCTCGACAACCGCATGCCCTGGCATCTGCCCGCCGATCTCAAGCATTTCAAGGCCATGACCCTTGGCAAGCCGATCATCATGGGTCGCAAGACCTGGGACTCGCTCGGCCGCCCGCTGCCGGGGCGGCTCAACCTGGTGGTCAGTCGCCAGGCCGATCTGCAGCTCGACGGCGCGGAAACCTTCACCGATCTGGATGCCGCGCTGGTGCGTGCCGAGCAGTGGGCGCGCGAGCAGGGTGTCGCCGAGCTGATGCTGATCGGCGGTGCGCAGCTGTACGCCCAGGCGCTGGGGCAGGCGCAGCGGCTTTACCTGACACGGATCGACGCGCAGCCCGAGGGCGATGCCTTCTTCCCGGTATTCGACGAGCACGAATGGCAGTGCATCGACAGCCAGCCGCATCCGGCCGAGGGCGAGGCGCCTGCGTATCGGTTCGAGACCTGGCAACGGCGCTGATCGGCGCCGTCTTTGCTTGATCGACGCCAAGTCCTTCCGTCTGCCCAGCTTCTATCCTTCGCAACAACCGTTTTCGAGACCCAGCCGATGCAAACCCGCGAATCCGACGTGCCGCAAGCCGAGCGCGTATCGGCGATCTTCGTTCGTCACCCGCTGTGGGAGGACGCTCTGGCGCTGCTCACCGGCACCGCGCTGGTCGCCCTTGGCGTCGCCTTCTACAGCCACGCCGGGCTGCTGACCGGCGGCACCGTTGGGCTGGCCTTTCTGCTCAAGTACCTGGCCGGCTGGTCGTTCGGCCCGGTGTTCTTCCTGCTCAACCTGCCGTTCTATGCACTGGCGATCTGGCGCATGGGCTGGAAGTTCACCCTGCGCACCGTCTGCGCAGTGGGGCTGGTCTCGCTGTTCGCCGAGCTGACCCCACAGTGGGTACGCTTCGCCGAGCTGAACGTGGTTTACGCCGCAGTGTTCGGTGGTTTCGCCATCGGCATCGGCCTGCTGATCCTGTTCCGCCATCGCGCCAGTCTTGGCGGGGTGAACATCCTTGCGTTGTTCCTGCAGGAGCGTTTCGGCCTGCGCGCCGGTACCTTCCAGATGGGCATCGACGCGCTGATCGTCATGGCCGCGGTGTTCGTCGTACCGGTGGACAAGGTCCTGCTGTCGGTACTCGGCGCCGTGGCGCTGAATCTGGTGCTGGCGATCAATCACCGCGCCGATCGCTACATGGGCGTCAGCTGAGGCTGATCAGCTCCACCTGCGCCTGGCCGTCGTTCAGCTCCAGCAGCGCCAGGCTGATTGGCAGGCTGAAGCGTCGCGGACCGGCGCTGCCCGGGTTCACGTAGAGCACGCCATCGCGCCGCTCGACCTTCGGTTTGTGCGAGTGGCCGGCGATCACCACGTCGACGCCGGCGGCAAGCGGGTCGATATCCAGCTGCTTGAGGTCGTGCAGCACGTGCAGGGTGAGACCCCCGATGCGCAGGTCGAGCCGTTCGGGCAGCACCTGCGCCCAGTCGGCCGTATCGATATTGCCGCGGATCGCCTCCAGCGGCGCGATGGCGCGCAGCCCGTCGAGCACCTGCGGTTTGCCGATATCGCCGGCGTGAATGATCTGGGCGCAGCCCTGCAGTGCCGCCACTGCCTCGGGGCGGAGCAGGCCGTGGGTGTCGGAGATCAGGCCGATGCGCATGCGGGTGTTCCCTTTAACTTCTTGGTCAGGTCATCCGACCCTTGGCCGACCGCTGTGGTTGCGGCAGGCTTGGGCTGTTCGGGTCGAGGAGTCTGGCATGGATCGGGTGGATTGCGTGGTGGTGGGCGCCGGGGTGGTCGGGCTGGCGGTGGCACGTGCGCTGGCGCTGGCCGGTCGCGAGGTGCTGATACTGGAAGCCGCGGCGGCCTTTGGCACCGCCACCAGCGCGCGCAACAGCGAAGTCATCCACGCCGGCATCTACTACCCGCAGGGCTCGCTCAAGGGCCGGTTGTGCGTGGCCGGGCGTCGCCAGCTCTACGATTTCTGCAACAGCCACGGCGTGGCCTATCGACGTTGCGGCAAGCTGGTCGTCGCCACCGACGAGGCCCAGATCGCTGCGCTGGAGCAATTGCGGCGGCACGCGCTGGCCAACGGTGTCGATGACCTGCAGCACCTCGATGGTCGCGAGGTGCTGGCGCTGGAGCCGGAAGTACAGGCGGTGGCGGGGCTGCTCTCGCCGAGTACCGGCATCATCGACAGCCACGCGCTGATGCTGGCACTGCTGGGCGATGCCGAGCGCCACGGCGCGGTGCTGGCACTGAACGCGCCGGTAACGGCGATCACGGTCGGCAGCGCAGGGTTGCAGGTCGAGGTGGGCGGCGCCGACCCGCTGCAGCTGCTGGCCCGCACCCTGGTGAATTGCGCCGGGCATGGTGCGCCCATCCTCGCCGCGCACACCTCCGGGTTGGACCCGACGGCGCGGCCGCGGCAGTTCTTCGCCAAGGGCAGCTACTTCAGCCTGAGCGGGCGCACGCCGTTTCGCCATCTGGTCTATCCGCTGCCTGAGCCCGGCGGCCTCGGTGTGCACCTGACCCTGGATCTGGCCGGGCAGGCGCGTTTCGGCCCGGACGTGCAGTGGGTCGAGGCGCTCGACTATCGCTTCGAGCCGGAACGGGCCGAGGGCTTCTACGCCGCGATCCGCCGTTATTGGCCGGCGTTGCCGGACGCTTCGTTGCAACCGGCCTACACCGGCATCCGTCCGAAGATCAGCGGCCCCGCCGAGGTGGCCGCGGACTTTCGCATCGACGGCCCGGCGCAGCACGGCATCGCCGGGCTGGTGAACCTGTTCGGCATCGAATCGCCGGGGCTGACTGCCTGTCTGGCGATCGCGGATTACGTGACGGCCCGGCTGCACGAGCCGCGCGCATAAAAAAA
>NZ_JACBXH010000037.1:0-43338 GCF_041381355.1 Pseudomonas sp. LM13
GAGCAGTTGCAACTCGGCGAAAAAGTGGACAGTCCCGACGCGGTGGATCTGCCGGTACGCTTGGCGGTCGCACTACTGAAGGACAGCAACGGCACGATCTCCATCGAGCTGCCCGTGCAGGGCGACCTGAACAATCCGCAGTTCAGCGTCATGCCGATCATCTGGCAAACGTTGCGCAACCTGGTGGTGCGTGCGGCCAAAGCCCCGTTCAAGTTCATCGCCGGGCTGGCTGGTGGCGACCAGAGCGACCTGAGCCACATCGATTTTGCTCCGGGCAACAGCGAACTGGACCCAGCGGCGCGCCAGACCCTGGATACCCTGGCCGCCGGGCTGAAACAGCGACCCGGGCTGCGTCTTGAGATCGAAGGCATGAGCGCCACGGCAACGGACGGCCCGCTCCTCGCCGAACAACGTCTACAGGACGAGTATCGCCAGATTCAGTACCGTATCCTGCAGCGTCGAGGCGACAAGGTACCGTCCGATCCCGCGCAGCTTACCGTGGACGAGCAGGATCAGGCGCCGCTTCTGGAGGGCATCTATCGCAGCCGGCTGAAGCAACAACCTCCAGCGGAATGGAGCGACCTGGAAAGTGAAACCCGAGCCCAGCAGCTTCGCCAAGCGATCATCGATTCCTGGGCACAGAGTCCTGCCTTGCTACGCCGTCTGAGTCGTGAGCGCGCCGCCTCGATCAAGAGCTATCTCGTCCAGGCCGGGCTGACACCAGAGCGCATCTACCTGCTGGATACCGGTACTACCGAGGCCGGCAGCGACGGCCGGATTGCTACAACCCTGAACTTGGGAAGCGAAGAATGAAGAAAGGATACTTGCTCGCCGCCCTGCTGATCAGCGCGAGCGCCACGGCCGACACGCTACGCTGCGGCAATCAGCTGGTCACTACCGGCGATCGCACCTTCGAAGTCGAGCGCAAATGCGGTGCGCCGCAACACCGCGACGTCGTCGGCTATCGCCTGGGCCGGCATGATCGTCATGAGCTTACGCTGGAAGAATGGGTCTACGGGCCGCGTAACGGAATGCTCAGCATTCTGACTTTCGAAGGCAACCGCCTGGTACGCATCGAAACCCGTCGAGCCAACTGAGTCTGGAGCCAACCAATGGTCCGTTACCTGCCCGCCGCCCTACTCGCCCTGCTTTCGGCCAGTTTCCTCGCCGAAGCCTCATCGACCTATCGCTGTAACAGCCGGCTGGTGAGCCTGGATGCCAGCACGGCAGAGGTTCGCAGCAAGTGCGGCGAGCCGGCCAGCAGTTCGCTGATCGGCTATAAGCAGGTTATCGACGACTATGGCTACGCTCAGGAGGTGCCGGTCGAAGAGTGGGTCTATGGGCCCAACCACGGCATGCTTCACTTCCTGCGCTTCGAAGGTAACAGGCTCCGACAGATCGAGAGCCAGCGAGGAAACTAGCCCAATGCAAAACCCCGCCATTTGGCGGGGTTTCTTTGTGTCTGCGCTGAAAACAGAATCAGTCGACGGCTTTCAGGCCATCAGCTGAGACGTCCTTCACGCCTTCGATGCCACGCGCCTTGGCGATGGCTGCTTCTTTTTCCGCCTCGGTTGCCACTGTACCGGACAGCGAAACGACGCCGTCCTTGGTTTCCACTTCGATATCCATTCCCGGAGTCGCATCCTCCGCCAGGAGAGTGGACTTCACCTTGGTAGTGATCCAAGTATCGGATGCTGCATCGGTCGCATTGTCCACGGTGTTGGCAGCCAGCATCACAGTGCTGGTGTCGTCGATGGCAGGCGTGTTATCTGCCAGAGCAGCACCAGCGAGCGGCAGGCTGAGGGCAGCGGCAATGGCGGTGGCAGTCAGTGTCTGAATAGTCTTCATAGATGTCACTCCTGTTCTCGTGGTTTCTGCGGTATGACTCCGAACCGCAGACTCGTGAATAACAGGCGCAAGCTGCATGCCAACTTTTGAAAATATTTTTTACTATAAAAATCAATAAGTTAATTAAACGGCACGTCCTTCTCTCAGTTGCACATTGCAAGTTCATGGCTGTGCGCGCGTGCATCTTGCAATCTCGTGACCCCAGAAACGAGAAAAGGCCCCGAAGGGCCCTTTCATCCACTACAGCATGAATCAGACGCCGGAAGCTTCGGCGGCCGCGACGTCCTTGATCGAAAGCTTGATACGACCGCGGTTGTCCACGTCCAGCACCAACACCTTCACTTCCTGACCTTCCTTCAGTACGTCGGTCACCTTCTCGATGCGCTGATCGCTGATCTGCGAGATGTGCACCAGACCGTCCTTGCCCGGCAGAATGTTGACGAAGGCACCGAAGTCGACGATCCGCTCGACCTTACCCACATAGATCTTGCCGATTTCGGCTTCAGCCGTGATCGACAGCACGCGCTGCTTGGCTGCCTCGGCGGCGTCCTTGGTCTCGCCGAAGATCTTGATCGAGCCATCGTCTTCGATGTCGATCGAGGCTTTGGTCTCTTCGCAGATCGCACGGATGGTGGCGCCACCCTTGCCGATCACGTCGCGGATCTTGTCCTGGTCGATCTTCATCGCCAGCATGGTCGGTGCGTTGGCCGACAGCTCGCTGCGCGACTGGGCAATGACCTGGTTCATCTGGCCGAGGATGTTCAGGCGCGCTTCCAGGGCTTGGCCCAGAGCGATCTCCATGATCTCTTCGGTGATGCCCTGGATCTTGATGTCCATCTGCAGCGCGGTTACGCCCTTGGCGGTACCAGCGACCTTGAAGTCCATGTCGCCGAGGTGGTCCTCGTCACCGAGGATGTCGGTCAGAACGGCGAACTTCTCGCCTTCCTTGACCAGGCCCATGGCGATACCGGCTACCGGCGCCTTCATCGGCACGCCCGCGTCCATCAGTGCCAGCGAGGCACCACAGACCGAGGCCATGGAGCTGGAACCGTTGGATTCGGTGATCTCGGAAACCACGCGGATGGTGTACGGGAATTCGTCGGCGCTCGGCAGCATGGCAGCAACGCCACGACGGGCCAGGCGACCGTGGCCGATTTCGCGGCGACCGGTAGCACCCATGCGACCACACTCACCGACCGAGTACGGCGGGAAGTTGTAGTGCAGCATGAAGGGGTCTTTCTTCTCGCCTTCCAGGGTGTCGAGCAGCTGCGCGTCACGTGCGGTGCCGAGGGTGGCAACGACCAGGGCCTGGGTTTCACCACGGGTGAACAGCGCCGAACCGTGGGTCTTGTCGAGCACGCCGACTTCGATGTTCAGCCCGCGAACGGTGCGGGTGTCGCGACCGTCGATGCGCGGCTTGCCGTTGACGATGTTCTCGCGCACGGTGCGGTATTCGATCTCACCGAAGGCATCCTTCACCTCACCGGCAGACGGCTGGCCTTCTTCACCGGAGAACTTGGCAACGACCTGGTCCTTCAGCTCGCCCAGGCGCGCATAGCGGTCCTGCTTGATGGTGATGGTGTAGGCCTGGGAGATGGCTTCGCCGAACTCGGCACGGATGGCGTCCAGCAGTGCGGTATTGGCCTGCGGAGCGGTCCAGTCCCAGCGCGGCTTGCCGGCTTCGGCGGCGAGCTCTTCCACAGCCTTGATCACAGCCTGGAACTCGTCGTGGGCGAACAGCACGGCGCCCAGCATCTGGTCTTCGGTCAGCTCTTTGGCTTCCGACTCGACCATCAGTACGGCGTCCTTGGTGCCGGCCACGACCATGTCCAGGCTGGAAGCCTTGAGCTGCTCGTAGTTCGGGTTCAGCAAGTAGCCGGTTTCCGGGTGGAAAGCCACGCGTGCGGCGCCGATCGGGCCGTCGAACGGAATACCGGAAACAGCCAGGGCGGCCGAAGTACCGATCATCGCAGCGATGTCCGGATCGGTCTTCTTGCTGGTGGAAACAACGGTGCAGATGACCTGCACTTCATTCTGGAAACCTTCCGGGAACAGCGGACGGATCGGGCGATCGATCAGACGCGAGGTCAGGGTTTCCTTCTCGGAAGGACGCGCCTCACGCTTGAAGAAACCACCGGGAATCTTGCCGGCTGCGTAGGTCTTCTCCTGGTAATGCACGGAGAGCGGGAAGAACCCCTTGCTCGGATCGGCGGTCTTGGCACCGACCACTGTCACCAGCACGGTGACATCGTCATCGACGGTGACCAGCACTGCGCCGGAGGCCTGGCGGGCGATACGACCCGTTTCCAGGGTTACGGTCGACTGACCGAATTGGAACTTCTTGATTACCGGATTCACGGTTTTTCCTTCTCTTTGTTGCCTTGGGGAAATTGGCAGAACGCTCGGGAGTCGGCCCGAAACGACCTGCAAGAAAGCCAAAAGCTGGAAGACCGAAGCTGATTGCAGGGATGTCCCACTTTCAACTTCAGGCTTCCAGCTTCCGGCTTCCAGCGCGGGCGCGTCTTAGCGACGCAGACCCAGACGACCGATCAGGGTGCTGTAACGAGTGGTGTCCTTACCCTTCAGGTAATCCAGCAGCTTGCGGCGCTGGTTAACCATGCGGATCAGACCACGACGCGAGTGGTGATCTTTGCCGTTGGCCTTGAAGTGGTCCTGCAGCTTGTTGATGTTGGCGGTCAGCAGGGCTACCTGCACTTCCGGGGAACCGGTGTCGCCTTCAGCTTGCTTGTACTCGTTAACGATCTGGGCTTTTTCTTCAACGCTCAGTGCCATGATAGGGCTCCTTGAGTGAACAGGCCGGGAATCATCCCGTGTTTAATAAAGAGAAATGACCGTGCCTGCTGACAGCCACCCTCTGACGCAACGCGCGAACGCGCTGCGTAACGGTCATTCCGACCGAATCAATCGACGTGGCGCAATGCGCCCGTCTTCGCTCACTTCACCGATACCGATGAAGCGACCATTGCTATCCTGTACGCGAACCATGCCGTACTGCGGTGCCTCCGGTGCCCGCACCGGCTGGCCGTGCAGCCAGTAGTAAGCGCTGTGCTCCGACAACTGCAACAACGGCCAATGCTCCAGCCCGCTGTCCACCGGTTGCAGGAATCCATCCAGGGCCGCGGAGCCGCCGTCAGCATGCGCCCGCTCCAGTGTATCGAGCGTCACCGTCTGCGAAAGATCGAACGGTCCGGCCTGGGTGCGCCGCAACTCGGCGACATGCGCGCCGCAGCCGAGCAACCGGCCGATGTCTTCCACCAAGGTCCGGATATAGGTGCCCTTGCTGCAGGTCACAGCCAGTCGCGCCTTGTCGCCGTCGAGCGCGAGCAACTCCAAGCGCGCAATATTAACAGAACGCGGCTCGCGCTCCACCACTTCACCGGCACGCGCCAGCTTGTATAGCGGCTGGCCGTCGCGCTTGAGCGCCGAGTACATCGGCGGCACCTGCAGGATATCGCCGCGAAACTGCGGCAGCAGTGCCTCCAGCTGCTCAGGGGTAACCATCACCGGCTTACGCTCCAGAACCTCGCCCTCGGCATCCGCGGTGGTGGTGGTCACGCCGAGCTGCATCACCGTCTCGTAGGCCTTGTCCGCATCTAGGAGGTACTGCGAGAACTTGGTGGCTTCTCCGAAACACAGCGGCAACACCCCGGTCGCCAGTGGATCGAGGCTGCCGGTATGCCCGGCCTTCTCCGCATTGAGCAACCAGCGAACCTTCTGCAGCGCCGCGTTGGAGGTGAACCCGCGCGGCTTATCCAGCAGGATGATCCCACTGACATTGCGTCGTACACGCTTGACCTGTGCCACGCTTACTCTCCGCGCTCGTCGCTGTGCTTGCGATCTTCGGCCACGGCGCGCTCGATCAGCGAACTCAGTTCCACGCCGCGCCGGATGCTGGCGTCATAGTTGAAATGCAGTTGCGGGACCGTACGCAGCTTCATGCTCTTGCCGAGCTGCATGCGCAGGAAGCCGGCAGCCTCATTGAGGATGCGTAGGTTGCCTTTGATCGCTTCCTCGTCGTCATCCTGCCCCATGATGGTGATGAAGATCTTCGCATGGGACAGATCGCGGCTGACGTCTACCCCGGTGATCGTGATCAGCCCCAGACGCGGATCCTTGATCTCGCGCTGGATGAGCAGCGCCAGTTCGCGCTGCATCTGATCACCGATACGCTGGGTACGACTGAATTCTTTGGCCATATTTTTTCCACCCGTTCAAAAGCCAAAAGCTGGAAGCTCGGAGCAGCCACCGCAACCGCGGCGACGACTCCTGGCTTCCAGCTCTCGGACTGGCGCTTGCTTACAGCGAACGCGCCACTTCGACCTTCTCGAACACTTCGATCTTGTCGCCGACCTTGACGTCGTTGTAGCTCTTCACGCCGATACCGCACTCCATGCCGGCGCGGACCTCGGCGACGTCGTCCTTGAAACGACGCAGCGATTCCAGCTCGCCTTCGAAGATGACGACGTCGTCGCGCAGCACGCGGATCGGACGGTTGCGGTAGACCATGCCCTCGGTGACCATGCAACCGGCAACCGCGCCGAACTTCGGCGAACGGAAGACGTCACGCACTTCGGCAATGCCGAGGATATTCTCGCGCACATCGCTGCCGAGCATACCGGTGAGCGCCTTCTTGACGTCCTCGATAATGTCGTAGATGACGTTGTAGTAGCGCATGTCCAGGCCCTCGACCTCGACGATCTTGCGCGCACCTGCATCGGCACGGACGTTGAAGCCGAACAGCACTGCGTTGGATGCCAGCGCCAGGTTGGCATCGGACTCGGTGATACCACCGACGCCGCCACCGACCACGCGCACCTGCACCTCGTCGTTGCCCAGCCCGTTGAGCGATCCCTGCAGGGCCTCGAGGGAACCGCGTACGTCGGCCTTGAGGACGATGTTCAGCGTCTTCTTCTCGTCCTGCCCCATGGTTTCGAAGATATTTTCCAGCTTGCCGGCATGCGCACGAGCCAACTTCACCTCGCGGAACTTGCCCTGACGGAACAGCGCAACCTCGCGGGCCTTCTTCTCGTCAGCAACCACGGTCAGGTCGTCACCAGCTTCCGGGGTACCATCCAGACCGAGAATCTCGACCGGAATCGCCGGACCGGCTTCTTTCACCGGCTTGCCGTTCTCGTCGAGCATGGCGCGAACACGACCGAAGTTGACGCCGCAAAGAACCATGTCGCCCTGGCGCAGCGTGCCGTCCTGAACCAACACGGTAGCGACCGGGCCACGACCCTTGTCCAGACGCGATTCGACCACCACGCCACGACCCGGGGCCGACGGCGTCGCTTTCAGCTCGAGGAGCTCGGCCTGCAGCAGTACAGCTTCGAGCAGCTCGTCGACACCAGTACCCATCTTGGCGGATACCGGGATGAACGGAGTATCGCCGCCCCACTCTTCCGGAATCACATCGAGCGCGGCCAGGCCGTTCTTGATGTTGTCCGGGTTGGCGTCCGGCTTATCGATCTTGTTCACCGCGACCACGATCGGAACACCAGCCGCCTTGGCATGCTGTACCGCTTCCTGGGTCTGCGGCATGACGCCGTCATCGGCCGCCACGACCAGGATCACGATGTCCGTGGCCTTGGCACCGCGAGCACGCATGGCGGTAAACGCCGCGTGGCCCGGGGTGTCGAGGAAGGTGACCATGCCACGCTCGGTTTCGACGTGATAAGCACCGATGTGCTGGGTGATACCGCCAGCTTCGCCAACAGCTACCTTGGCACGGCGGATGTAGTCGAGCAGCGAAGTCTTACCGTGGTCGACGTGACCCATGACGGTCACTACCGGCGCACGGGCGACCGACTCGCCTTCGAACTTCAGCAGCTCGGCCAGCTGTTCTTCCAGCGCATTGTCGCTGACCAGCTTGACCTTGTGGCCCAGTTCCTCCGCGACCAGCTGCGCGGTCTCCTGATCCAGCACCTGGTTGATGGTGACCGGAGACCCCATCTTGAACATGAACTTGATGACTTCGGCCGCTTTCACCGACATCTGCTGGGCCAGTTCGGCCACAGTGATGGTCTCGCCGATCGACACTTCGCGCACGACTGGTCCTGTTGGGCTCTGGAACCCATGCTGGTTACGCTTCTTGAGCTTGCTCTTGCCACCGCGACCACCGCGACGGAAGCCATCGGCTTCGTCCTCACCGCTACGCACGGTGCGCGCCAGCGGTGCCTTGGTCTTGAGCGACGGCCGATGCTGCGCATGCTTGCGATCACGACGCTCGTCGTCATCGCTGCGCGGCTTCTCGACACGGCGAGGCTCTTCCTTCTTGCGCTCTGGAGCGGGAGCAGCAGGCTCGACCGCTACCGGCACGGGCTCTCCGCTCGCGGGCTCGACAGGCTGGGCAGGCGCCTCGGCCACGGCCTTGGCTGCCTCGGCCTGGCGACGCGCCTCCTCTTCGGCGCGCTCGCGGGCTTCCTGTTCGGCCTTGGCACGCGCGGCTTCTTCGGCAGCACGCTGTTCTTCCAGTTCGCGACGCTTTTCCGCTTCGATCTCTTCAGCGCTGCGCTTGACGAAGGTTTTCTTCTTACGGACCTCTACACTGATGGTCTTGCTGCCACCCACCTTCAACTTGGTAGTGGTTTTGCGCTGCAAGGTAATCTTGCGCGGTTGATCCACCTTGGCCCCATGGCTGCTCTTGAGATGGGCAAGCAGGGCCTGCTTTTCGTTATCGGTCACTACTTGCTCGGCGCTGGTGTGCGACAGTCCTGCCTCACGCATCTGCTGAAGCAGTCGCTCGACCGGTGTGTCGACCACCTGGGCCAGTTCTTTCACCGTGACTTGCGTCATGCATTTCTCTCCTCAGGCCGCTAATTACTTACTCGAACCAATGGGCTCGGGCGGCCATGATCAGCTTGCCGGCACGCTCTTCATCGATGCCGTCTATGTCGAGCAGGTCGTCAATAGACTGCTCGGCCAGGTCTTCGCGGGTGATGACGCCCCGCACGGCCAACTCGACCGCCAGTTCTTTGTCCATGCCTTCAAGCGCCAGCAGATCGTCAGCCGGCTGAGCGTCTGCAAGCTTTTCCTCGTTGGCGATGGCCTTGGTCAGCAGGCGATCCTTGGCCCGCGTACGCAGCTCGTTGACGATATCCTCGTCGAAGCCTTCGATGCCGAGCATCTCCTCCATCGGGACATAGGCGACTTCTTCCAGCGAAGTGAAGCCCTCTTCTACCAGTACCTGCGCGAGCTCCTCATCTACATCCAGCTCTTCGATGAAGCTGCGCAGAATGTCGCCGGTCTCTTCCTGCTGCTTGGCCTGGATGTCCGCTTCGGTCATGACGTTCAGCGTCCAGCCGGTCAGTTGGCTGGCCAGACGTACGTTCTGACCGCCGCGTCCGATGGCCTGGGCCAGGTTGTCCTCGGCGACGGCGATATCCATGGCATGTGCGTCTTCGTCGACGATGATCGCTGCGACTTCGGCAGGCGCCATGGCATTGATGACGAACTGCGCTGGGTTCTCGTCCCACAGCACGATGTCGACCCGCTCACCACCGATTTCGCCGGACACTGCCTGAACCCGCGATCCACGCATACCGATACAGGCGCCCTGGGGATCGATGCGCTTGTCCTTGGAACGAACAGCGATCTTGGCCCGCGAACCTGGGTCACGCGACGCCCCCATCACCTCGATCAAGCCCTCGGCGATCTCAGGCACCTCGATGCGAAACAGCTCGATCAGCATCTGCGGCGCAGTGCGCGACAGGATCAGCTGCGGGCCGCGGTTCTCGGTGCGAATTTCCTTGAGCAAGGCGCGAACACGGGCACCGACGCGGAAGGTTTCTCGCGCGATGATGTCTTCCCGGGCCAGCAGCGCTTCGGCGTTGTTGCCCAGATCGACAATGACGCTGTCGCGGGTCACTTTCTTGACCGTTCCGGAGATAATTTCACCCAGACGATCGCGATAGGCCTCGACTACCTGCGCACGCTCGGCCTCGCGTACTTTCTGCACGATGACCTGCTTGGCAGTCTGCGCCGCAATGCGACCGAACTCGATGGACTCGATCTTCTCCTCGAACACATCACCGAGCTTGGCGTCCGGATTGCGCTCCTGGGCCTGATCCAAGGCCAATTGGTGGGCCGGATCCTCGAAATGTTCGTCGTCGACCACGGTCCAGCGACGGAAAGTCTCGTAACTGCCGTTGTGGCGATTGATTTCCACACGCAGATCAACGTCGTCTTCGTAGCGTTTCTTGGTCGCTGTGGCCAAAGCCAGCTCCAACGCCTCGAAAATCACACTTGCCGGTACGCCCTTTTCATTGGACACCGACTCCACAACCAGCAGTACTTCTTTGCTCATCGTACGCCTCGCCTTTCGCAATCCATTGGGTCCGCGGGATCCGCTCAGTCAAAACGGGGAACTATGTTGGCCTTATCGATCATGTCGATCGGCAGCAGATACTCATGGTCATCAACCAGCACAACAATGTCCTGCTCTTCCACCCCACGGAGAAGACCCTGGAAATTGCGCCTGCCCTCGAAGGGCGAGCGCAGCTTTATTTTTACTTGTTCACCGACATGGGCGCTGTATTGCTCGATCGTGAACAGCGGCCGGTCCATTCCCGGAGAGGACACCTCAAGGGTGTAGTCCACGCTGATCGGGTCCTCCACATCGAGGACACCGCTCAGTTGCCGGCTGACCTTCTCGCAGTCATCAATGAGAATGCCGTTGGCATGATCGATATAGACACGCAACAGCGAATGACGGCCCTGGGAAATGAACTCGATCCCCCAGCATTGATAGCCAAGCGCCTCAACCACCGGGGCCAACAAGGCCTGCAACTGTTCTAGCTTGCTCGACATCGAAGTCCCTCGCGCATGCTGTACAAATGAAAAATGGGCGAAACGCCCATCCCTTCTGACCGCCTGTAAATGCCGGCGACCTGGCCTCAAGCTAATAAAAAGCCCCTGTACAGGGGCTCTTTATTGACTGGTTGCGGGGGCTGGATTTGAACCAACGACCTTCGGGTTATGAGCCCGACGAGCTACCAGACTGCTCCACCCCGCGTCAAACTGGGCACGAATTATACGACCCATACCCAATACAGGTCAACCGAAACCCTCAAACACAAGAAAGCCCGCACTAGGCGGGCCTGCTTGTTTGGTACCGAGGAGGGGACTCGAACCCCTACAGCCTATGGCCACTACCACCTCAAGGTAGCGTGTCTACCAATTCCACCACCTCGGCAAAAACCTTATTGCCCCTCTCCCACCTCAGGCACGTCGCCAGCAGTCTCCGTCGCCTTTTGCTCTTCGAGCACCGGAACATCTTCTACCGCGGGCTTGCTTACCGGCACTTCCAGAACAGCCGGATCAGGCAGCCCAGCCTGAGACAATTGATCAGCCTGCTGCTTGGCGAAGAACGCCAACCCAAGGCTGGTCAGAAAAAAAACGCCAGCAAGTATAGCAGTAAGTCGACTCAAAAAGGTAGCAGAACCTTGGCTTCCGAAAACGGTTGCCGAAGCACCGGAACCGAAAGACGCACCAGCATCCGCACCCTTGCCCTGCTGCAGCAGCACCAGCGCAACCACACCAAGAGCAACCAGCAGATGCACCACGATCACAACAGTCTGCAACATCTGTTCAGTTCCCCGCGGCGCGACAGATCGCACCGAATTCATCCGCTTTCAGAGAGGCTCCACCAACTAACCCCCCATCAATATCCGCCATGGCGAACAGCTCGGCTGCATTCTCCGCCTTGACGCTACCACCATACAGCAGCCTTACACCCTCAGCGATGCGGCGATCGCTACGGGCCAGCTGCTCACGAATGGCAGCATGTACTTCCTGCGCTTGCCCTGGCGTCGCCGTTAAGCCCGAGCCGATAGCCCAGACAGGCTCGTAAGCGACCACCGCAGACTGAAACGCCTCGATTCCCTGATCATCGAGAACCCGACCCAGCTGCCGCGCCACTACCTCGAGCGTCCTACCGGCTTCGCGCTCCTCGAGCGTCTCACCGACGCACAGCACAGGCATCAAACCACTCGACTGCGCTGCCGCAAACTTCTGGCTGACCACTTCGTCCGCCTCACCCAACAGCAGGCGGCGCTCGGAATGCCCAACCAATACCCACTTGCAACCCGCATCAACAAGCTGTTCGGCCGAGACCTCACCGGTCAAAGCACCAAACCCCGACTGCAACGCACAATCCTGGGCACCGACGGACACTTTTGCCCCACCGAGCGCGCTCAAGACCTGACTGACATGCACAAAGGAGGGAAATACCGCAATCTCGACTGCCGCAGGCAATACCTGCTGCTGAAAAGACTCGATCAGCTCTGCGACGCTAGCGCGGGTACCGTTCATTTTCCAGTTACCAGCTACCATGGGGCGACGCATGCTTTACCTCATCGGTCAAAGTGGGCGCAGATGTTACTCAACGACTGCGCCCCTGGCAAGCAGCTTCACGCACAAACTTCGGTTACGACCTTGGCCAACTCTTCCGCCATGCACCGCACCTGAGTCTCGTCATCGCCCTCGACCATTACCCGCACCAGCGGCTCGGTACCAGACTTGCGCAGCAGGACGCGCCCACGCCCACCCATGCGCTCGGTGACGCTATCGCACGCAGCCTTGACACTGGGATGAGCAATCGGATCACGATCGCCTGAGAAGCGCACATTGATCAGTACCTGCGGACACTTGTGCCACGCCAGACGCTCCTGGGCGAGGGTCTGCTCACGGCGACGAAGAGCCAGTACCACCTGCAAGGCCGCGATGATCGCATCACCCGTCGTGGTGTGCTGAGCGCAGACGATGTGCCCGGAATTCTCGCCACCGAGAACCCAGCCACGATCAAGCATTTCCGCGATCACATAGCGATCGCCGACCTTGGCACGCGTGAATGGAATCTCACGCGCCTTCAACGCAAGCTCTAGCCCGAGGTTGCTCATCAGCGTGCCCACCACGCCACCGGCCAGACGCTCGCGCTCCTGCAGATCGGTCGCAATGATGTAAAGCAGCTCATCGCCATCGACGACCGCACCGGTATGGTCGACCATCATCACCCGGTCGCCGTCACCGTCAAAGGCGATGCCGAGGTCTGCGCCATGCTCAACGACCGCTTTCTGCAATTGCCCGACGTGGGTTGAACCAACATCGGCATTGATGTTCAGCCCATCCGGCTGTGCACCAATCACCACGACCTCTGCCCCAAGCTCGCGGAACACGCTGGGCGCGACCTTGTAGGTAGCGCCGTGAGCGCAATCGACTACCAGCTTGAGCCCGGAGAAATCAGTACTGGTTGGCACGCTGCTCTTGCAGAACTCGATATAGCGACCGGCCGCATCGTTGATCCGCGACGCTTTGCCCAACTGAGCCGACTCGACGACCGTCATCGGCGTGTCGATCAGCTCCTCGATCATCAGCTCCACCTCGTCGGGGAGCTTGGTGCCGCGACCGGAAAAGAACTTGATGCCGTTGTCGTGATGGGGATTGTGCGAGGCACTGATAACGATCCCGGCCTCGGCATGAAAGGTACGTGTCAGGTAGGCAACCGCCGGAGTCGGCATCGGCCCTAGCAGCAACACATCGGCTCCAGCAGCGGAGAGCCCAGCCTGCAGTGCCGACTCGAACATGTAGCCCGAGATACGGGTGTCCTTGCCGATCAGGATTCGGCACTTGCCCTGTTTGCGAAAGGCCATGCCCGCCGCCCACCCCAACTTGAGCATGAAGTCAGGGGTAATGGGCGCCTGCCCTACGTGGCCACGAATGCCGTCGGTGCCGAAGTACTTTCTAGTCATGGTGCTTTCCCTACTCTGCCGCCTGCACTGCGGCAATCATTCGAACTACATCAACCGTTTCGGCAACATCATGCACCCGCACGATCTGCGCCCCCTTGCTGACGGCAAGAGCCGCTAGCGCCAGGCTGCCATACAACCGCTCAGCCACCGGGCGCCCTAGCACGCCACCGATCATGCTCTTGCGTGACACACCTACCAGCAGAGGGCGACCCAATTGGTGAAGCGCCTCCAGATGCTTGAACAGCACGAGATTGTGATCCAGCGTCTTGGCAAACCCGAACCCCGGGTCGAGCACGATGCGCTCGGTCGGAATGCCTGCAGCTGCGCAGGCAACCATTCGGTCACCGAGGAAAGACGCTACTTCCTCAGTGATATCGTCGTAACGCGGATCATCCTGCATATCACCTGGCTCGCCGCGCATATGCATGAGACAGACCGGCAGACCGCTGTCGGCCGCAGCATCCAGCGCGCCATCGCGCCGCAGCGAGCGCACGTCGTTGATCAGTCCAGCCCCGAGACGCGCACACTCACGTATCACGGCCGGCGTCGAAGTGTCGACCGAGATGACGACGTCCAGCTCGCGGGCGATGGCCTCGACGATCGGAGCGACTCGCTCCAACTCCTCAGTAGGCGATACCGAGCGCGCGCCCGGACGCGTCGATTCACCCCCGACATCGATCAGCGTGGCGCCAGCCGTGACCATCGCCTGCGCGTGGCGCAAGGCGGCATCGCGCTCGGCGAAGCGGCCACCGTCGGAGAAGGAATCAGGGGTGACATTGAGAATCCCCATGACATGGGGACGGGATAGATCGAGAACCCGACTGCCGCAGACCAGTCGAGCAGGTGAAGACGAGTTATTCATTCACGAGCCTTGAACGTTGGGACGCCTGGGCAGGCGATCCACGCCAGCTGCACCACCATGGCACAGCGGGGAGAGCAATTTACACCAGAAGGGGCGCCTATGCGCCCCTTCTGGATTCAGCTCATGACACGCGTTCGGCGCGCTACCCTCAGTGCTCGCCGGCCGGACCGCCGATCGGCGTCTGCGGCCGGCTGTCATCCGGTACCGCTGGCGTCCCGGATGTTCCAGAACCACCCTCCCAGTCGCGCGGCTCACGCGGTGGGCGTCCGGCCATGATGTCGTCGATCTGCGGCGCATCGATCGTTTCGTACTTCATGAGGGCCTCTGCCATCATGTCCAGCTTGTCGCGATTGTCCGTCAGGATCTGCTTGGCCGTGCCGTAGCAATGATCGATGATGCTGCGCACTTCTTCATCGATCAGCTTGGCAGTCTCGCCGGACACGTTGGCATGCTGGCTACCGGCACTACGACCGAGAAAGACTTCGCCTTCCTCTTCGGCATACATCAGCGGACCAAGCTTTTCGGACAACCCCCACTTGGTCACCATGTTCCGCGCCAGTTGCGTGGCGCGCATGATGTCGTTGGAGGCGCCAGTCGTGACCCCTTCGAACCCCAGGGTCATCTCCTCCGCAATCCGGCCGCCAAACAGCGAGCAGATCTGGCTGATCAATGCGCGCTTCGAAAGGCTGTAGCGATCCTCTTCCGGGAGGAACATGGTGACGCCCAACGCCCGCCCACGCGGGATGATCGAAACCTTGTACACCGGATCGTGCTCCGGCACTACGCGCCCCACGATGGCATGTCCCGCCTCGTGATAGGCCGTGTTGAGCTTCTCCTTCTCGGACATGACCATGGACTTGCGCTCGGCGCCCATCATGATCTTGTCCTTGGCCAACTCGAACTCGCGCATCTCGACAATGCGCTTGTTCGCCCGCGCGGCGAACAGCGACGCCTCGTTGACCAGATTGGCCAGGTCCGCGCCCGAAAACCCCGGTGTACCGCGGGCGATGACCGCCGGCTCGACGTTCTCGCTGACCGGCACCTTGCGCATATGGACCTTGAGGATCTGCTCGCGACCGCGGATGTCCGGCAAGCCAACAACGACCTGGCGGTCGAAACGGCCCGGACGCAGCAGCGCCGGATCGAGCACGTCTGGGCGGTTGGTAGCCGCGATGACGATAATGCCGTCGTTCATCTCGAACCCGTCCATCTCCACCAGCAACTGGTTGAGGGTCTGCTCGCGCTCGTCATGCCCGCCGCCAAGACCGGCACCACGATGGCGGCCGACTGCATCGATTTCGTCGATGAAGATGATGCACGGCGCATGCTTCTTGGCCTGCTCGAACATGTCACGGACACGGCTGGCGCCGACACCGACGAACATCTCGACGAAGTCCGAACCCGAAATGGTGAAGAACGGCACCTTGGCTTCGCCGGCGATTGCCTTGGCCAGCAGCGTCTTACCGGTACCGGGCGGGCCGACCATCAACACACCGCGCGGAATACGGCCACCGAGACGCTGGAACTTGCCTGGGTCACGAAGGAATTCGACCAGTTCGTGCACCTCTTCCTTGGCCTCGTCGCAACCCGCGACGTCAGCGAAGGTGGTCTTGACCTGATCCTCGGAGAGCAACCGAGCCTTGCTCTTGCCGAAGCTCATCGGCCCGCCCTTGCCGCCGGCACCGCCCTGCATCTGCCGCATGAAGAACATGAACACGGCGATGATCACCAGGATCGGGAAGCTGGCCACCAGCAGCTGGGTCCAGATGCTCTGCTGCTCAGGCTGCTTGCCCTCGATCAGCACATTGTTGTCGAGCAGGTCACCGATCAAGCCGTTGTCCTGGATCGCAGGGCGAATGGTCTTGAAGGTATCGCCGTCGCTGCGCTTGCCGATGATGACGAAGCCATCGACGGTCACGCGCTCGACGCGCCCTTCCTTGACTTGCTCGAGGAAATCCGAGTAGTTCAGCGTCTGCGGCTCGGTCGGGCTGGAGAAGTTGTTCATCACCGTGACCAGGACGGCGGCGATGATCAGCCACAGAATCAGGTTTTTTGCCATGTCGTTCAATTCACTACCCTCTGGAGCAAACCCGTTGTCTGCGGGCCCGCATGACGGCCGATAGGTTGCTTGGCCTAACTTACTACACAACTCAATGAAACAGGCGGCCGGTCTGTAACCCTATGAAACAGCCTAGCCCTAGCCTCATATGCCCGTCCATTAGACTCGCAACCGCTGGAAACGGTCGCCTTGATCTGGGACGGCGGCGTACGTGCTAGTCGTCTTGCCCGCCCCGAAAGCCACGAGCGAGCAGATATTGCTCGCGAGACCGGTCGCGCGACGACAGCGGCTTGCGCATTTGCACTTTCTCGAAGTTCTGCCGAACCTCTTTCAGGTAGGCATCGAAGCCCTCTCCCTGAAATATCTTGATCAAGAAATCACCACCCGGACGCAGCACGCGGCTCGCCAGATCGAGCGCCAGCTCGCAGAGGAACATCGCGCGCGGCTGATCCGCCGCCCTCACCCCACTCATATTGGGGGCCATATCGGAAATCACAAGGTCGACGGGATTATCCCCGATGGCCTCGAGGATCTGAGCGAAGACCTCGTCCTCTGTGAAATCGCCTTGAATGAAGGTTACGTCGGCGATGCTGTCCATTGGCAGAATGTCAGACGCGATCAGCCGACCCTTGTCGCCGATGACCCGACTGGTGACCTGAGACCAGCCACCCGGCGCCGCACCGAGGTCGACCACCGTCATGCCAGGACGCAGGATGCGATCCTTCTCCTGGATTTCCAGCAGCTTGTAGCTGGCGCGCGAACGGTAGCCGTCGCGTTGCGCCATTTTCACGTAAGGATCGTCGAAATGTTCTTTCAGCCACCGCGGGCTGGTCTTGGAGCGTGCCAAGCTGATACCTCATCTGTGCGGCCCTGCACCTCTCGGGTACACTAGCCGCCGTTTTTCAAGGGTTCTGACGCAAGGGTCGAAATATGCCGCTCACCAACGAGCAGAAGAAACAGTACAAGTCCATCGGCCACCATCTGAAACCGGTTCTGATCGTAGCCGAAAATGGGCTGACCGAAGGCGTTCAGGCCGAACTGGAGCGAGCCCTGAACGACCATGAGCTTATCAAGATCCAGTTTCGCCTTACCGAGCGCGAAGATCGTCGCGCCTTGATGGAAGAGCTGTGCGCGATCGGAAAGTGCGAGCTGGTACAAACCATCGGCAAGATGGCACTGGTCTATCGCAAGAATCCGAAGCCGAACAAGCAGCTGTCGAACATCCATCGTTTCCAGGCTTGAAACCGCTGCGGCAGCAACCTGCCGCGGCAATTCATTGCGCTCGCCCTGGCGCAGGCTGCAATACCAGCATCAGACCGCCCAGTGCCATCGCCAGAACGCTGAAACTGCCCCAGTAAATGGACTCGAACCAGCCAGCATTCATCAGCAGATGCGTGCCGGCCAGGGCCATAACTGCCAATAGCACCTGCCCACGCACGTCACGCCACAAACCGCGAAGGCCGACGGCCTGGACCAGCACCAGCGCCTGCAGCGCGGCACAGAATGCGGCGAAACCGACCATCAGAGGGCGCAGGCTTCCGGCAATCTCCTCGACCAGCATTGGCGCCAGGCCGATCCGGCCGAGCGCAGGCAGCACCAGGAATTGCAGCAACCACAGACCGCCGACCCAGAAGGTCTGGGTCAGCTGCCAAGTGATGAAACCGGCACGCGCGGGCTGCCGATCAGATATGGCGGACTTCGACAATCTCGTACTCGATCAGTCCGCTGGGTGTTTTGACCGCCACCACATCGCCCTCTTCCTTGCCGATCAGCGCCCGCGCGATCGGTGAACTCACCGACAGCTTGCCCTGTTTGATATCGGCCTCGTCGTCACCGACGATCTGGTAGGTCACCTGCTCGTCCGTCTCGACGTTGGCGATGTCCACGGTGGTACCGAAGATCACCTTGCCGGTCGGTGGAATGCTGGCGATGTCGATAACCTGGGCATTCTGCAGACGACCCTCGATGTCACGAATGCGCGCCTCGACCATGCCCTGCTGCTCACGCGCCGCGTGGTACTCGGCGTTTTCCTTGAGGTCACCCAGCTCACGCGCCTCGGCGATGGCCTGGGTGATCTGCGGGCGCAGCACGGTTTTCAAATGCTTGAGTTCTTCTTCCAGGGCGCGAGCGCCCTGGATGGTCATGGGGAATTTTGTCATGCGTTGATTCCTGCATGGAGATCCTGCAAGCGGCGTACGGTCTTCTCGGGACCGAACTTGAGCGCCTCACAGATCGCCTGACCACCGGCAATGGTGGTGGTGATGCAGATCTTGTGTTGCAGGGCGTTGCGACGAATGGAATACGAATCGGCGATGGACTGGCGCCCTTCGGTAGTGTTGATGACCAGCGTGACTTCGTCATTCTTGATCATGTCGACCACGTGCGGACGGCCTTCGGTCACCTTGTTCACGCGACGCACCGGCAATCCGGCCGACTCAATGATGCGAGCAGTACCGGCCGTTGCGACCACCTCGAAACCGAGCCCGACCAGATCACGAGCGACCTGTTCGACGTAGGGCTTGTCGTCTTCGCGCACGCTGAGGAAGGCGCAGCCAGAAGTCGGCAGGATTTCGCTGGCACCCAGCTGGGCCTTGGCAAAGGCTTCGGCGAAGCTATCGCCGACACCCATCACCTCGCCGGTGGACTTCATTTCCGGGCCGAGAATGGTATCGACACCCGGGAACTTGGCGAACGGGAACACCGCTTCCTTGACGCTGAAATAGGTCGGGATGATCTCACGGGTGAAGCCGACCTCGGCCAGGCTTTTGCCCGCCATGACGCGCGCAGCGACCTTGGCCAGCGACTCGCCGATGCACTTGGAGACGAACGGCACGGTACGCGAGGCGCGCGGGTTGACTTCGAGCACGTAGATGTCCTCGCCCTGCACCGCCATCTGCACGTTCATCAGGCCGACCACGTCGAGCTCCAGGGCCATCTTGCGCACCTGCTCGCGGATCTCGTCCTGAATGTGCTGCGGCAGCGAGTAGGCTGGCAGCGAGCAGGCCGAGTCACCCGAGTGCACGCCGGCCTGTTCGATGTGCTGCATGATGCCGCCGATCACCACGGTCTCGCCGTCACAGACGGCATCGACGTCCACCTCGATGGCGCAGTTGAGGAAGTGGTCGAGCAGAACCGGGCTGTCATTGGACACCTGCACCGCTTCGCGCATGTAGCGCTTGAGCTCTTCTTCCTCGTAGACGATTTCCATCGCGCGACCGCCCAGTACGTAGGACGGGCGCACCACCAGCGGATAACCGATGGCCTTGGAAGCCGCGATCGCCTCTTCCTCGCTGCGCGCGGTGGCGTTCTGCGGCTGGCGCAGGTTCAGGCGCTGCACCATCTGCTGGAAACGCTCGCGGTCTTCGGCGCGGTCGATCGCGTCCGGGCTGGTGCCGATGATCGGCACGCCGGCTTCTTCCAGGGCGCGACAGATCTTCAGCGGCGTCTGACCACCGTACTGCACGATCACACCCTTGGGCTGCTCGACGCGGACGATTTCCAGCACATCTTCCAGTGTCACCGGCTCGAAATACAGACGGTCGGAAGTGTCGTAATCGGTGGAGACGGTCTCCGGGTTGCAGTTGACCATGATGGTCTCGTAACCGTCTTCACGCATGGCCAGCGCGGCATGCACGCAGCAGTAGTCGAATTCGATGCCCTGGCCGATGCGGTTGGGACCACCGCCAAGGATCATGATCTTCTCGCGACCACTCGGGTTGGCCTCGCACTCTTCCTCATAGGTCGAGTACATGTAGGCGGTGTCGGTGGCGAACTCGGCGGCGCAGGTGTCGACGCGCTTGTACACCGGCAGCACCTTGAGCTTGTGGCGATGGCTGCGCAGGTTCTTTTCGGTGACGCCGAGCAGCTTGGCCAGACGGGCGTCGGAGAAACCCTTGCGCTTGAGCTTGTACATCAGGTCACGGTCGATGCTGGACAGCCCCAGCGTCTTGACCTGCTCCTCGTCCTTGACCAGATCTTCGATTTGCACCAGGAACCAGGGATCGATCTTGGTCAGGGCGAACACGTCCTCGACGCTCTTGCCGGCGCGGAAGGCATCGGCCACGAACCAGATGCGGTCGGCGCCCGGCACGGTCAGCTCGCGCTTGAGGGTGCTCTCGGCCTCGGCGTCGGCCAGGTTCAGCTTCGGGTCGAAACCGGTGGCGCCGACTTCCAGACCGCGCAGGGCTTTCTGCATGGACTCCTGGAAGGTACGGCCGATGGCCATGACCTCGCCGACCGACTTCATCTGAGTGGTCAGACGAGCATCGGCCTTGGGGAATTTCTCGAAGGCGAAGCGCGGCACCTTGGTCACGACGTAGTCGATCGCCGGCTCGAACGAGGCAGGCGTGCGACCGCCAGTGATGTCGTTCTGCAGCTCGTCGAGGGTGTAGCCGACGGCCAGCTTGGCGGCGATCTTGGCGATCGGGAAGCCGGTAGCCTTGGAGGCCAGCGCCGAGGAACGCGACACGCGCGGGTTCATCTCGATCACGACCATGCGGCCGGTGTTCGGGCAGATGCCGAACTGCACGTTGGAGCCGCCGGTTTCCACGCCGATCTCACGCAGCACCGCCAGCGAGGCGTTGCGCATGATCTGATATTCCTTGTCGGTCAGGGTCTGCGCCGGGGCTACGGTGATGGAGTCGCCGGTGTGGACGCCCATCGGATCGAAGTTCTCGATGGAGCAGACGATGATGCAGTTGTCCTTCTTGTCGCGGACCACCTCCATCTCGTATTCCTTCCAGCCGATCAGCGACTCGTCGATCAGCAGCTCGCTGGTCGGCGACAGATCCAGACCACGGGCACAGATCTCTTCGAACTCTTCACGGTTGTAGGCGATGCCGCCACCGGTACCGCCCATGGTGAACGATGGACGGATGATGCAGGGGAAGCCGACCTTGTCGAGAACCGCGTAGGCCTCTTCCATGTTGTGCGCAATGCCGGATTCCGGGCAGGCCAGGCCGATGTTCTTCATCGCCTTGTCGAAGCGCGAACGGTCTTCGGCCTTGTCGATGGTGTCGGCGTTGGCGCCGATCATCTCGACACCGAACTTCTCCAGCACACCGTGCTTTTCCAGGTCCAGCGCGCAGTTCAGCGCAGTCTGGCCGCCCATGGTCGGCAGCAGCGCGTCGGGGCGCTCCTTCTCGATGATCTTGGCCACGGTGGCCCACTTGATGGGCTCGATGTAGGTGGCGTCGGCCATGGCCGGGTCGGTCATGATCGTGGCCGGGTTGGAGTTCACCAGGATGACGCGGAAGCCTTCTTCCTTCAGCGCCTTGCACGCCTGCGCACCGGAATAGTCGAACTCGCAGGCCTGGCCGATGACGATGGGGCCAGCGCCGAGGATGAGGATGCTTTTGATATCTGTACGTTTTGGCATATTCGTTACTCGAATCCTTGGGTCAGTCGGCGAGTCATCTTGAGAGTTACTGCGCGCCTCCTGGGCTGCGTTGCGCGGTACTCACTTCCTCGCCGTACTACCTGTACTGTCTCGTCGTTGCGTTCCGGGCGCCTTGCCCAGACCGCGCTCGCTACACTCTCAAGGCGACTCGTTTACTGTCGCTTGGCCATGGCTTCGATGAAACGGTCGAACAGCGGCGCGACGTCGTGCGGGCCGGGGCTCGCCTCGGGGTGGCCCTGGAAGCTGAAGGCAACCTTGTCGGTACGCTCGATGCCTTGCAGGGTGCCGTCGAACAGCGACTTGTGCGTGGCGCGCACATTGGCCGGCAGGCTGGCTTCGTCCACGGCGAAACCGTGGTTCTGACTGGTGATCATCACCACGCCAGTCTTCAGATCCTGCACCGGATGGTTCGCCCCGTGGTGACCATTGGGCATCTTCACGGTCTTGGCGCCGGAGGCCAGCGCCAGCAGCTGATGGCCGAGGCAGATGCCGAACACCGGAATGTCGGTTTCGAGGACTTCCTGAATCGCCTTGATTGCGTAGTCGCACGGCTCGGGGTCACCCGGGCCATTGGCCAGGAAGATGCCATCCGGATTCAGCGCCAGGGCTTCGCTGGCAGGCGTCTGCGCCGGCAGCACGGTGACGCGGCAACCGCGGGCGACCAGCATGCGCAGGATGTTGTACTTCACGCCATAGTCGAAGGCGACGACGTGATACGGCAGCTCGCTGGCCGGGATCTCGGCATGCGCGTCGTCCTTCAGGCACCAGACACTGGAACGCCACTCGTAACGCTCCTTCACGCTGACTTCCTTGGCCAGGTCCATGCCCTTCAGACCGGGGAAGCTGCGCGCCAGCTCCAGCGCCTTCTCTTCCGTCGCGTCAGCTCCAGCCAGGATGCAGCCGTTCTGCGCACCCTTCTCGCGCAGGATACGGGTCAGACGACGGGTATCGATGCCGGCGATGGCAACGGTGCCGTTAGCCTTGAGGTAATCGGGCAGCGACTGCTTGTCGCGCCAGTTGCTGGAAATCAGCGGCAGGTCGCGAATCACCAGGCCCGCGGCCCAGACCTTCCAGGACTCGGCATCCTCGGGCGTGGTGCCGGTATTGCCGACATGGGGATAGGTGAGGGTAACGATCTGCTTGGCGTAGGAGGGATCGGTGAGGATTTCCTGATAGCCGGTCATGGCGGTGTTGAACACCACCTCACCAATGGTTTGCCCATCGGCGCCGATGGATTCGCCGCGAAAGATGCTGCCATCGGCAAGAGCCAGAATGGCTGGCGTAAGGGCTGGCTTAGTCAAGAGACCTCCCGTAGATCAAGGCTGGAGCAAACGCAGATTGTAAAAAAGCGGGATGACGTATGAAGGTCATCCCGCTTTTTGTTTGATTCATTTCTGCGCAACTTTTAGTGGACACACTAAAGCGGGAAGCTTACACAAAACCGCCTTTCCGGTCCAGCCGAAATCGCCGCCCAGCGCACCCGAACTGGGCACCGCACAGCCAGTGCGCGCAACGAATCATTTCAGCCCGAGCACGTCCTGCATGTCATAGAGGCCCGCCGGCTTCTCGTCCAGCCACAGCGCGGCGCGTACTGCACCCTTGGCGAAGGTCATGCGACTGGAAGCCTTGTGGGTGATCTCGACACGCTCGCCATCGGCGGCGAACAGCACGGTGTGGTCACCCACAACATCCCCGGCACGCACTGTGGCGAAGCCGATGGTATCGCGCGGCCGCGCACCAGTCTGACCTTCGCGACCATAGACGGCGACCTTCTGCAGGTCGCGCCCAAGCGCCTCGGCCACCACCTCACCCATGCGCAGCGCAGTGCCGGACGGCGCATCCACCTTGTGCCGGTGATGGGCCTCGATGATCTCGATGTCCACATCGTCGCCCAGCACCCGCGCCGCCGTATCCAGCAGCTTGAGGCAGAGATTGACGCCAACGCTGAAGTTGGCCGCGAAGACGATCGGAATCTCCCTGGCCGCCGCCGCGAGGCGCTCCTTCTCTTCCGGCGAAAAGCCGGTGGTGCCGATCACCATGGCCTTGCCGGCGCGCCGGCAGACGTCCAGATTCTTCAGCGTCACCGAAGGGTGGGTGAAGTCGATCAGCACGTCGAACTCGTCGACCGCCTTGGCGACATCACCGGTCAGCGGCACGCCCAGCCGCCCGATGGCTGCCAGCTCGCCTGCATCGGCACCGACCAGGGTGCTGTCCGGCCGATCGATGGCCGCGGTCAGACCGGCGACGCCGCCTGTCTGCTGCACCGCCTCGATCAGTGTCTTGCCCATGCGCCCGGCGGCGCCCGTCACTGCAATACGTCGCATAACATCAGCTCCAAGCTGCAAGCCGGAAACCGACGGCGAGGCCGATGCACCAGGCACCGGACCTCAAGCCCTCAGCTCGACTCAAACATCACCGAAAAAGCGCTTCACACCCTCGAACCAGCCGCTTGCCTTGGGTGAATGGGAGGTGTCGCCCTGTAGCGTGCCGCGGAACTCCTCGAGCATCTCGCGCTGGCGCTTGCTCAGGTTGACCGGCGTTTCGACCACGACGCGACACATCAGATCGCCCGCTGCGCCACCGCGCACCGGCGCCACACCCTTACCGCGCAGGCGGAACTGCTTGCCGGTCTGGGTGCCTTCCGGGATCTTCAGCTTGACCCGGCCATCCAGCGTCGGCACCTCGAGCTCACCACCCAGCGCCGCATCGGCGAAGCTGATCGGCACCTCGCAATACAGGTGCTTGCCGTCACGCTGGAAGATCGCGTGCTCGCGCACGTTGACCACCACGTAGAGGTCGCCCGCCGGCCCGCCCTGGGTTCCGGCCTCGCCCTCACCAGACAGGCGAATGCGGTCGCCGGTATCGACGCCCGGCGGCACCTTGACCGAGAGCGTCTTCTGCTCTTCGACGCGACCCTGGCCGTGGCAGCTGCCGCAAGGGTCGGAAATCATCTTGCCGCTGCCATGACAGCGCGGGCAGGTCTGCTGTACGGAGAAGAAGCCCTGTTGCATGCGCACCTGGCCGATGCCGCCACAGGTGGTACAGGTCACCGGACTGGTACCCTTCTTCGCCCCGGAGCCATCGCAGGTCTTGCATTCGACCAGGGTCGGCACGCGAATGGTCACGGTGGTGCCGCGCACAGCTTCTTCCAGATCGAGCTCCAGCGTGTAGCGCAGATCGCTGCCGCGCTGAGCGCCGCCGCGGGAGCCGCCACGACCACCACTGAAGAAATCGCTGAACACGTCGCCAAAGATGTCGGAGAAGTTGGCGCCGCCATAACCGGCTCCGCCCGCCCCCATCTGCGGATCGACGCCGGCGTGTCCGTACTGATCGTAGGCAGCACGCTTGCTCGGATCGGACAGCACCTCATAGGCCTCATTGGCCTCCTTGAAGGCATCCTCAGCCGCCTTGTCGCCCGGGTTGCGGTCGGGGTGATGCTTCATGGCGAGGCGACGGTAAGCCTTTTTCAGCTCCGCCTCGCTGGCGCCGCGCTCGACGCCCAGCACCTCGTAAAAATCGCGTTTGGCCATAACTATCCTGAACCCTCAATTTCATGCCTTCCAGACACGCCGACGCGGGAGCAAGCCCCCGCGTGGCGGTCTTGCCCGCCCCAATGGCGTCGGAGCAGGCTGGAGCGGAAGCAAGCCGGGGCTTACTTGTTGTCCTTGACCTCTTCGAACTCGGCGTCGACCACGTCGTCGCCCGGCTTCGCCTGCTCACCTGCGGGTTGGCCTTCACCGGCCTGAGCCTGCTCGGCGTACATCTTCTGCGCAACCGGAGTGGAGGCCTGGGACACCGCGGCGATCTTCGCTTCGATCTCAGCCTTGTCGTCGCCCTTGATGGCAACTTCCAGCTCGCCAAGCGCCTTCTCGATCGCCGCCTTGTCATCGTCGCTGGCCTTGTCGCCGGCTTCGGTGAGCATCTTGCGGGTGGCGTGCACCAGCTGATCGCCCTGGTTGCGTGCGGTAGCCAGCTCCTCGAACTTGCGGTCTTCCTCGGCATTGGCCTCAGCGTCACGCACCATCTGCTCGATTTCCTCCTCGGACAGACCCGAGTTGGCCTTGATCACGATGGACTGCTGCTTGCCGGTGGCCTTGTCCTTGGCGGACACATGCAGGATGCCGTTGGCGTCGATATCGAAGGTGACCTCGATCTGCGGCATGCCGCGCGGGGCCGGCGGAATCTCGGCCAGATCGAAGCGACCCAGCGACTTGTTCTGCGCAGCCTGCTTGCGCTCGCCCTGCAGCACGTGAATGGTCACGGCGCTCTGGTTGTCGTCGGCAGTGGAGAACACCTGCGACTTCTTGGTCGGGATGGTGGTGTTCTTCTCGATCAGCGGAGTCATCACGCCGCCCAGCGTCTCGATACCCAGGGTCAGCGGGGAAACGTCGAGCAGCAGCACGTCCTTCACGTCGCCCGCCAGCACGGCGCCCTGGATGGCAGCACCCATGGCCACGGCTTCGTCCGGGTTGACGTCCTTGCGCGCTTCCTTGCCGAAGAACTCGGCGACCTTCTGCTGCACCAGCGGCATGCGGGTCTGGCCACCGACCAGGATCACATCGTTGATCTTCGATACATCGATACCGGCATCCTTCAGCGCGATGCGGCAAGGCTCGATGGTGCGCTCGACCAGATCCTCGACCAGCGACTCCAGCTTGGCGCGGGAGATCTTCACGTTCAGGTGCTTCGGACCGGATGCGTCAGCGGTGATGTATGGCAGATTGACATCGGTCTGCTGACTGGAGGACAGCTCGATCTTGGCCTTCTCAGCGGCTTCCTTCAGGCGCTGCATGGCCAGCGGGTCGCCCTTGAGGTTCATGCCGGTTTCTTTCTTGAATTCGTCGACGAGGTAGTCGATCAGACGGATGTCGAAGTCCTCACCACCGAGGAAGGTGTCACCGTTGGTGGCCAGCACTTCGAACTGGTGCTCGCCATCGACTTCGGCGATCTCGATCACCGACACGTCGAAGGTACCGCCACCCAGGTCATAGACGATCACGGTGTGGTCACCCTTGGCCTTGTCCATACCGTAAGCCAGCGCGGCTGCGGTCGGCTCGTTGATGATGCGCTTGACGTCCAGACCGGCGATACGGCCGGCATCCTTGGTGGCCTGACGCTGGCTGTCGTTGAAGTAGGCCGGAACGGTGATCACCGCCTCGGTCACCGGCTCGCCCAGATAGTCCTCGGCGGTCTTCTTCATCTTTTTCAGCACTTCGGCGGAAATCTGCGGAGGGGCCATCTTCTGACCCTTCACTTCCACCCAGGCATCACCGTTATCGGCCTTGACGATGCTGTAGGGCACCATCTTGATGTCCTTCTGCACGACGTCTTCTTCGAAACGGCGGCCAATCAGGCGCTTGACTGCGTACAGGGTGTTCTGCGGGTTGGTGACTGCCTGGCGCTTGGCCGACTGGCCAACCAGCGTCTCACCATCGTTGGTGTAGGCGATGATGGACGGCGTGGTGCGTCCGCCTTCGGCGTTCTCGATGACTTTGACGTTGCCGTTTTCCATGATGGAGACACAGGAGTTGGTGGTCCCCAGGTCGATACCGATGATCTTGCCCATTTAATTCGCTCTCCAAATTTCGATTGATCCGCGCCTGTCTACCGGCTGCGGGTAACACAAAAACGCTTGGCTACCAGATGGGGTTGGGTACGCCGATTTCAAGCCTTCTCATCGATCGAAGGCGGCGCGTCGGCAGGCGCCTTGCTGACCACGACCATTGCCGGACGCAGCAGGCGGCCGTTGAGCAGATAACCTTTCTGGAACACCTTGAGCACACTGCCCGGCTCGACGTGGGTGCTTTCCTCCATCGCCATGGCCTGGTGATGCTCGGGATTGAACGGCTCGCCATGCGGATCCAGCTGCTCCAGCTGATGGCGCGCCAGGGTGTCGAGCAGCAGCTTGAGGGTAAGCTCGACGCCTTCGCGCATCGGCTTGACCGCCTCGTCGTCCGGATTCGACAGCTCCAGACCGCGCTCCAGGCTGTCGGCGACCGCCAGCAGGTCACCGGCGAACTTTTCCAGCGCGAACTTGTGCGCCTTCTCTACATCCTGCTCGGCACGTCGACGGATGTTCTGCAGCTCTGCCGCCATGCGCAGCGACTGATCCTGCGCAGCCGCCAGCTGCTCCTCCAGCGACTGCACGCGGGCCGCCAGGTCCTCGGCTACGTCCGCTTGCGATTGCTCTGGCGTTTCCGGGTTCTGGTTATCCTGATTCTGCTCGTCGGCCATGGGTCCTCCTCTCAGTACGATCAGCGGGCAGCAGCCCGCGCTTGTGCCGCTATATGGGGGCGCGAAAACCGGCTTCAAGGGCATGAGGCGATGTACAGCGGGGGAAAAATTGACGAGCAACGGCACATTCATCCTTATGCGCTTGTGGGCGGCAGGAAAACCACTGTATAAATAGCCAGCCACGCAAATCGGGAGCCTTGCCATGCTGGTTCATCTGTCGGTTCATAACTACGCCATCGTCGAACATCTGGACCTCGAGCTGAAGCGCGGCATGAGCGTGATCAGCGGTGAAACCGGCGCGGGCAAGTCGATCATGCTCGATGCCCTCGGCCTGACCCTCGGCGACCGGGCCGACAGCAGCGTGGTGCGCATCGGTGCGGACAAGGCCGACATCCTCGCCAGCTTCGACCTGGACGACATCCCCGACGCCCGCGCCTGGCTGGCCGAACGCGACATGGACAGCGAAGGTCCTTGCATCCTGCGCCGGGTGATCACCGCCGAGGGCCGCTCGCGCGGCTACATCAATGGCACGCCCTGCCCGCAGGGTGACCTCAAGGCGCTGGGCGAACTGCTGATCGATATCCACAGCCAGCACGAGCACCAGTCGCTGCTCAAGGCCGACACCCACCGGCGCCTGCTCGACGAGTACAGCGGCAGCCAGGAACTGGCGCGCCAGGTGCAACTGGCCGCGCAGCGCTGGCGGCAGACGCGCCAGACCCTGGAGCGGCTGAGCAACAGCAGCGACGAGCAGCGCGCACGCCACCAGCTGCTCAGCTATCAGCTGGAAGAGCTGGAGAATCTCGCGCTGGGCGAGAACGAACTGGAACAGCTCGAACAGGAACACAAGAACCTGGCCAACGCCGAACAGCTGCTCGGCGCCTGCCGCCAGGTCATGGAACTGTGCAGCGAAAGCGATGCCGGCAACGTGCTCTCTGCCCTGACCAGCAGCCTGCAGCGGCTGACCGCTTTCCAGAATCAGCCACAGGCGCTGAGCGAAGCGGTCAACCTACTGGCCAGCGCGCAGATCCAGGTCGAAGAGGCGATCGGCGAGCTCAATCGCTTCGTCGACCATTTCGACGCCGATCCGGAACGCCAGCAGATGCTGGAGGAGCGTCTGGACACCATCTACACCCTGGCGCGCAAGCACCGCATACAGCCGAGCGAACTGCCCAACCTGCACCAGCAGCTGCTGGAAGAACTGGAAGGGCTGAATGCCGATGACGAAGCGGTCGAGCGCCTCGGCGAAGAGCTGGCGGCCTACGCTCGCCACTACGAGGAGAAAGCCGGCGAACTGAGCCGCAACCGCCAGGCAGCCGCCGAAGAGCTGGCGAGCGCGGTCGAGACAGAAATTCAGCGCCTGGGCATGCCCGGCGGGCGCTTCAGCGTACAGCTCAAGCCGGCAGCCGAAGGCGAGTACACGCCCTACGGCCTGGAACAGGTGGAGTTCCTGGTCAGCGCCAACCCCGGCCAGCCACTGCGACCGCTGGCCAAGGTCGCGTCGGGCGGCGAGCTGTCACGGATCAGCTTGGCGATCCAGGTGATCACCGCACAAACGTCGCGCGTGCCGACGCTGGTGTTCGACGAAGTCGATGTCGGCATCGGCGGCCCTACCGCGGAAATCGTCGGCCAGCTGCTGCGCCGCCTCGGCGAGCGTGGCCAGGTCTTGACCGTCACGCACCTGCCGCAGGTGGCTGCGCAAGGACACCACCACCTGTTCGTGCACAAGGCCCGCGGCAGCGATGAAACCCGCACGGCCGTGGCCGAGCTGGATCAAGCCGGACGCGTCGAGGAGATCGCACGGATGCTCGGCGGCGTCGACCTGACCGAACAATCCTTGGCTCATGCCCGGCAGATGGTCACTTCCGCACAGGCCTGACGCCCAGCAGAGCGACATAAAAAAGGCGGCCCATGGCCGCCTTTTCAACATCTATGAGGCTCAGTCCTTCTTGCGCACGTAGAGCACCAGGTTGTGATCCACCAGCTCGTAGCCGTGACGCTTGACGATTTCTTTCTGCAGTTTTTCGATTTCCTGGTCGAAGAACTCGATGACATCGCCCGTATCGACGCAGACCATGTGGTCGTGATGCCCGCTATCGGCCAGCTCGAAGACGGCATGACCACCATCGAAGTTGTGCCGAACTACCAGGCCGGCCGCCTCGAACTGAGTCAACACACGGTAGACGGTCGCCAGACCGACATCTTCGCCCGCTTCCATCAATGCCTTGTAGACGTCCTCGGCACTCATGTGACGGCGATCGGTCGTATCCAGCATCTGCAGGATCTTGACCCGCGGCAGCGTTACCTTGAGACCTGCTTTACGTAGTTCGCTATTTTCAACCATGGTTGGCTTTCTCGCTGCTGCTGTTTCGCAGCCTCCTTCAATACGGGTATGATCCGGGTTCTTTGCCCAGCCAAGATAGTGGAAGTCACCCACCGATGCAAAACACCAAGCTCATGCTGGCCAGCCTCACCTTCGTGGGTCTGTTCGCACTCGCCGGTTGTTCATTTCCCGGGGTTTACAAGGTCGACATTCAACAGGGCAATGTCGTCACGCAGGACATGATAGACCAGTTGCGACCTGGAATGACCCGCCAGCAGGTGCGGTTTATCATGGGCAACCCGCTGATCACCGACACCTTCCACCCCAATCGCTGGGATTACCTCTACAGCATTCAGCCCGGCGGCAGTCAGCGCCAGCAGGAGCGCGTGAGCCTGGTGTTCAATGCCAACGATCAGCTCGCGGGCCTGGCCGGTGACTTCATGCCGGGCGTCAGCCGTGACGAACAGATTCTCGGCCGCCAGCCTCAGGCCCCGAGCACGCCCGCAGCCACGCCCCGCCAGCCGGAAGAGCGCCCCGCGCCCGGATCGCTGCTGGAGCAGATCCAGCGCGAAGTGGACGAAGCGGAGGCCGTTCCGGTACCGATTCCCGAGCCACTGGAAACCGAATAAGACAACGCCCGGCTTGCCCGGGCGTTTTTGTATCCAGCTTTTACTTACGCATCGTCAGCCTTGTTCTTCGCCGCCTTAGCCGCACGCTGCTTACGGACCTCCTTCGGATCGGCTATCAGCGGCCGGTAGATCTCGACGCGCTCGCCCTCTGCCAGCACCCGCTCTTCGGGCTTGGGCACCGCCTTGCCGAATATTCCCAGCGGCGCGCTGGCGAGGTCGAGACCAGGAAAATGTGCATCCAGCCCTGAACGCAGCGCAGCCTCGCGGACGGTGGTGCCGGCAGGCACGGTCACCTGCAGCAGCTTTTGCTTGTCGGCCAGCGCATACACCACTTCGACGGCAATCGACGGCTTATCCATAGAGCTGTTTCGCTCGCTCGCAAAAGGCGTCCACCAGGGTATTGGCGGCCTGATTGAACAGCGGACCAAGCGTCGCCTTGACCAGCGGCCCGGCGTAATCGAAGGTCAGATCGAGACTGATCTTGCAGGCCTTCTCACCCAGCGCCTTGAATTCCCAGATGCCATGCAGGTGACTGAACGGCCCCTCTTCCAGCTTCATCTCGATGCGCTTGCCAAGTTCCAGCGCGTTGCGCGTCATGAAGCGCTGACTGAGCCCAGCCTTTGCCACGGTCATGCTGGCATGCATTTCGGTCTCGCTACTGGAGAGCACCTCGGTCGCAGAGCACCAGGGCAGGAACTGCGGATAGCTGGCTACGTCGTTGACCATGTCGAACAGCGCGTGTGCGGGATAAGGCAGCAGCGCGGAACGTTGAATGTGCGTCGTCATGCGGACCTTCTACGTCGTCGTTTCATTGCGCGCCATCCAGACGTCGGCGCAGCCAGCCCGCACCCGCGACTCGACCATTTGCCGAAGCCGCTCAGCGCGAAGCGGGCACATTGTCGGGGATTAGCGGCCGCCCCTCAAGTTTCTGCCGCCGGCGCTGTTGCAGGCTGTCGCCAGCCGCAACGGGACTCCCTATAATGCCGCCCCTATGGCCAAACAGAAGAAACAGTCCCCCGGGACCATCGCGCTGAACAAGAAAGCGCTACACGATTACTTCATCGAGCAGAAGTTCGAGGCCGGCCTCGTCCTCGCCGGCTGGGAAGTGAAGAGCATGCGCGCCGGCAAGGCGCAGCTGGTCGACAGCTATGTGCTGCTCAAAGATGGCGAAGCCTGGCTGATGGGTGCGCACATCACGCCGCTGACCAGCGCCAGCACTCACGTCATCGCCGACCCGACCCGCACTCGCAAGCTACTGCTCAACAAGCGTGAGCTGGGCAAGCTGTTCGGTGCCGTGCAGCAGAAGGGCTACGCCTGCGTAGCACTGTCGCTGTACTGGAAGAAGCACATGATCAAGTGCGAGATCGCCCTGGCCAAGGGCAAGAAGGAATTCGACAAGCGCCACACCGAAAAGGAGCGAGATTCCGATCGGGAAATCCAGCGCGCCATGCGTACCAAGGGCAAGGACGACTGATCGGTCCCGGGCGAGGCAGCACCGCTTCGCCCGCCAGCCTTGCCTCGCTCACGTCTCAGCCTGCCTTCTGCGATGCCCCTACCCGCTCCTGCCGACGCTGCGCGCGCGCCAGCCGCTGGGCTTCCTGCTGACCTTCGGCAAGCACTTCCTGTACATAGTTGATGTGCCGATGGATGACGTCGCGCGCCTCCACCGCACGCCGCGCCATGATCGCCTCGTACAACTCGCGATGCTGGCTCATCAGCATGTCGCGAGTCTCGTCGCGCAGGGCGTACATGCCGCCGATATTGGTCACCACGTTGCGCTTGAGCAGATCGAATAGGCCACGAATGGTGTGCAGCAGCACCGCGTTGTGGCTGGCCTCGGCAATCGCCAGGTGGAACTGCGCGTCGGCCGCGCCCTCTTCCGCGCGAGTCACCTTGCCCTCACGGGTGTAGCAATCCTGCAATGCCGAGAAGGCCTCCGTGAGTCGCTTCTGATCCACCTCGGTCGCACGCAGCGCCGCGTAGTACGCACAGCTGCCCTCCAGGGTATGCCGGAACTCCAGCAGGTCGCGCTGGGCATCGCTGTTGTTTTCCAGCAGGTGCAGCAACGGGTCGCTGAAGGTGGAGCCCAGCGACTCGGCGACGAAGGTGCCGCCACCGTGCCGACTGATCAGCAGGCCCTTGGCCGCGAGCTTCTGGATCGCCTCGCGCAGGGAGGGCCGCGACACCCCGAAGCGCTCGGCCAGCATTCGCTCGGCCGGCAGCCGTTCACCGGCCTTGAGGGTGCCTTCCAGAATCATGGTTTCCAACTGCGCGACGATATCGTCGGCCAGCCGCCGCTGACGCACCATGCCCACGTCCATATCCACCTCGAAATGGTCTTACCAGTCGAAGAATGCTAGCCGTCGGCTCACGGCCATACAAGGTCAGCGGCTGCGACCAAAGTCTATGCCCACCTGATTGACGCTCCCAGACGCAGCTCTTACGCTGGCCATTCGCTTCTGGCAATTGGTATTACCAATTTACAGAGGCGACTAACAATAAGAGGACTCAGCATGAGATCTGTGCACGACAACCATTCCACGGTCCACTCAGGGCCCCATATGAATCGAACCGTAGGGGACGCCTGACATGTCCAACGGACTGCTCGCACTATTCGCCTTCACTCCCATTCTGCTCGCGGCCGTGATGCTGATCGGCCTGCGCTGGCCCGCCAGCCGCGCCATGCCGCTGGTCTACCTGTTCACCGCGGCAATCGGCCTGTTCATCTGGGACATGAGCTTCACCCGCATCATCGCCTCCACGCTGCAGGGCCTGGTGATCACCCTCGGCCTGTTGTGGATCATCTTCGGCGCGATACTGCTGCTGAACACCCTCAAGCATTCCGGCGGCATTACCGCCATTCGCGCGGGCTTCACCACCATCAGCCCTGACCGTCGTATCCAGGCCATCATCATCGCCTGGCTGTTCGGCTGCTTCATCGAGGGCGCCTCCGGCTTCGGCACCCCGGCCGCTATCGCCGCACCGCTACTGGTTGCGGTCGGCTTCCCGGCGATGGCCGCAGTCCTGCTCGGCATGCTGGTGCAAAGCACGCCGGTGTCGTTCGGCGCGGTCGGTACGCCGATCGTCGTAGGCATCAACAGCGGCCTGGATACCGCCACCATCGGCGCGCAACTGGTTGCGCAGGGTTCCAGCTGGCAAGCCTTCCTGCAGCAGATCACCAGCAGTGTGGCGATCACCCATGCCATCGTCGGCACCGTGATGCCGCTGGTCATGGTGCTGATGCTGACGCGCTTCTTCGGCAAGGAGAAGAGCTGGAAAGCCGGCTTCGAAGTGCTGCCGTTCGCGATCTTCGCTGGTCTGGCGTTCACCCTGCCCTACGCCGCCACCGGTATCTTCCTCGGCCCGGAATTCCCGTCGCTGCTCGGCGGCCTGGTCGGTCTCGCTATCGTCACCACCGCGGCACGCTTCAACTTCCTGACCCCGAAGCGCACCTGGGATTTCGCCGACGCCAAAGAGTGGCCGGCCGAATGGCTGGGTACCATCGAAATGAAGCTGGACGACATCGCGGCGCGCCCGATGAGCGCCTTCCGCGCCTGGCTGCCCTATGTCCTGGTCGGTGCGATCCTGGTCGTCAGCCGGGTATTTCCGCAGGTCACTGCCACGCTGAAGTCCGTCTCCATCGCCTTTGCCAACATCCTTGGCGAGACCGGCGTCAGTGCAGGCATCGAGCCGCTGTACCTCCCGGGCGGCATTCTCGTCATGGTGGTGCTGATCACCTTCTTCCTGCACGGCATGCGCGTTTCCGAGCTGAAGGCTGCGGTAAAGGAATCCAGCGGCGTGCTGCTCAGCGCCGGCTTCGTCCTGCTGTTCACCGTGCCGATGGTGCGCATCCTGATCAACTCCGGCGTCAACGGCGCCGAGCTGGCCAGCATGCCGATCGTCATGGCGCGCTACGTCGCCGATAGCGTCGGCAGCATCTACCCGCTGCTCGCTCCCGCCGTAGGTGCACTCGGCGCGTTCCTGGCTGGCTCCAACACCGTCAGCAACATGATGTTCAGCCAGTTCCAGTTTGGTGTCGCACAGTCGCTGGGCATCTCCGGAGCAATGGTAGTCGCCACTCAGGCCGTCGGTGCGGCTGCGGGCAACATGGTTGCGATCCACAACGTGGTCGCCGCATCCGCTACCGTCGGCCTGCTCGGCCGCGAAGGCTCCACGCTGCGCAAGACCGTTTGGCCTACGCTGTACTACGTACTGTTCACGGGGGCGATCGGTCTGATCGCGATCTACGTGATGGGCGTGACCGACCCGCTGGTCGGTAAGTAAGACAACCGTGAAACCTTGCCCCGCTCATGCGGGGCAAGAGCGCTTCAACCTCCCGCAGTTTGCGGATAACCGGGCCCACCCGGAGACCAAGCCGATGAGCGAACTCTTCTACAACGCCGCGCCGAACGCCACCCGCGTCGCACCGCCGCTGCCCAAACCACGCGAATATCCTGCCAAGCCGAGCCAGGTTTACCTGTTCGGTACCTGCGTGGTGGATCTGTTCTATCCCGAGGCTGGCCTGGATGCCATCCACCTGCTCGAACGCGAAGGATTGACCGTGCACTACCCGCAGGGCCAGACCTGCTGCGGCCAGCCGGCCTACACCACCGGCTATACCGACGAGGCGCGCAAGGTCGCCCGCGCGCAGCTGGAGCTGTTCGCCAACGACTGGCCGGTGGTCGTCCCTTCCGGTTCCTGCGCCGGCATGCTGCGCCACCACTATCTGGACCTGTTCAAGGACGAGCCGGCAACGCTGAAGAAGGCCCAGGCGCTGGCCGAGCGCACCTTCGAGCTGGCCGAGTTCCTGCTCAATGTCTGCAAGGTCGAGTTCAAGGATGCCGGCACACCGACCAAGGTCGCCCTGCATACGTCCTGCTCGGCCCGCCGCGAGATGAACACGCACCTGCACGGCCGCGCCCTGCTCGCCCAGCTGGGCCAGGTCGAGCGCGTCGAGCATGACCACGAGAGCGAATGCTGCGGCTTCGGCGGCACCTTCAGCGTGCGCATGCCCGATATTTCCGGCGCCATGGTGCTGGACAAGACCCGAGCGCTGAAGAAGTCCGGCGCGCATCAGGTGGTCAGCGCCGACTGCGGCTGCCTGATGAACATCAACGGCTCGCTGGAAAAGCAGCGTGAAGCCCTGCGCGGCCAGCACCTGGCGAGCTTCCTCTGGCAACGCACCGGAGGTGCCCGATGAACGCCGAACAGCGTATTCCCGCGATTCAGATCGAGAACGCCGGCGATCCGGATTTCCGCGCCCGTGCCCGCAAGTCACTGAAGGACGAGCAGCTTCGGCGCAACTTCCGCACCGCCATGGACTCGCTGATGACCAAGCGCGCCGCGGCGTTCAGCGATGCCGACGAACGCGAGCGGCTGCGCGAGATGGGCAACCATATCCGCGCCCGCGCACTGTCCAAGCTGCCCGAACTGCTCGAGCGGCTGGAAGCCAACCTGACCCGCAACGGTGTGAAAGTGCACTGGGCGGAGACGGTAGACGAGGCGAACAACATCGTCCTCGAGATCGCCCGCGCTCACGAGGCGCGACAAGTGATCAAGGGCAAATCGATGGTCAGCGAAGAGATGGAGATGAACCATTTCCTCGACGGCCATGGCATCGAATGCTTGGAATCTGACATGGGCGAGTACATCGTCCAGCTCGACCACGAGAAGCCTTCTCATATCATCATGCCGGCGATCCACAAGAACGCCGGCCAGGTCGCGTCCCTGTTCCACGAGAAACTCGGCGTGGAGTACACCAAGGACGTCGACCAACTCATTCAGATCGGTCGCCGCACGCTGCGGCAGAAGTTCTTCGAGGCCGATATCGGCGTCTCCGGGGTGAACTTCGCGGTGGCCGAGACCGGCACCCTGCTGCTGGTGGAAAACGAAGGCAACGGCCGCATGAGCACCACCGTGCCGCCGGTGCATATCGCCGTCACCGGTATCGAGAAGGTGGTGGAGAATCTGCGCGACGTGGTCCCGCTGCTCTCGCTGCTGACTCGCTCGGCGCTCGGCCAGCCGATCACCACCTACGTCAACATGATCTCCGGCCCGCGCAAGGCGCACGAGCTCGACGGCCCGCAGGAAGTGCATTTGATCCTGCTGGACAACGGCCGCAGCCAGGCCTTCGCCGACAGCGAGCTGCGCCAGACCCTCAACTGCATCCGCTGCGGCGCCTGCATGAACCACTGCCCGGTGTACACCCGCGTCGGCGGCCACACCTACGGCGAGGTCTACCCTGGCCCGATCGGCAAGATCATCACTCCGCACATGGTCGGTCTGGACAAGGTGCCGGATCACCCCAGCGCCTCGTCGCTGTGCGGCGCCTGCGGCGAAGTCTGCCCGGTGAAGATCCCGATTCCGACCCTCCTGCGCCGCCTGCGCGAGGAAAACGTCAAGGCGCCGGACGATCCGCACAAGGTCATGCGCGGCCAGGGCAGCAAGTACTCCAGGCAGGAACGGCTGATCTGGGCCGGCTGGCGCCTGCTCAACACCAGCCCGACGCTGTACCGCCTGTTCGGCTTCTTCGCCACACGCCTGCGCGCCCTGACGCCATCAAACATCGGCCCCTGGACGCAGAACCACAGCGCACCGAAACCGGCTGCCCGCTCGCTGCACGAGCTGGCCAAGGAACACCTGGAGGGCAAGCGATGAGCGCCAAGGCCAACATTCTCGCCAAGCTAAAAAAAAGCCTGGAGGGCACTACGCCGATCGTCGATGACTACGACGAGTCGCTGGTGACCCAGCCCTGGAGCTACGCGCCGGAACAGCGTATCGCCCGTCTGCGTCAGCTGATGGAAGCGGTGCACACCGAAATCCACCAGACCACGGACGCCGGCTGGCCCGCCCTGCTGGAACAGCTGCTGCATGACCGTCAGCTGCCGAGCCTGCTGATCGCCCCGACCACGCCGTACGGCCAGCGCTTCGCCGCGCATTGCGCCGGCCGTGAAGGCCTGCCGGCGCTGAAGGCCTACGACCGCCCGGTCGAGGACTGGAAGGACGAGCTGTTCAACGACACCCCGGCGAGCCTCACCGGCACCCTCGGCGCCATCGCCTCCACCGGCAGCCTGATCATGTGGCCCACCCGCGAGGAGCCGCGCCTGATGAGCCTGGTGCCGCCGGTGCATTTCGCCATCCTCAAGGCCAGCGAGATTCACGACAACTTCTACGAGATCCAGCAGAAGTTCCAGTGGGCCGCCGGCATGCCGACCAATGCGTTGCTGGTTTCCGGCCCATCGAAAACCGCCGACATCGAGCAGGTGCTGGCCTATGGCGCCCACGGGCCGAAGGATCTGGTCCTGCTGATTCTGGAGGACGCATGAACGCGGCCGCCCAGCTCGAACGTGCGCCCTTGCCGGCGGCGTTCCTCCGCGAAGTCGAGTGCCTGATCCCGGTCGAGCGGCGCTTCGACGACCCGCTTTCCACCCTCGCCTTCGGCACCGACGCCAGCTTCTACCGGCTGGTGCCCAAGCTGGTGGTACGCGTCGAAACCGAAGCCGAAGTGGTCAGGCTGCTCAAGCTGGCGCATGCCGAGAACGTGCCGGTGACCTTCCGCGCCGCCGGCACCAGCCTGTCCGGCCAGGCGATCAGCGACTCGGTGCTGATCGTGCTCGGCGACAACTGGAACGGCCGCGAGATTCGCAACGGCGGCGAGCAGATCCGCCTGCAACCCGGCGTCATCGGCGCCAATGCCAACGCAGTCCTCGCGCCATTTCAGCGCAAGATCGGCCCTGATCCGGCCTCGATCAACGCTGCCAAGATCGGCGGCATCGTCGCCAACAATTCCAGCGGCATGTGTTGCGGCACGGCGCAGAACACCTACAAAACCCTCGCCGGCCTGCGCGTCGTGCTGGCCGACGGCACCGTGGTCGACAGCGAGGATGCCGCCAGCGTCGCCGCGTTCCGCCAGAGCCATGCCGCCCTGCTCGAGCAACTGGCCGAGCTGGGCCGCGAAACCCGCGCCAATGCCGAACTGGCGGCAAAGATCCGCCACAAGTACCGGCTGAAGAACACCACCGGTTTCTCGCTCAATGCGCTGGTCGACTACGACGAGCCGCTGGATATCCTCAACCACCTGATGGTCGGTTCCGAAGGCACGCTGGGCTTCATCAGCGCGGTGACCTACGACACCGTGCCGGATCACCCGCACAAAGCCAGCGCGCTGGTCGTGTTCCCCGACGTGGAAACCTGCTGCCTCGCCGTGCCAGTGCTCAAGCAGCAACCGGTGTCAGCCGTGGAGCTGCTCGACCGCCGCAGCCTGCGCTCGGTCGAGCACAAGGCCGGGATGCCCGAGTGGGTGAAGGAACTGTCGCCGACGGCCTGCGCGCTTCTGATCGAATCACGCGCCGCCAGTCAGTCGCTGCTGCACGAGCAGATCAATCTGATCATGACCTCCATCGCGCACTTCCCGGTGGAGAAGCAGGTCGACTTCAGCGAAGACCCGGTTGTCTACAACCAGCTGTGGAAAATCCGCAAGGACACGTTCCCGGCAGTCGGCGCCGTACGCCAGACCGGCACCACGGTGATCATCGAGGACGTGACCTTCCCGGTCGAGCGTCTGGCCGAGGGCGTCAATCGGCTGATCGAGTTGCTCGACAAGCACCGCTACGACGAGGCGATCCTCTTCGGCCACGCGCTGGAAGGCAACCTGCACTTCGTCTTCACCCAGGGCTTCGACGATCCGGCGCAGGTCGCCCGATACGAGGCCTTCATGGGCGAAGTGGCGCAGCTGGTGGCTGTCGAGTTCGGCGGCGCACTCAAGGCCGAGCACGGCACCGGGCGCAACATGGCGCCCTTCGTCGAGCTGGAATGGGGCAGCGAGGCCTACGCGCTGATGTGGAAGATCAAGCGCCTGCTCGACCCCACCGGCATCCTCAACCCGGATGTGGTGCTCTCCGAAGACCCGGACATCCACCTGAAGAACCTCAAGCCGCTGCCGGCCGCCGACGAGATCGTCGACAAGTGCATCGAGTGCGGCTTCTGCGAGCCGGTCTGCCCGTCCAACGGACTGACCCTGACGCCACGCCAGCGCATCGTGATCTGGCGCGACATCCAGGCGCGCAAGCGCGCGGGTGTCGACACCACGGAAATCGAGCGGCTCTACCACTACCACGGCGTCGACACCTGCGCGGCCACCGGCCTCTGCGCCCAGCGCTGCCCGGTCGGCATCAACACCGGCGATCTGGTACGCAAGCTGCGCGGCCGTGAGGCGAACAAAACCGGTACCGCCAACTGGCTGGCCGAGCATTTCGCCACCGCCGTGCAAGGCACCCGCTTCATGCTGCATGTGGCCAACGGCGCACACCTGATCATGGGTACGCGCAACCTGGCCAAGCTGTCGGCGACCATGACCCGCGCCAGCAAGGGCCGTGTGCCCCAGTGGACGCCAGCTACGCCGCAGCCGCTGCAACGTTTGAACCTGCCCAAGGCGTCGCCCACCGATGAGCGCCCGCGCGTGGTCTACCTCGCCGCCTGCGTATCCCGCGCCATGGGCCCGGCCGCGCACGATCAGGAACAGGAGCCGCTACTCGACAAGACCCGCAGCCTGCTGGAAAAGGCCGGCTACCAGGTGATCTTCCCCGAACAGTTGAACGACCTGTGCTGCGGCCAGCCGTTCGCTTCCAAGGGCTATGCCGAACATGGCGAACGCAAGCGCCAGGAAATGCTCGACGCGCTGCTCAAGGCCAGCCGCGGCGGGCTCGACCCGATCTATTGCGACACCAGCCCCTGCACCCTGCGCCTGGTCCAGGGCCTGACCGATCAGCGCCTCGATCTGTACGACCCGGTGCGTTTCATCCGCACGCACCTGCTCGACAAGCTGGACTTCGTCCCGCAGGACAAGCCGATCGCCGTGCACATCACCTGCAGCACCCAGCACCTGGGCGAAGCGCAGGCGCTGATCGACATCGCCCGCCACTGCGCCAAGGAAGTCGTGGTGCCCGAAGGCATCCACTGCTGCGGCTTCGCCGGCGACAAGGGCTTCACCACGCCGGAACTGAACGAGCACGCACTGCGCAGCCTGAAGAACGCCGTGCAGATCTGCGAGGAAGGCATCTCCACCAGCCGCACCTGCGAGATCGGCCTGTCACGTCATGGCGAGATCGACTATCACGGCCTGGTCTACCTGGTCGACCGCGTCACCCGGCGCAAGGCGGCCACGCCGGCCTGAATGGCGAAACGGCCCCGCGCGCAATGCCGGGGCCGTTTCGTTTGTGGCATTTCGATGAACGCTCATGCGCAATCGCAGTCGGAATTTCAGAGCCCCTGACGGGTTCGATTCGACTCGGCGCCGCCATTTCCGCAGTTTTCAGGCAGGCCCGGGAAGTCCACAAGACTGGAGGACTCACCATGAAAATTCACGCACTGCTCGCATCCGCCGTACTGCTCGCCAGTCCCGCCGTCTTCGCCGCCCAGGACCTGTGCCAGACCAATCTTCAGGAGATCGAAGACAACATGGCCACCCAGAGCACCACACTCGGCGAACCAGCCAAGAGCCAGGTCGAGGAACATGTCATGCAGGCCAAGCAGGCCCAGCAAGCTGGCGACACCGAGGGCTGCATCGCTCACTCCACCAAGGCCCTGCAAGAGCTCAAGGGCCCAGGCAGCTCCGGCAGCGGCGGCACCGCTGGCTCCGGTTCGGGCGCCGGCAACTGAGCCATGGCGGCGGGATCGTATCCCGCGAGCCCGCCGCCGCGACTGATCATTTTCTGATCAGCATGATTAAAAAGTGATCGACACATCGTAAAGATCGCCGTACACTCGCGCCCAGCACCACAAGCTGCACCAGGGGCCGATTAGGATTCGACGCCGGTAACGAAACTTGAGGGGCATGCCGAGTTGGTAACAGAACTCGTAAATAAACTGTTGCAAACCTATAGTTGCCAACGACGACAACTACGAAGGGTACGCGCTAGCCGCCTAACCTTCATCTGGTAGCTTCGGCTCCAGCGGTCACTAGGGGATGCCTGTAAACCCGAAATGACCGTCAGATAGAACAGGATCGCCGCCAAGTTCGCTGTAGACGTAACGGCTAAAACTCATACAGCTCGCTCCAAGCACCCTGCCAATCGGGCGGCGCGGAGTTAACTCAGTAGATCTGGCTAAGCATGTAGAACCAATAGCGGAGAGCTGGCGGACGGGGGTTCAAATCCCCCCGGCTCCACCATTTCAACACTGAAACCCGTCTAGAATGCGGGTTTCAGACCAGATTTGATGGCATTGGATTACTCACAGTCCGTCTGTGAATCCAAAAGGTATGCCATCATGTCCAAGCGTCAAAGCAAAACAGGTGTCCCTCACCTGGTCTATCAAGCCAACACTGGCTTTCAGTACTACCTCACATTCCCGAAGCACTTCGCGGCCAACCCGAAACTGCCTGCGCAAATCCGGTGGTCGCTCAGCCACGACGAAGCACTTGCCCGCGACCTTGCGAGTTATCTGAACACGGCTTTCGAGCAGTTCCTTGCCAAGGCGACCGAGCACTACGTTGAGCTCTTTTCTGACCGCCTGCTGGCTGACCTCCAAAGGTTTCACTTGGCGGTAGCGGAGGCACTCAAATTCGCCGACCGAGTTTGGAAAGTCCGCCCGTCGCCAATGAAGCTCGCGAACCAAGACCTTTCGGTCGCCCACGCTCGCATGATGAAAGAGAGTGCCGAGCGTGTAGTGCTCTATAGCCACGAGCCAGGGGGCGAAATTTTCTTCGCACTCACACCAACACCCGCACTGGTAAAAGCGCTTGGGGTCGGGTTCGTACGCTTTGACTGGCCGCTCGGAACCAGCAACCAGAACGTGGCGAGCGACGCTGCCCGGTACATTTACGCCGCCCTTGATGTACTCGAGAACGTTCCACCCTCTCCAGGGCGCTATTCGAAAGAATCTCCTGCATTTGCAGCGATGACACTTTATGAATACTTGTGCCATGCCCGCCCAGACCAGGGTCGGAATCTCATGCACATTCCCCCAGCACTACCGCAATCTCGGCAAGCTTTGCATTTTCATCTTCAGCAAGCCAACGCGATGCATCTGAAGCTCCGCATCATTGATCGAGCACTCTTGGTGCAGGAGGAATCGGGGCTTTATGTGATGCTTATCGAACTTGATCCGCTGTGCATGAAAGCGCATCTGAGAGAAAACAAACGCTTTCGGGTTGAGCTGCTCACTAGCTCCATCATCATTGCGGTCCTCATGCTGACGTATACGCTGCAGAAGGTTGATAAGG